>DATFQZ010000207.1:0-17808 GCA_035263765.1 Candidatus Angelobacter sp. | reverse complement strand
CGGGCCTTCCCGCTCCGCGACCTTTCATCTCGCGCGTTACCTTCACCTGCTGTCATGTTGAGCGGAGTGCCTAGACGAGGCGAAAGTCCTTGAGGTCACGGGTGCGTGGGGTTGAACATCCCGAGGCGGGCATTCCCAGCTAGGCGCGGTCGTTCGGGAGAGAGAGATGCCCAGCGCCGGAGGCGCGCCGAGAGGGTAGCCCACGGCGCTAGCCGTGGGTAAGAGGCGAATAAGATTTAGAGCCCCGGAGGGGCGACACAAAGAAGCACATGGCCGGAAGATGAGGTTGAATCGGATTCATTGTCTTGCTAGCGAAGCACGGCTTGTCCCGATTTTGCGCTACGTATTTGGATGAAGACCCTGTGCCGCGCCTCCGGCGCTCCCTCTTTTTTCACCCTACCCACGGCGATGCCGTGGGCTGCCCTGTAGTCGCGCCTCCGGCGCTCGGGCCTAGAACGAGTGTTCACATCAGGCTGAAAACCGTGCCCCTGTAACCCAATTCCCTGAGTCCCTAAGTAATTAACAATACTTAACTTCCAGGTACATACGCTGCTACGGTATTAAGCAAGGGTCCGTTAGAATAAAGTGATGGTTTCTGCCTGGATGTGGGCCCCATGCGACAGTTAAGAAGGCTGCTGAGTCATCTTCGTCCGTACTTGCTGCAGTTCTCCGTGGCTGTGCTGCTGTTAGCCGCTGTCGGCGCGCTGACTGCATTCCCGGTCCTGCTCCTGGGACCCATTGTTGATAAGGTCTTGAAACCGTCCGCTCCGGGCCAGGCCCTGCCCTTGTTTCAACTTCCCGGCTCGCAGCGCTGGGTTTACCTCCAACAATTCATTCCCCGTTACTGGCATAACCCGCTGAGCGTGGTGGCGGCGGCCCTGATTGGGTCCGCCGTCATTAAGGGTGTCTGCGATTATCTGGGAACCTATCTCGTGAACTACGCCGGCTTCGGCTTGGTCACGGACCTTCGCAACAAGGTTTACGACAAGATTCTGCAGCGCTCGACAGCTTTTTTCTCGCGCCATGCCACCGGGGTTCTGATGTCCACGGTGATCAACGACCTGGAGAAGATCCAGGTCACGTTTTCGATGGCGCTGGCCGAGTTCTTGCAGCAGTTCTTCACTGCGGTGGCCCTGGTGGCGACGGTGATCGTGCTGGGACACAAGATGGCGTTGGTGTTGCTGCTCTTCATTCCCTTCGTGGTCATTTCCGCGGGCCGGATTGGCTTGCACGTCCGCCAGACCACGCGCCGTGGCCAGGACAAGCTGGCCGACATCCAAAACATCCTGCACGAAACCATCACCGGAAACCGCATCGTGAAGGCCTTCACCATGGAGAAATGGGAAAGCCGGCGCTTTCGTGAGGCCGCACGAAAGCTTTTCCGTGCGAATCTGCGATCCGTGGCGGCGCAAGCGCAGAGCGGGCCGCTGATGGAGATCATCGGCATGATGGCCGTGGCCGGTCTGCTGTGGATGGGCCGCCGCGTGATCAACACCCAGGTGATGACCCCGGGCGTGTATGTGGCCTTTATCTTTGCGGTCTTCAGGCTCTATGACCCAGTCCGCAAGTTTGCCCTGTTCAACAACAGCATGCAGCAGGCCCTCGGTGCGACCCAGGAAATCTTCCGCTTCATGGACGAGCCGGACGACATTGTCGAAAAACCGGGCGCAACGGATCTGGCTCCCTTCCGCAAGCGGGTGAGCTTCGAGAACGTGGGCTTTGCCTACGCCGAAAACGGTGACGCGTTGCCCATATTGCGCAACGTCAACCTGGACATCGAAGCCGGAGAGATCGTGGCCATCGTCGGCTCCAGTGGGGCGGGGAAGAGCACGCTGGTGCACCTGATCCCACGCTTCTTTGACGTGACTTCAGGGGCTATCAAGATTGACGGCCGCGATATCCGCGACGTCACGTTGCCCTCGCTGCGCGGGCAGATCGGCATCGTGACCCAGGAGACGATTCTGTTCAACGACACGGTGCGCAACAACATCGCTTACGGCCAACCGAACGTGGACAAGGCCGCGGTAGTGGAAGCCGCGCGCGCCGCCCTGGCCCATGATTTCATCATGCGTCTGCCAGAGGGCTACGACACCTTGATCGGCGAGAAAGGCCTGCGGCTCTCCGGCGGCGAACGCCAGCGCATTGCCATCGCCCGCGCCCTTCTCAAGAACGCTCCCATCCTGATTCTCGACGAGGCCACGTCGGCGCTCGACAACGAATCGGAAGCGCTGGTGCAGGCCGCGCTCCAGAACCTCATGTCCGGCCGCACGGTCTTCGTCATTGCCCACCGGTTGACGACCGTGCGCCGCGTGGACCGCATCGTGGTGCTGGAGAACGGCTGTATCACCGATTCCGGCACGCATGAAGACCTCCTTACCCGCCTCGGCACCTACCGCAAATTATATGAATTGCAGTTTATGGATTTAGAGCCGAGAATGAGTGAAGTCACCCGGGAAACAGAAGTCGGCGACTGATTCGGATTCAGTAATTGCGTAATTTGGTGATTTGGTAATTGGAAAACCAAACAGCCAGGCGTCTTACAATTACCCAGTTACCAAATTACGCAATTACCAAATTTTAATGTCTGTCCGCTCCATGACCGGATACGCGCAGGTGAAGGCCCAGGCTGGCGAGGGCGTTTCTTTCACGCTGTCGCTCAAATCGGTGAACCACCGTTTTCTCGATCCCCAACTCCGCCTGCCGGTCGACATGGAGGAGTTGGAGATGAAGATCCGCCGCATGCTCAAAGAGCGCCTGGCGCGTGGCCACGTTGAAGTCACGCTCAGCCTGGAACGCCGTCCTGGGCAGGGGTTCGAGTTCAACCGCGAGCTGGTGTCGGGCTACGTGACGGCATTTCGCAAGGCTGCTACCGAGTTCGGCACGGGTGGTGAACCCGACCTCAACCAGATCTTTCGCCTCCCCGGCGCGCTGGGCGAGACCGTTCCGCTCGACGGCAACTTTCAATCCGCCGTCCTGGCGGGCTTGGAGCAGGCCATCGAAAAGCTCAACGTGATGCGCGAACAGGAAGGCAAGGGTATGGACGCCGAGTTGCGGCGGCGGCTGAAGGCTTTGGAAGACGCGGCCAACGAGATTGCGGGTCATCGCGCGGCGGTGTCACATGCGATGATGGAGAAAGTTCGGTCGCGCATGCAGGAGCTTCTGAAAGACGCCAATGCCGATCCGGACCGCCTCCTGCAAGAGGCAGCAATCCTGGCGGAGCGCAGTGACGTCGAGGAGGAACTGGTGCGCCTGCGCACTCACATTGATCATTTCCGCAAAGTGCTCGATCAGGGCGGGGAAGCCGGTAAAAAGCTGGACTTCCTGCTCCAGGAGCTGAACCGCGAAGCCAATACTTTGCTGTCCAAGACGTCGGGCGTCGCCAGCGAAGGTCTGCGCATCACTGAGCTGGGACTGCAGATGAAATCGGAAATTGAAAAGTGCCGTGAGCAGGTGCAGAACCTGGAATGAAAGGCATCCGGTTCATCATCTCAGCCCCGTCCGGTTCAGGCAAGACCACGCTGGTAAACGAGCTGCGCCAGTTCGTTCCCAATCTTGATTTTTCCATTTCCTACACCACGCGCTCCCCGCGGGGCAGCGAGCAGGACGGCCGCGAGTACCACTTTGTCACCCGCCAGGATTTTGAAGACATGATCCGTCACGGAGAATTCCTGGAGTACGCGGAAGTCTTTGGCAACTACTACGGCACGTCGCGCACCGTGCTGGAAGAGGCCGACCAGCGTGGCCACGACCTTCTGCTCGACATTGACGTGCAGGGCGAGCGGCTGGTGAAGCAGAAGATCCCGGAGGCCGTCAGCATTTTCGTGCTGCCGCCCAGCCGCGCGGAACTCGAGTCGCGTTTGCGCAAACGCAGCATCAGCGAGAATATGTTTTCCGAAGAGGTCATCCAGCGGCGGCTGGAAGCGGCTCGCAAGGAGATTGAGAACTATCCCAATTACGACTATATTCTTATCAACGACCGGCTGGAGCAGTCCGTGGATACGCTACAGGCTATTGTCCTGGGGGAACGCGTGAGGCGGTCCGGGAAACCACCTTCCCCACAGGAGAAACAGTACTTAGAAACTGAGGAGAATTGCCTGAAGCCACGAATGGAAGAGAAGATCCGGAGTATCCTTGCTTCCTTTCGTTAAGACGCTCCCCGCCGCGATCGTATGCAGAGGTGACGGAACTATGAAACTCAAAGACGGCTTTGACAGCAACTATCGCTACGTCCTGGTGGCGGCGCGCCGCGCCCGCCAGCTTTCGGGCGGAGCCCCGCCGCTGGTCAATACAACCGCCCGCAAGGTCTGCAAGATCGCCCAGCAAGAGATCGACGCCGGCAAAGTGCAGTACATCAAGGGTGCTGAAGGCGCGTCGGGTTCTTCTGAACTAAAAGCGGAAGAGAAGAAGTAAATCAGTTTTCCCGTCAGCGTGCAGGGACGGATTCTCGAAATCCTCCAACGTAGAGACGTGGCATTGCCACGTCTCAATGCTTATGCCATGAATCCTGTGTCGTTCCGTCCCCATACATCATCTTGACGATTGAATGTGAGACGCGGCAATGCCGCGTCTCTACGCCGGTGATTATCGTGGCTGCTTGCCCCATTGTGCCCTCTACACCTTCAAGAAGCACCGGCACCCATGTCATCCCCGGCGTAACTACCTTCCCATTCACAACCGGACTACAATCTCCCTATGAAGATTGCCCTGGGTGTTACCGGCGGCATTGCCGCCTATAAAGCCGCGGAATTGGTGCGTCTGTTGCAGGACCGCGGCGTTCGCGTGCAGGTGGTGATGACGCGTGCCGCCCAGGAGTTCGTCCGACCGCTGACGTTTGCCGCCCTCAGCGGCGAGAAAGTCATCACCGACCTTTTTGGCGCGGGAGCACAGAACGAAGCCGCCAACATCGACTCCGCAGTCGAGCACATCGCCGTGGCCCAGTCGATTGACGCTCTGGTGGTAGCGCCGGCCACGGCTGACGTGATCGCCAAATTCGCCCACGGCGAAGGCAACGATTTTCTGACCACGCTCTTTCTCGCAACGACCGCTCCCGTCGTCGTGGCCCCGGCCATGAATGTGAACATGTGGGAGAACGCCGCCACCCAAGCCAATCTGCAAACCTTGCGGGCACGCGGCGTGCGCGTTGTGGAGCCGGATAGCGGTTACCTCGCCTGCGGTATGGTGGGCCCGGGCCGGCTGGCCGCAAACGAAACAATTCTGGCTGCGGTGCTGGAAGCGCTGGGCGCCAACCAGGATCTGGCCGGCGAGGTCGTCTTGGTCACGGCGGGTCCCACGCGGGAGCCGATTGATCCGGTGCGCTACATCGGCAATCGCTCCAGCGGCAAGATGGGTTACGCGGTAGCGGAAGCCGCTCTGCGCCGTGGCGCCAAAGTGATTCTCATCAGCGGTCCCACGGCCCTGAAGCCGCCGTCGGCCGCGGAGTTTGTCCCAGTGAAGACCGCGCGCGAAATGCGCGACGCCGTGATAGCCGCGCTGGAGCGCTCGACGATCGTGATCAAGACCGCGGCGGTTGCCGACTTCAGCGTGCGCCAGGCGGAGACGCAAAAGATCAAACGCAAAGGTGCCATCACGCTCGACCTGGAGCCCACGCCGGACATCCTGGCGGAAGTCGGGGCGAGGAAGGGAACACGCATCATCGTTGGTTTTGCCGCTGAGACGGACAACGCGCTGGCCAACGCCCGCAAGAAGCTGGAGAGCAAATCACTGGACGCGATCGTGCTCAACGACGTCTCCCGCCCCGGCATCGGTTTCGATTCCGAGCGCAATGCTGTAACCATCCTCACAAGCAGCGGAGCGCAGGACGTTCCGGAGATGAGTAAGTGGGAAGTCGCCCACCGCGTGCTGGATGCGGTGGTGAAGATCAAAACCGAGCGGGGGATCAAACGGGCAGAGTCTCGACCTTAGACATAAGACGCGGCGACGATAATCCTCGCCGTAGAGACGCGGCATTGCCGCATCTCACATTCAACCCCACGACCCGCTCACGGGCCGAAACACTATTTATGGCGTACGCTTTGAGACGTGGCAATGCCACGTCTCTACGTCCAGGACTTATCAGTCTCTATTTACTTCTCCCCACTCAAGCATTTATTTTGCTTGCAGCATGCCCAAACCCCTCGACCCTGAAACCAGGAAGCAGCTCATCGCCCGCGTCAACTATTACCGCGAGCTGGGAATCCACGATTTCTACCGCCAGCCGGCGCCGGAGAGCGCGGCGATCGAACAAACACCGCAAGAGGAGGCCGTCGTGGCCGCAGGCCGCGGCACCACCCTTTTTGACTCCGCGTTGCCGGTGATTCCGGACAAGCCTGCGGCGCTGAAGGCGATCCGCGCCGACATCGGCGATTGCACGCGCTGCCGCCTGCATAAAGGCCGCAAGAATATCGTGTTCGGTGTCGGCAACGTGAATGCCGACCTGATGTTCGTGGGCGAGGGGCCAGGCGCGGATGAAGATGAGCAGGGCGAACCCTTCGTCGGCCGCGCCGGGCAGCTGCTGAACAACATGATCGCAGCCATGGGGCTCAAGCGCAGCGACGTTTACATTGCCAACGTGGTCAAGTGCCGCCCGCCGCAGAACCGGACACCGGAAAGAGATGAGTGTGATACGTGCTCTCCCTTCCTCATGCGGCAAATTGAAGTGATTCGTCCCAAGGTCATCGTGGCTCTGGGCGCCGTGGCCGCCAAGAACCTTCTGGCCGTGAACGATTCTATGGCCAGCCTGAGGGGCCGCTGGTATGACTTCAAGAACGCTCGCCTGCTTGTGACCTACCACCCGGCGTATTTGCTGCGCGATCCGCGCCAGAAAAAAGAAGCCTGGAAAGACCTGCAGATGGTCATGAAATACCTGGGACTGAAGACGAAGGCTGGATCTGCTGCGGAAGGATGAGAAAGGCACGGCGCGCGGCTACGCTCCCGGACGTAGAGACGTGGCACCGCCACGTCTCAATGCTGGCGCCAAGAACGGCGATTCACCGCGGAGGCGCGGAGACGCGGAGGAAGAGGAGAAATTTGAATCGTGGAGCAATGATTGGGTGCGGTACGCGAGCGCTTCGAGCCGGCACGGATATTCTCCGCGCCTCTGCGTTCAAAGCACGGCCATCGTTGCATAGGCGGTTTGTTCTTTGGAAACAATGAGACGCGGCAATGCCGCGTCTCTAGGACCGTGATTCTTTATGCCGCCGCGCTGTTCGTGGGCATGACCACGGAAAAGCAAGTGCCCGAGTTTCCGTCGCCGCAGCGCGTACGAAAGCCGATTTGACCGCCATTCTTTTCCACGATCTGCTTGCTCACCCACAGGCCGAGCCCGGTACCCACATCCGATTTGGTGGTAAAGAACGGCTCGAAGATCCGCGTCATTTCCGTGGGGCGGATCCCCGATCCGAAATCCTCGACTTCGATTCGGACCAGCGGCATGACATGGGTCGGCGTGGACGTTTCCGGCTTGACTCTCAGGACCAGTTGGCTTCCAAACCCGGAGGCGTCAATCGCATTCGTGATCAGGTTGGAGAGCACCTGCCGCAGCTCTCCGCGAAACGCGGTGATGGCGCCCACGCTTTCATACTCCTTCACCACGTTGATTTGCCGTCCTGACAACCGGGCCTGGAAAATCATAAGCAATTCATCCATGACGTGGGCCACATCCACGGTCTCCGGCGTGTTGCGATCGCGATAGAAGCCCAGGGTCTGCCGGGCGATATGGTTCACGCGGGAGAGTTGTTCATCGGTCGCGCGCAGCAACGCCAGGGTTTCGCGGCTGAGGCTGGGATCCTGGCGCATGAGGTAAAGCAGATTCGTCACGGCTTCCAGAGGATTATTGATCTCGTGGGCGATGGTGGCGGCGAGACGGCCGGCCGCCGCGAGTTTTTCTGACCGCCGCAGAGCTTCTTCCTCAAGATGCTGGTGCGTGATGTCGGCGCCAATCCCGATCATCCGCACTGGCGTTCCCTGCTCGTCCGCGAGGACCCTGCCGTGACCGCAAATCCAATGCGTCTCCCCATTGGGCCACACCACCCGGAACTCGGCGTAATACTCCTGCCTGTCTTCCAACGCTTTTTGGATCTTGGTTTGCACTCCGGGAAGGTCATCAGGGTGGATGGTCTTGATCCAAGTTTCCAGCTTGCCGTCAAACTGTTCGGGAGTCAGGCCGTGGATGCGGGGAATCTCGTCGGACCAGATCAGCTCGTTGCTCTTGATGTTCCAGTCCCAAGTACCCATCTGCGCGGCTTTGTGGGCGGTGGAGAGGCGGTCCAGGACCGTACGCAGCGCTTCCTCCTTGATCTTGGTATCGGTGATGTCACGAAAGAAGAGGCTGATGCCTTCAGTGAAAGGATAGGCGCGAATGTGCAGCCATTTCTGCCTGCGCCGGCAGAAGCTTTCAAACTGTACCGGCATGCGCTCCGCCGCACACCGGCGCAACTGTTGTTCCGTCGGCCTGCCCACGAGTTGCGGCATGATTTCCCAGAAATTCCGCCCCGTGATTTCTGGTTTAGATTTGTCGACAAATTGCGCCCCTGCGTCATTGGCGTGAAGCAGCGTCCAGTCGCGGTCCAAAATCAAAAAGCCTTCAGTAATGCTGGACAGAATCGTGCGCGCGCGGTCTTCCGACTGGCGCAAGCGGCTCAGCAGCCACGACACGGCGGCGGCAAAGACAGTCCAAAGCACCGTACGCCGCAATTCCGTGGCACCGAGTGACCACTGGTTTTGTGGGGGCAAGAGGTAGTAATTGACAACTGTTGCTCCCACGATCACCGAGATAAGCCCATGCCGAAGACCGCCGAACCAAGCGCTGACAATGACAGCCAGCGTAGCGACGATGAAGGGAGTCGACACCAGGATTGGTGCGCCAAAGATCGTAACCAGAGCGGCAAGACTGGTCGCGGCCAGAGTGACAGCGTACGCGCGCGTGCCCGTGAGAAAGCCGGTGCGCAAAGAAAAGAGACTGAACTTCGTAGCCACGCAAATGGTCTGCCGGATTGGAATTCTGGTTACAAAACCGGCCTGGCGGCACAGTTCCAGGCAACTAACAATTGCCCCATTATAAACCCTAGGACGCAAGAGTAGTCGTCAGGTACTCTGCAATTTAGCCCTTAGCACCTCAGCATTCAGCCCGCGAACACCTTGTTCAGGCACATACGCTTTCTGGGCGTGGAAGCCGTTCAGTGGCCTGAATGCTGAGTGCTGAATGCTGACTGCTACGCATCACGCGGCGCGCGCAATCCCACTTTCTATCGGCAGGACGACGGAAAAACAAGTGCCTTGCTTGCCGTCTGGGCTGCCGCTGCGGAACTCGATTGTGCCGCCGTGTGTTTCCACGATCTGACTACTGGCCCACAGCCCCAAGCCGGCGCTCTCAGATTTGGTAGTAAAAAAGGGCTCGAAAACCCGTTGCCGGTCTTCCGGCGGGATGCCCACGCCGAAATCCTCCACCTCAACCCGGACCGTCTTTACCGGGTTGGCATCTGAGGATTCCAGCTGCTTGACTCGCAGGATGAGTGTGCCACCGTGAGGAGAAGCATCAATCGCGTTGGCCAGCAAATTGGAGAACGCTTGAGACAATTCTCCGCGGAGCGCGTGGATGGCGGCCACCGATGCGTATTCTTTTTGGATGCGCAGCTGTTTTGCGGCCACCTGCGGCTCGCAAATGGTGAGCAGTTCTTCCAGGATTTGCACCAAGTCAACGGCTTCGCGCGTGCCGCTCTCACGGTACAGGACGAGGGTTTGCTTGGCGATGCGGCGCATCCGGTCGAGCAAATGGTCGGCGATGTCCAGCAGGTCCAGCGTTTCGCGCTTGTTGTCCCTGTCGCGGCTCATGAGGTAAAGCAGGTTCGTGAGTCCCTGCAGCGGGTTATTAATCTCGTGCGCGAGAATGGCGGCGAGCCGCGTCGCTGCATTCCGCTTTTCGGACCGGCGCAGGGCTTCGTCTTCACGGCGCCGCTGTGTGATGTCCTTGCTGATCCCCACCATGCGCACCGGGTTCCCTCGATCATCCATGATCACTTGTCCGCGTCCGCAGAGCCAGTGAGTCTCACCGTTAGGCCAGATCACGCGAAACTCGGAGCGAGACTCCTTTCCCGTCTTGCGTGCCGCTCGTAATACGGCCAGGACGCCCGGCAGATCTTCCGGATGAACGAACCTGGTCCACTCTGCCATGCGCCCATTGAATTGTTCCGGCGCCAGTCCGTGGATGCGGTATGTTTCGTCCGACCAGACCAGCTCATTGGTCTGGAGGTTCCAATCCCAAGTCCCGATTTGAGCAGCTCTGTGGACCGCGATCAGCCGCTCCAGCACCGAGCGGACTTCAAGCTCTTTTTCCCGGGCTTTCAGCGCTTGAATTTCGGATTTGCGAACTTTGCGCAGCAACAACACGAGGCCGTTGGAAAATGAGAGCCACACCACCGAACGCAGGAGCTCTCTCTGGTTCACCAGGAAATGCAGGTTCGGCGATACTAGAAAGTAGTTCACGAAGAGCGCCGCCAGCACGCTGGACAAGAACGGATACCAGAAGCTCGCGGTCCAGCTGGCGCAGATCAAGACTCCGACCGTGAAGACCATGAAGGGTCCGGTGTTCCGCGTAACTGGGGACGCCGCGAGGGTCAGTAGAGCCGACAATCCCGTCACCAGGAAGGTCATGATCCAGGCTTGGGAGCCGCGCATGGGACAGGCCGGAAGAGCCAAAAGCTTGCGCACACCGTTGGGGGAAGAAGGTAGTTGTGGCGAGCTGGTTGTGTTCATAGTCGGGTGGGCGCACGCCCGAACTACTCTCAACTAAGTGTGACATTATAGGCGGGGCGCTGGACTCGGCTCGCTGCGGGGAACCACATTAGTAAATGTTCACGATCGCGTGCAGCAACTGCACTGCTAGCCAATGTGTGTTGACTTTCCGTGAACGCAATTAGAAGTGCGCCGTGGCTTGACCGTTGCTTTCCGGCTGGGCGGGCGGCTGCAGCGGCATCTTGGGCGGATGGAGGGAACCGGGGGCCGCCGGCAAGATCACGGAAAAACAAGTCCCCGCGCCGCCGCTCCCGCACCGGGTACGAAACTCGATGCGCCCACGATTTTTCTCGACGATCTGTTTGCTCAACCAGAGCCCTAGCCCGGTGCCGACAGCCGACTTCGTGGTGAAGAAAGGTTCAAAGATCCTGGGAACATCACCGGGAGGGATGCCGGCCCCAAAGTCCTCCACCTGGATGCGGACTTGGTGGACCGGATTTATGCCGAGAAAGAGTTCCACTTTACTGCGCAGGATGAGCGCGCCGCCCTGGGGAGAGGCGTCAATAGCGTTGGTGAGCAGGTTGGAAAACAGTTGCTGCAGCTCGCCCCTGAGCGCGAACACAGCGCTGGCGCTCTCGAATTGTTTTTCTACGCGGATCTGCTTAGTTGTGACGCGGTCGCTGAAGATAGCCAGCAGTTCGTCCAGGAGCTGGCTCACGTCCACCTCCTGCGGCGGGCTGTTGTCGCGACAGAACCCCAAACTCTGCCGGGCAAGATGGTTCACGCGCGCCAGTTGCTCGTCTGCCATGCGCAAAAGCGTTTGCGTCTCCGCAGTGGCGGTATGGTCCTGGCGGGCCAGGTACAGTAGATTGGTGACCGCAGCCAGAGGATTGTTGAGCTCGTGGGAGATCGTTGCTACGATCCGGCTGGCCGTGTCGAGCTTCTCGGAGCGACGCAAGGATTCTTCGTCCAGCCGGCGTTCGGTGATATCGGCCGTGATCCCGCACATGCGCTCCGCCCGGCCTTGTGGATCCAAGATGACGGTCCCCTGCTCAGAAAGCCAGCGGATTTCTCCATCGAGACGGACGACACGGAATTCGAAGTGATAATCCTGCTGTTTCACCAGAGCCTCACGAATTTTGCCGCGAAGATCCTCGGCATCTTCGGGGTGGACGGTCTTGATCCAGCATTCGAGCCGCCCGTCAAACTCCTCCACCGGAATGCCGTGAATGCGCGGGACCTCGTCTGACCAGAACAGCTCGCCGGTCTGTATGTTCCACTCCCATACTCCAAGGTGTGCCGCTTTATAAGCGGTGGAAAGACGGTCCATGGCGGAACGCAATTCTGCTTCCTTGCGTTTCGCGGCGGTGACATCCTGGATGAAGATACTTATGCCGCCGGCAAACGGATACGCCCGCACGTGAGCCCATTTCTGCCGTCGCCGCGAGTGGGTCTCGAAGTCAACGGGAAGATTGGTGTGCGCACACCAGCGCAAGCGCTGTTCAATCGGAGCGCCTTGGATCTCCGGCACCACTTCCCATAAGCTTTCGCCGATCATCGCCTGCCTGGACTTCCCGATGAACTTGACCGCCGTGTTGTTGGCATAGACAAGTCTCCATTCGCGGTCGACGATGAAGAACCCTTCGGCAATGCTGGCCACGATTCTGCTTGCCTTGCCTTCGGCTATCCGCAGCCGGCTGACCAGGAACGACAGTCCTATAGCAACAAGAAACCAAAAGCCGGTGCCCGCCAATTCCCCTCTGCCGAGCGACCAGTGATGTTGAGGACGGAGAAGGTAATAATTCACGAAGAGCGCGGACGCCACGATGGCCAGCAAACATTGCCGAAACCCGGTAAACCAGATTGCGGCAACCACGGCCGCGGAGACGATCAGGAAAGGTGTTTGATAAATACCTGGAGCCATGACCAGGCTCAAGCCACACGCGAGCGCGGTCACTGCCAGAGTGAAGGCATACGCCGCGGGGCCGCGAAGTCGCGCGCGGCTGAACGAAAATAAATTCAACTTCCTGGCCAAGTGGCGGCTTGGCCTTGCTGCGTTGGTCATGGCTGGTTCCGGGAGGCACCATCCCGGTCCTTGTGAATGGCGTGATTATATGCTTCGCCCTTCAGGTTTGACTGCGACAATGCACAATCGCAAACAATTCTTAACTAAATTTTTTCTTATTGGGTCCGGAATGGGAAGATGTACCGTAACGGACCAGCGCGTACAATCATCGCTTACTTCTCATGTCCTTGTTCTGCGATGTTGCGTTGCCGGTCCCGCTGGATATGGCGTTCACGTACCGCACGGCTGAACGCCAGCCGCTGCTGGGCGCGCGCGTGATGGTTCCGTTTCGGAACGAGCGGCTCTCCGGTGTTGTGATTGCGCTGCACGACCGCGAGCCTTCCATGCCGGCCAAGTCCATTCTGGAGGTGTTGGACTCCGAGCCCGCGCTCGATGCCACACTGATGAAGCTGGGCGAGTGGATCGCTCACTACTATCTCGCGCCGCTGGGCGAAGTTTTCCGCACCATGTTGCCGCTGGCCGCCGAATTCAAGAGAGCTAAGATTTATTCCATCACTGAAGCCGGACACGAAGCCTTGCACGCTTCCGCGACCACAGGTTCGTCGCGCCGCTCTCGCCTGGATGCTGACACGCAGATGCTCGAGTACGCCGTTCTCGATTACCTGGCGATGTCCCAGTCCGACGCGGCGTTGGAGACGACCGTGCGCTCCGCGACCGGTGCGAGCCGCGAAATCCTGGAAAACCTCGTGCGCAAGAAATGGATCATCCGGCGCGATGCCTCGTCTGCGCGCGATGCCAAGCGCACCGTACAGATTGCCGTGCTGAAAGATGCCGGCGGCGACTCGCGCGACGGAACACTCCCCGGCGGACCATTGCCCGCCGCAAAACTTAACGACAATCAGCGGAAGATCGTGGCTTTCCTCCAGGCCAACCAGGGGCGCGCGCTGGTCGAAAGGATCCGCGAACTCCAGCTCCCCCGCAGCTCGCTCGCAACCCTGGCCAAGCGCGGCATCGTGGAGCTGATCGAAGAGCGGGCTGACTTCAACCTCACGGCACTGAAGAAACGCGGCCCTGCCCACTTGGATTTCATCTTCAATCCCGAGCAGAAGGCGGCGCTCAAGTCGATCCAAGAGTCGGTGGAAGCGAAGAAATTCTCCGTGGCTCTGCTGCACGGCGTCACCGGATCGGGTAAGACCGCCGTCTATCTGGCGGCGATGCAGGCGGTGCTGGAGTCAGGACGTTCAGCGATCCTGCTGGTTCCGGAGATCGGACTGACTCCTGCTGCCGCCGCCAACCTGCACCAGGTTTTTGGCGATGAGGTAGCCATCTTACATTCCGCGCTCTCCGGCGACGAGCGCGCGGAACAGTGGCACCGCATCCGCCACGGCGAAGCCCGCAT
The DNA here is from genome assembly GCA_035263765.1 of Candidatus Angelobacter sp. Classification (GTDB taxonomy): domain Bacteria; phylum Acidobacteriota; class Terriglobia; order Terriglobales; family Acidobacteriaceae; genus Angelobacter. The sequence continues at coordinate 3,655 of DATFQZ010000207.1, read as the reverse complement.
CGTGGTGGGCACGCGCTCCGCCGTCTTCGCCCCAGTCTCCAATCTGGCGCTGATCGTGGTGGACGAGGAGCACGATTCTTCGTACAAGCAGGAAGAGACGCCGCGCTACCACGGGCGTGACGTGGCGGTGATGCGCGGCAAGCTGAGCCAGGCAGCGGTGGTGCTGGCCTCGGCCACGCCGGCTGTCGAGTCCTACCACAATACGCAGAGCGGTAAGTACAAACTCCTTGAGCTCCGCCAACGCGTGGAGCGGCGTCCGCTGCCCGAAGTCGAGGTGGTGGATATGAAGTTTGAGTTCGGCCGCGAGGGCGAAGACCAGCTCTTCTCCCAGCAACTGGTGCGCGAAGTCAGCGAACGGCTGGAACGCGGCGAGCAGGCCATGATCCTGCTCAACCGCCGCGGGTATTCGTCGGTAGTGTTGTGCCGCTCGTGCGGGGAAGTATTGCAATGCAAGAACTGCAGCATCGCTCTGACGTTTCACAAATCCGGGCACCGCATGGAGTGCCATTATTGCGGCTACCGCGAAGCCGTGCCTGCACGCTGCCCGGCGTGTGACAGCGAATACATTTATTTTCTCGGGGCCGGTTCGGAAAAAGTGGAAGAGCGGCTGCATGCGGCGTTCCCGCAAGCTCGCATCGGGCGCCTGGACCGCGATACAGTCCGCACCCGGCACGACTTCGAACGCGTCCTTAGCCAGTTTCACGCCGGCGAGATCAACCTGCTGGTGGGAACGCAGATGATTGCCAAGGGTCACGATGTCCACGGCGTCACGCTGGTAGGCGTGGTGGGGGCCGACTACGCGCTCGGCTTTCCTGACTTCCGCGCCGCGGAACGGACGTTCCAGTTGCTGACCCAGGTGGCGGGCCGCGCCGGCCGCGGAGAAACGCCCGGGCGCGTCGTGCTGCAGACGTTTCATCCTGACCATTACGCCATCCAGTTCGCTCAGCGCCACGACTACGCCGGATTCTATGAGAAAGAAATCCGCTACCGGCGCTGGATGCACTATCCTCCCTTCAGCGCGTTGGCCAACGTGCTGGTGCGCAGTGACAAGCTCGACCAGGCGCTCAAGTGGACCGGCCAGATCGGCAGGTGGTTTGAAGGCACACGGAAAGAGGGAGTGCGCGTGCTGGGGCCGTCGGTGGCGCCGATCATGCGCCTGAAGCGCGACTATCGGTATCACTTCATCGTGAAGGGCGCGGGCCGCGAAAAGCTCAACAACATCCTGCGCTACCTGCTGGCCTTCGTTGCCGAACAAAAAATCCCGCGCACCAACGTGATTGTGGACGTGGATGCGTTGTCGTTGCTGTGAGAGGGACGAAGTTCATGATTGTGTGGCACCGGCACTCTTGCCTGTGCCGAGGTGTCCTTCTTGAGGAGGCAAGCACCGGCAAGAGTGCCGGTGCCACACAAGCTATGCTAATGACTCTTGTTGTCGATCCGAGAGCCTTGTGAGGATGTGCTTCGCCTACCTCTGATGTCTCCACTCCCGGTAACTTTGTCCGATGTCTTTGGCGACGTCTACCAGGCTCCCGCCGGCCAGCGGCGCCGGCATCCACGTGAGCAGTAACATCAGCACCGCCATGAGAGCCAGCCATTTGCTTTTGCGGCCCAGCCCCGGCTCGGGCGGCACGATAGGATGGCGGCTTCCCGTGACGAACAACAAGACGGCCCACAGCAGCCATCCCGCCCACCAGTACACGCCCAACACCAGCATGGCAAGAATCGTAATGGTTGAAACTGTGCGATGCGCACGCGGGTTCAGAGCGAAGATGATGTGACCGCCATCGAGTTGTCCTCCAGGAAGAAGATTGAGCGCCGTAGCCAGCATTCCGAACCAGGCCGCGAGCGCCGTTGGCGAGAGATAAAGATCTTGCCCACCGAGGTAGGCCGCGGCCACGTGGATGCCTAGCGCGTGCAGGATCCAGCGCGCGACGCTAAAAATCAAAGGCATGCCCAAAACCGGGAAGCTATCCTCCGGCTTGATGGTCAGGGGTGGACAACTCAGCAACGAGAACAAGAGGATCGGCGCCGCGACGATAAATCCTGCGATCGGTCCGGCGATGCCGATGTCGAACAAATCTTTTCGGCTGCCGATCGGGGAGCGGATGCGGATCACTGCGCCCAAAGTTCCGATCAGAGAGGGGAAGGGAATGAAGAAAGGTAGCGAGGCCTGCACGCCGCGGCGGCGGCAGAGAATGTAATGTCCCATCTCGTGCGCGGTGAGAATTCCCAGGAGGCACGCCGCGAACGGAATCCCCAGCTTCAGGCGGTGCCAGTCACTCAGCGCCCAGATCCAATAAGGAAAATTCTTGTCGTCAGAGAACGGCCATACGTTGCGGTCGAAATCGTATTGCAGGTGTGCGCCGATGGCGAGCGTGCTGAGCAGTGTTCCCAGAAAAAGGATGATGTGGAGCCACAACCGCCGTTTGGGCGGTTGTACCGTCACCACTCTGATCTCCTGGCGTTCGGGATCAAAGATCTGGTAGTCGAGCGGAGGAGGATCTTCCGGCATGAAAACGATTGGCCCCGAACGGTCACCCCAGCAAGCCACAAGCGCGCCTGCTGGGCCCCCGGGCAGACCTTAGTCGATGGACTGCAGCTCTTTTCCCGGCTTGAAGCGCACGGCTTTGCCGGGGGGAATATTGACCTCGGCTCCGGTGCGCGGATTGCGGCCGATGCCCGTCTTGCGCGGGCGCACGTTGAACACGCCAAAGCCGCGCAGTTCAATGCGCTCGCCTTGGCCCAACGCTTTTTTCATGCTGGCGAAAACCGTCTCTACCGCCAGCTCAGCTTTGGTTTTGGTTATGCCGGTCTTGTGCACTACTTCATTGATGATATCGAGCTTTATCACGAGTCAGCTCTCCTAAAAATCGACCGAGGGGATGTAACTTGCAGATAATATGGGACTTTCACGTCGGTTGTCAATGGAGCTTTGGGCCTATTAATATGGCTGCTCCACCAATCCCCGAAAATAGCACCTCGGTAACCAAGGAAGCCACAACTCAATGGCGATTAAAAGCGACCGCTGGATCCGCAAGATGGCCCTGGAACACGACATGATCAACCCCTTCAACGACCGCCAGGTCCGCGATGGCGTGATCTCCTACGGCGTTTCTTCCTACGGTTATGACCTGCGCGTGGCCGATGAGTTCAAGATTTTTACCAACGTCAACTCCGCCATCGTCGATCCCAAGAACTTTGACCAGCGCTCGTTCATCGACGTCAAAGGCCCGTCAGTCCTGATTCCACCCAACTCTTTCGCTCTGGCGCGCTCGGTCGAATACTTCAAGATCCCCCGCGACATTCTCACCATCTGCGTGGGCAAGTCGACCTACGCTCGCTGCGGCATTATCGTCAACGTCACCCCGTTTGAGCCGGAGTGGGAAGGCTTTGTTACCCTGGAAATCTCCAACAGCACCCCCTTGCCGGCGAAGATCTATTCCAACGAAGGCCTGTGCCAGATCCTGTTCTTCCAGGGCGACGAGCCGTGCGAGGTCAGCTACAAGGACAAAAGCGGGAAATACCAGAAGCAATCGGGAATTGTGCTGCCGAAGCTCTAGCGGGGTTCGCCGGAGATTTTAAATTTAAAATTTGAAATTTAAAATCTTGGAGTTCTACTTCTGTACTTCGCCCGCTTTGTAGATATAGCGGATCG
>DATFQZ010000206.1:0-9893 GCA_035263765.1 Candidatus Angelobacter sp. | reverse complement strand
CTCATGGAACGCATCGCCGAGTTCAGCGGCCCGGTGCTGGAGGTGACCAAACGGGTTATCGGCAGCTCGATCGGGCGACCGCTCAAAGAGGCCATGAAGACCTCACAAGATCTCTACCTCAACGAGTTGATGAACCTGGAAGACGTTCAGGAAGGCCTGCGCGCGGTGATCGAGAAGCGCAAGCCTGTGTGGAAGAATAAATAAAAACCTCAGCCGCAGATTTGCGCAGATGAACGCTGATCACCGAACGTCCTGTGGGCTGCTCCTTGTTTGATCTGCGTATATCTGCGTTCATCTGCGGCAAAACCTACAGATTCTTCACAAGAAACCTAACCATCTGATACCCATCGATATATTTGAATGGCGCCTCGCCGGTGGTGTAGTGGCCGCACGGCAGCACCACGGTCTTCAGGTCGGCGTTGCGGCGGCGAAACTCGGCTTCGACCTGGCGGGAGAATTCGGGCAGGAAGGTCATATCGTACTTGCCGTAGATCATCAGAGTCTTCTTGGGGAAGCGCACAAACTTGTCAAAGTACGCCATGGGGCTGATACACAGCCACGCTTGCCGCAGCCGCTCGATCGTCAGGCCATCACGCTCTAAGCCCTCGCGGACGTGTCGCGTGGATTGGCCAGTCCACACCACGTCGGCGAAATAGGTGGAAGCATGATTGAAGACGCTCACCTTCAACCGCGGCTCGTGAGCTCCAGCCAGAAAAGCGTAACAAGATCCCAGGCTGGTGCCCACAATGGCGATGCTCCGCTTGCCTTGGCTCTCCAGCCAGTCAATGCAAGAGCGGATATCAACGATGGCCTGGCGAGCGGCGTCGATGGTGCGGCAGATGTTGGACGAAACAGCGTAATCGGAACGCGCCGTCTCCACCGGACGGCGAATGTCGTGGTACGGCTTGCTCAACCGAAGCACGGAGATTCCAAAGCGGTTGAGCACCGGTCCCAGCGCGTTGTACGCGATGCCGTTGGCGTTCCAGTGCGGCAGCACGATCGCCGCGCGCGGTCCGTCGGTGGGGAACCAGCGCGCGTTCACCAGGTCGTTTTCCGGATGCGGCGTAGTGACCGGCGAGGTGAAGCGCAGAAACGTCCCGTGGCCATCGGGAATTTTCTCCGCGGCGTTGCTGCCGGTGGGAAACAACTCGATCTTGCGCTGCTCCAGGCGAAAGTCCGTGGGCGTTGTGTAGGAAAAGAACTCGTCGCTCGAGGCAACGATGCGGTCGTTCAGCTCATGCAGGTAGTTCTCGTACTCCGCGTCGTGCGCTGGAGCATGGCCGTTCACCAGCGGCCAGCGCTTGGCCCAATCGATGCCCCACTCCAGAGGCCGCACCACGCGATTGGTGTCGCGGGTGGTCAGGCGCGTCTCCCATGCGTTCATCCAGCGTGCGTAAAGGCCGGGCATCAATCAGTCTCCACGTAGGTTCGAGGCAATCTGCTGGAAATATTACACAGAATCTCATACGGAATAGTCGCCGCCAGTTGTGCATGCTCGGTGACGTCAATTCTGCACGACGCGCTCTTGCCGATAAGAATTGCCTCATCGCCCACGGCGACGCCGGGGACATGGGTCACGTCCACAGCCGTCAGGTTCATGCTGACGTTGCCGAGGATCGGCGCGTAGGCGTTGCGCACGATCACACGCCCGCGTGCCGAGAGGCGGCGGTTCAAGCCGTCCCCGTAGCCGACCGGCAACAGCGCAATCTTCGTCTCTGCTGTTGTGATGTGGCCGGCGCTGTAGCCCACTTGCTGTCCCGGGCCGACATCCCGCACCTGGAGGACTCGCGCTTTCCAGGTAAGCGCTGGCTGCAACGGGAGAGCCAGAGGCACGCTCTCTGAGCTTGCCGCGCTCAGCGGCAGACAATGACCGTAAATCGCCAGGCCGGGTCGCACCATGTTGAACCAGGATTGGGAGCGAGCCACAATCGCTGCGCTGTTGGCCATGTGACGGATCTGGACTTCGAGCCCCATCTTCTCGGCGAGTGCCAAAGCTTCGCCGAAACACCGGATTTGTTCGTCGCCGTGAGCCTGGCCTACGACCTCTGACGCAGCAAAATGACTGAAAACGCCCTCCAGGGCAAGATGCCGTGCCGAGCCGATCGCCTTGTAAATCTCAGGAAGGTCTTTGATGTCCGCGCCGAGCCGGTTCATACCGGTATTGATCTTCAGGTGAACAGCCAGCCGGTCCCGAGGCGTAAGCGCTGCAGCCTTTTCGAGCGATTCGATTTGACCCCGGTCCCAGATCGCCGGTGTGAGCTGGTGTCTCGCGATCTCCTGCTCCTCGCCGTGCCAGAAGCCGCTCAGCACCAGGACGCGGGCTTCGATCCCGAGCTTTCGGAGCGCGATGCCTTCTTCCACGCTGCTCACGGCAAACCATTTTGCGCCGGCATGGCGCAGGGCTCGCGCACAGCCTGCGGCGCCGTGACCGTAAGCGTCGCTCTTGATGACGGCGCAGATAGTCACTTGTTTTCCTACATGGGCTTCAATCGTGCGCAAATTATGGCCCAGCGCGCTCGTCGAGACTTCGACCCAGGTGAGTGGTGCCGGCATTGATTTAGAGCCCCTTTAAAAACCAATAGCGCAAGAGCCTTCTGCCCGTTGCGCCGATTTTCCTTCAGCCAGTCAGCAAATCACTGGCCGTTCGAGTTGTCACTGCTCATTGTAGCGAGCTAGGTCTGCAAAATCAATTTTGATCAAAGAGAAACCTACCACGGAGGCACGGAGACACGGAGGAGCTTCTTTCTGAAATCCCGAACAAAGTGAGGGATCCATATGACTACGAGCTTCTGTGGGTGTGCATCTTTAAGGGGAAGAGGATCTCTCTCCCGCTCTGCGGGATCGGAATATCAGAAAGTGCATTCCTCCGTGTCTCCGTGGTGGGTTTTAGGCTGCGGTCATTTCGCCGCCGCGGCTGCCAGCGCGACTTTGCCGCGCTCTGTCCGGGCAAAACGCACCCGCGAGGACAGTTCCTGCGCCGGCTTTTCCACCCAACGATAGAGCACCGCCGACGCCGCTACCGCAGCCGCCATGCCCATGCCATCCAGCGCGCCGAGATACCAACTTGCGTAGGGCAGCACGCGGGAAAACCAGCAGATGAGTCCCACGCCGATCGGCAGATGCACCAAATAGACGGAGTAGCTCACATCGCCCAGAAAATCAGCCACCCGATGGCGGAACTGGACAAAGGCGATCACCAGCCCGGTGGCCACTGCGATGCCGGCCTCAGTCCAGCCGGTGGGCCAGCGCATGGCCCACAACATCGCGGCCATCAGCAAGAGCAGCCTGGAGTGGCCGATCAGCCCGATCTTGTATTGAAAGACGAAAACGCCGATCAGGAACATGGGCAGCGTATGAAACACGATGCGATCACTGGTGCAGAGAAAATAAAGAACCATGGCCACTGCCACGGGAACAAAACGCAAGTACGCGTTGCGGCTCACCAGCAACCCGAAGAAGACGCCTGCCAGCACGTACCACTGCCATTCAATGGCCAGCGTCCAATAGACCACGCTGAACCAGGGCACGCCGGTGAAATCGTTGACGAAGAGCAAATGATAGAGCAGTTGGCGCGCGCCCGCGTGGATGGCTGGCCCAACATGCATCGGCGACAGCACAAAGTTGGCTGCCAGGATTGTGATGGGGATCGAGAACAGGTACGGCGGATACAGGCGGATGGCGCGCTTGACCATGAATCGCCCGAAGTTGCGCAGCGCGTACCCGCTGCGATACAGACTGTAGGGAATGATGAACCCGGAGATGACAAAGAAGATGTAAACACCGGTGTAGCCGTAGTGTCCGGTCCAGTCCAGCCAGCGGCCCTGCCCGCCGGCAAAGTGTCCCCAGGCAACAAACATGGCAGCAAACGCGCGCAGAGCGTTGACGACGTCAATTCGGTCGCGGGAAGCCGCAGGCATGAGAAGCCATGTTAAATGTCGGAGGGATTATTGGAAACAGGGGAAGAACCTGACACACCGCATTTTGCCTCCTCAGGCGCAATTTCCTCCTATGCGCTTCATCATCCCCAACGAGACCCAATCCCGAATCCCCGGAGCCACAGGCGAGGGGGTGAGGGACCTGCTCCTGTGCCGCCCTGCGTGAGCATCAACTTAGGCTCCCGCGCTGCGACTCCACTGAGGCGACAGAAGATTTTCAGTCGTCCGGCTGAAGCCGGACTCGACATTTTTGGGGAAGCTTCCCCGGCACTCACGCCTCAGCGCGCAACCCGCGCCTCGGCGGCGTACCGGGCTATTTTCATCCGTCCCTGCGGGACTGCCTCCACAGTGCCCAAGCCTGCGTCATGCTCCCTCACGGGCGTAGCTGGATGCTTTCACACCCTGGATGCTGGGGAGCATCTCTTTGTCGACTAAAACACTCCGCCATCCGGATTCAGCGCGTAAATTCTTAAAATAAAACCTTTGGACTTGGGCAAGATCACTGCAAAAATGGATTGTTGTTCATACCAGAAAGCAAAACCCGATCCTGATCGGTCTCCGCGTTTATCTCGACTGCGAACGTAGGCACTTCATCTCCACGATTTACTAGAAAGACCACTTCAGCTTTCATTCTTAACCCCTTCAAAAGCCCTTAATACTCTTCCGGCCCTCCGCCTTCCATCGCCAGATTCTCAAACCGCGTCGATCGCTTGATGAACGCGAGCTTCACCGTGCCCGTAGGCCCGTTGCGTTGTTTGGCAATGATCAGCTCGGCCTTGCCTTCGAGATCGGGATCGTCAGGCTTATAGACTTCTTCGCGGAAGATGAAAGCCACCACGTCGGCATCCTGCTCGATGGCGCCCGATTCGCGCAGGTCGGCCAGTTGCGGACGGTTGTTGCCGGTGCGGTTTTCGGGAGCGCGGCTCAACTGGGACAGCGCCACCACGGGGCAATGCATTTCCTTGGCCATGGCTTTCAGGCCGCGCGAAATAGCCGACACTTCCTGGGTGCGGTTTTCGTAGCGGCGGGCGCTACCCATCGGCGCTCCCGCCACCAGCTGCAGGTAGTCGACGACGATCATGTCCAGCCGGCCCTGGGCTTGCTGCAGGCGGCGGCACTTGGCGCGCATTTCCGAAAGCGAGATGGAAGGCGTGTCGTCAATGAAGATGGGGGCATCCATCAGCGCAGCCAGGCCTGCGGCCAGCTTGCCGTAATCTTCGCGGCCCAGAAAACCGGTGCGCAAGCGGTGCGAATCCACCAGCGACTGGGAGCACAACATGCGCATCAGCAGCGACTCGCGCGACATTTCCAGCGAAAATATGCCGACAACTCTTTTGTCGCGCACCGCGGCGTTCTCGGCGATGTTGATGGCGAACGCGGTCTTGCCCATCGACGGCCGGCCGGCGATGATGATCAAATCAGATTTCTGCAGCCCGCTGGTCTTCTCGTCGAAGTCTTCAAAGTGTGTAGCCAGGCCGGTGATCCTCTGGCCTCTCGCATAAAGCTTATCGAGCGAACCGAAGGATCCTTTCACGATCTCCTGCACACCCATGAAACCCTGGCCCATGCGGTTTTCCGCGATCTGGAAGATGGCGGACTCGGCGGCGTCAATGATCTCCTCGGCCGGGGCGTCCTGCTCGTAAGCCTTCTGCACGGCGTTCGAGGCGGCATGGATCAGCCCGCGCAACAGCGCTTTGTCCTTCACGATTCGGACATACTGCTCGATGTTCTTGACGCGCGGCAGGCCGTCGGTGAGCGACATCACGTAGGCAGTACCGCCCACGGACTCGATCTCCTTGTGCAGTCCCAGTTGCTCGGTGAGCGTGACGAAGTCGATGGCGCGGCCGGATTCGGCCAGCTCCATCATGCGCAGGTAGATGCGGCGGTGGGAGTCGAGAGAAAAGTCTTCGGCGCGGAGATACTCAGCGGCCTGAGAATAGGCCGTGTTGTCGAGCAGAATGGCGCCCAAGATGGCGCGCTCCGCCTCCGCGCTGGCGGGCAATCCGCGATCGACACTGTAATCGGTTGACGCCATTCCCGGGGCCCACCCTCAGCAGTTAGCCATTTTCTCCCAACCCAGGTACAAAGAAAAGAGTTCTCCGGCGAAAACCACGAGAAGCGCCGAACCGGACACACCAAGGCACATGCATAAAGGGGACAAAACCCCCATTTGCGCCTGCGTTGAGTTGGACAGATTGAAGGCTCCGCTTCAGGTTTCTGTGTCCAGCAGGACTTGTCCCGCGCCTGCCACCGTCAAAAGTAAAGCCCGGCCAGTACCAGCCATACGGGCCGGGCTTGCGGGGTGAGATGTTCGCTGGTCCGCGTGTTGCCGCGCGGCTCTCCTCGATTCACGCGAGCTCCTCTCGCGCTCGCCCTGCTATTAGCGGGCGAGACATGCATTCGCTGCCGAAGCTAGCGAAGCCGGCGCAGATTAAGCTCCAACCCAGCTTTTGAAAGACTGTGTGCCCGGCCTTACAGCCGAAACGATCCTCGCATGGCGAACATCGCACGCTTAGTGCAAGCAATATCTATGAAAGCGCGAATGCGCTGCAACAGCAGATGAGCGAATTCGTGGCGATTTCGGTGGAAAATGCTGTGGAGATTGTCGAAATCTGTGGAAACCGAGTGGAAAACCGAGAAGCCGCCCCCGATTCAGCCATCGAAACTTACTTTTTCGGCTTGGCTTGCGGTTCGTCATCGTCCGGCTGGGCCAGGAGTTTGAACTCGACCTCACGGGAACGGCTGGTGACTCGCTTCTCGGGGTCGGCAGTAAACTCTGTCAACGTTCCCCGTAGAACATAATATCCGTCCTGGGACTTGGTCTTACCGGGACCACGATCAAACTTCCCTTTGAAATCAAACCAGACGCCGTGCACCTGCCGGGTTGTGAATGTGACGTCATGGCCCCGAATTGCTGCTTTCGTAAAAAAATGATCGAGGAATGTCCCGCGATCGCTTTCCAATTCGCCCATCCGCGAGATGTATCCGCTGACCCCGTCTTTATCCAGGTTGATCTGCAGAAATTCTCCCTCTTTGAGGAAGCTATACATGCCGGAGATGTCTTCCGCGGGAGTCGCGGCTTTGCTTCTATCTTGCTGATTTGATGGGAGTTGTAAGGATACAAGATTAACCTGACCAGCCGCCAACGGGCCCGCCAGAATCAAACAGAACATCAACTGCAAAATGACCATCTTGCCCGCCATTCTAACGTGGCTTCCCCTGATTCAAAGATATAATCTCCCCTGCTGCTACTCTCGATGGTAACCGACCCCCATGCAGTCGAACCCCAACGCGGCTCCCACCCAGGCAGTACCGGTTCCCTTGCATCGTTTCCGCCTGCTGGTAGAGCCGGAACCGTGGCTGGGAAACTTTGCGCGCAACGTCGCTGATTGCTTCCGCCCAAGTCCTCCACCACTGCGGATCAGCTCGCGTCCGGGCAGATATTGGAGTGACGGGCTGGTCTCGCGTCCCGTGGCCTGGAAGCAGATGGGCCAATCACTGCTGGCGCACATCGTTGTTGTTGGCGCTGTCTTCGCCATCAGCTGGCTGGAGTTGAATCAGCCGCAGGTCATCGTCGACGAGCCGCAGAAAGCGAAGTCGATTCTCGAATATCAGGTTTCTGAGTATCTGCCCGAGGTACGCCCGGCCCAGAAGCAGAACACACCGCCGATCCGCCGCACTGCACAGAAAGCTGACCCGGAATATTCACCGCAGGAGATTGTTTCCCTGAACGCGCAGCATGACAGCACGCGGCAGACGATCATCCAGCCGGATCCGATCTTCCTGCATCAGGACGTGCCGCTGCCCAACATCGTGGCGTGGACTCCGGTTCCGGGAGCGCCCGTTGTCTCGCGCAATCGTGTTGTGCCATTGCCAGACGGCACGCCGCAAATCGTGCCGCCGGCGGAAGCGGTCGCTGAACACAGCCGTCTGGTATTTCCCGTGGCTCCGCAAGTGCAAGTAGTAGCGCCTGCGAATCCTGTTGCCAGCGATCACGCGAGACAAGCGATGCTCGCCATGAACTCACCGGTGGTCATTCCACCCTCTTCGGAGATAGCGGCCAACGATCTTTCGCGATTGCAGCTTCCCGCGCAGGCGCCGCAAGCTGTTGCCGCTCCGCCTTCTGCGATCGCTTCTGGACACAAGCTGGCCCAGGCGCTGCCCGCGGGCCAGCCGGACGTTGTTCCGCCCGCACCAACTCCAGGACAGCGCAATCTGGCCGCGCTGGGCATGCCAGGGCAAGACCCGGACGCCGTGCCGCCCGCACAGCCTGTGACCAGCGGAATGGGGAGGACGCAGTCACGCGAGGTTGGCCAGTTGCTGGCGTTGAACGCGCGTCCCGCCGAACCAGTGGGGCCGTTGACGGTACCAGGCGGCAACCGTCGCGGCGAATTCGCCGCGGGACCGGAAGGACATGCGGGAGCATCAGCCAGACCGGAGACTCGCGCCGGCGATCCGACAAAAGCGCACGAGCCGGGAAGGGGTAACGGACCTTCAGACTCGAACAGCACGATCTCCGTATCGGCCCCGCCGCACAGAGTGGTCTCGGGCACGGTGGTAGCGGGCGTACCGGAACCGCCTCCCGCTATCGCGATGCCCAACAGCGACAAGTACGACGTTCCCGCTTCTTCCGGGAAACCTCCTTCGGAGAAAATCGAGGACGAAGTTTTCGCCGGACGCCGGTCGCACGCCATGTACATCAACATGCCTAATCTCACTTCCGCCATCGGCAGTTGGTCGGTGCGCTTCGCGGAGTTGAAAGCGGAGGACGGAACGCCGGGCGAGCTGAGCGCACCCGAGGCGCTGCGTAAAGTTGATCCAGCCTATCCGGCCGAGTTGCTGCGTGACCGCATCGAGGGCGTGGTCATTCTTCACGCGGTGATTCACCGTGACGGCAGCGTAGGCGACGTCAGCGTGCTCGAAGGCTTCAACGATCAGCTTGACGCCAACGCCCGCGCAGCGCTCGAGCAGTGGCGCTTCCGCCCGGGATTGAAGAACGGTGTCCCGGTCGACGTGGAGGCTGTCATCCGCGTACCCTTCCGCGTGCCGCGGGTTGGGTTCTAAAGAGAATTGTGCCGTAGAGACGTGGCACCGCCACGTCTCACTGCTTACGCCACAAACAACCTCTCCTTTGCGGTGAAATTCGACGCGCTGTGTTTCCCTGAAACAGCGTCATACTGCTGAATGTGAGACGCGGCAATGCCGCGTCTCTACGTCTGAGATCCCTTGCTTTCGACACCACCTACGGGGGAGCCGCTCTCGCTTCCTTTCACGCGCGCAAACGCAACCCCAACTAGCACAACCAGAAGCACGAGAGGGATCATTCCGTGTTGATACTCGTGATGGCTGAAGTGGGTATACGTTGCGCCGATCATGATGATGCCCAGCCCCGCCGCGGCAACTGCTGCCAAACGCGGTAGAAGCAGGCCAAGGGCTCCGAGAACTTCACACACGCCAATGAAAATCGCGAACCATGCTGCGTAGCCGTAATGAACGAATCCGGCTTTGGCCGTCTCCGGCTTGACCAGCTTGAATACTCCCGAGAACAGAAACATGGCCACCAGCAAAATGCTGACGACCCACAGGACGATCGTTTTCGCTTTCGACATGGCCCAACACACTAAGTGGATTTTTAGATTTTGGCAAGACAGGCTCCGGGGTGTTCGTGAAGTGGGGCGCTAATTTCGTCAGGCCTCGTCTTTATCTGCGCGAACCAAATATCAGGGCACAAATTCACTCGCGCCGTCTGGCGCCACAGAACCGCGTTGTGGTGAGTGCTCTAGCTAACTACTAAAGGCTAAGTACTAACGGCTGTTTTTTACGGCTTGATCTCAACCTTGGTTCCGTTCGGCACCAACGACCAGATCTCTTCGATCTCAGCGTTGGTCACCGCAATACAGCCCAGTGTCCAATCAGTCTGCCGGTGCAGAGGTCCCAAGTAAGCATAAGCCGGGGGCA
>DATFQZ010000205.1:0-13074 GCA_035263765.1 Candidatus Angelobacter sp. | reverse complement strand
GCTGCACTCCCCAGGAGAGACAAAGAGTGAAACTGAGACTTCTCGTCGCGCTCGTGTCGTTGTGCGCCGCCGCAGTGGCACAGCAGGGCGCCGGTCCTTCCGGCGACGCGTCTAAGCTTCAGCAGCAAATTCAGGGCGGCCGTGCCAAGAACGTCATCTTGTTTATTGGCGACGGCATGGGGGACAGTGAGATCACGGCGGCACGCAACTACCGGGCCGGAGCAGCGGGACGTCTGGCCATGGACGCCTTGCCCCTCACCGGCGCTGTGACTACCTACGCCCTTCGCGAAGATGACCCCTCGCTGCCGGACTATGTGACCGACTCCGCGGCGGGCGGCACGGCCTGGGCAACAGGGCAAAAGACCAGCAACGGGCGGATCTCGACGACTGCCGGAACTGACAAATCTCTGAAGACGATTCTGGAGCTGGCTCAGCAGATGGGTTACCGCACCGGCAACATCACCACCGCTGAGATTACAGACGCCACGCCCGCAGTTCTGGGAGCGCATGTGAACAGCCGGCGCTGCCAGGGTCCGGCCGACATGAAGGATTGTCCTAAGTACAAGAAGAGCGCCGGCGGCCCCGGTTCCATCGCTGAACAGCTCGTTGACCACAAGATTGATGTCTTGATGGGCGGCGGCAGGCAGCGTTATGAACAAGTCGTTGACGGCGGTCCGGGCGAAGGCAAGAACGCATGGGCATGGGCCGAGTCCCAGGGATACAGGATCATTACCACTGCCCAGGAACTATCCCAGGTCCAACCGGAGCCGGGGCAGCGTCTGCTGGGACTGTTCAACTCGGGCAACATGAGCATGGAATGGTCCGGCGATCCTGCCATTCCTTATCCCGGCAGCGGTCCACAGAAGTGCAAAGAATTTGTGCGGCCCGTAAACGAGCCTGCGTTGTTTGCGATGATGCTCAAAGCCATTCGCCTTCTGGAGGCCACAGATCCAAAGGCGCCGGGCTTTTTTCTCCAAGTGGAAGGCGCGCAGATCGACAAGCGAGCGCACACCGCCGAGCCGTGTGAACAAGTCGGCGAAACCGTTGCCTTCGACAATGCCATCCAGATGGCGCAGCAATATGCTGCCGGTCATCCCGATACATTAATCATTGTGACTGCGGACCACGGACACTCCACCCAGATCGTGCCGGAACCCAAGACTGACGTTCACGGCGCCGGGCTGATGAGCACGTTAATCACCGCGGATAAGAGCAACATGACCCTGTATTACGGCACCAACTCGGTGTGCTGTTCGTCGTCGCACAGCATGGAACATACGGGGACCCAGGTACGAATCGCTGCCCAGGGGCCACAGGCCTTCGGCGTTCTTGGCGTCCACGACATGTCAGAGATCTTTCGTCTGATGGCGCGCGCCTTGGGGGCGGAATAGCTGTCAGGCCCGGGCCGCGCGACCGCGATGCCGCCCGGCGAAGTAAGCGCACGAAGAGCTGACGGGACATTGGTCGCATTTGGGCTTGGTACGCTTGCAAAGCTCCTGGCCGTGGCGTTTCAACAGCAGGTAAGCGCGGGTGCGGGCGTCAAACTTCTCCGGGACTTCTGCCGCGATGGCCTGTTGCGCCTCCCGGTACGTCACGCCATAGTTCTCGCGCTCCAGTCCACGCTGGATGCGCACCAGCACGTGAGGACAATTGGAAGGAACCGCCGGCAGTGGAGCGATGCCGGCGAAAAGCAGGATGCGATCGGCGCCGGGATCGCCGATGCTGGGAAATCTCTTGAGGGTCTTGCGCGCCTGCGCGATCGGTCCCACCAAGGCTGCGCGAAGATCCCCGCCGAACTCGTCTTTGATTCTGGCGGCGATTTCTTTGAGGCGCAGGGCTCTGAGCTCCGGCACCATCCCGCCCGGCTTGAGCGCGGCGGCCAGTTTGGCGGGAGAGGCGCTCAGGATTTGCTCCAGGCCGGTTCCGACTTCACGTTGCAGCGACTCCCAACCCCGGGAGCAGGCAGCGTCGCTGGCCGGATATCCGCAGTACCACCAAATCAGGAAGAGATGAGGGTCGGTCGGCCAGGTGGGCTCTTGCTTGCCGTAAACGGCTTCCAGCTTCTTCAGGATCTGGGCAAGACTACTCTCTGCACGGCTCATGGGCGAGGCTTGATGTTATAGCCGGAGGCCGGGGAGGACAAGGGGATTGCGCGGTATAGTCCAAGCGCAAGGTCACTTCACCAGTGCCTTGTATAATTCTGCGGCGTCCCGTTCGTCGGCGCGAATCTAAATTCCTTGGAGCATACAAGATGATTCGACGGAAACTGCTGGTGCAAGCCCTGATAGCCGTAATTCTCTTACTGACTGGCGTGATGATCGCACAGAAGAAGCCGGCCCAGAATGTCAGCGCTAGAAAGCACCCCAACCTGTCCCAGGCGCAGCAACTAAGCGCCCAAGCCTACCAGAAGATCCTTGCTGCTCAGAAAGCCAACGAGTGGGATTTACTAGGCCATGCACAGAAGGCCAAAGATTTTCTCGATCAGGCCAACAATGAGTTGAAGCAAGCGGCTCAGGCTGCGAACATCAACCACTAAACCGGCACATCAAAAATGAGGGCCTGGAGCTGGCGCTCCAGGCCTTTTGCACCTTTGTGAAAGACTAGGCGGCTTCGGGCTCTTTCTCGATGACTACCTTCACCCGGCAGGTGACGTCGCGATGCAGGCGGATGGGCACATCGAATTCGCCGAGGCTCTTCAGCGGATCGCTGAGCTGGATCTTCCGGCGGTCGATGTTGAAGCCTTTGTGCACCAGCGCTTCAGCGATGTCCGACGAAGTGACCGAACCGAACAAATGCTCTTTCTCGCCGGCCTTGCGCTGGAAGCTCAAGGTAACGGTTTCCAGTTGCTTCGACAGCGCTTCGGAATCCGCCTTCTCCACGGCCGAGCGGCGCACGGCAGCCTGCTTCATCTGCTCAATGACGGACTTGTTGGCCGCAGTGGCTTCAATCGCGAGCTTGCGTGGCAGCAGGTAATTGCGACCGTAGCCTTCGGCCACTTTGATTACATCGCCACGGTGACCCAGCTTGGGAACATCTTCTTTGAGAATGACTTCCATTTTTGAATCTCCAATTGTCGTTGGAACTTCGGGTGACCCAGGGCACAAAACCCGCTGACCGAGTGCACCACGTGTTCATCAAACTTGAGCTACTCGCTGCTAGCGTCTAGCTCCTAGCGCCTAGCGCCTAGCAGCTAGCAGCCAGAACCTAGGAGCTCCGCGCGCTTTAGCGCGCGGCAAAAGGCAGCAAGGCGATGTTGCGCGCCCGCTTAATCGCCGCGGTCAGACGGCGCTGGTGAGGCGTGCACACTCCCGTCAGACGCCGGGGGACAATTTTTCCCCGCTCCGCAACGAACTGCTGCAGCAGCCGCACTTCCTTGTAGTTGATGTCGTCAATTTTCTCGACGCAGAATTTGCAAACCTTCTTGCGACGGAAAAACTTCCGTCCACCGTCGCGTCCGCCGCCGGGGCCGCGATCCGGCCGGTCCGGCCGCCCTTGCGGGCGCGGTGAGGGTGTAGAAACTTCCTGCTTTGCTTCGTCAGCCATAAATCTCCTTCGAAAGACTTGGTAATTGAGTAATTTGGTAAGTGGGTAATTGAAAACCCGCCTTCCGCGCTTACCTGCTTATCAAATTACTCACTTACCAAATTACTCACATACCAACTTTCCCGCGGATAGACACTGCCGGAACCACAACAAGACAGTCCTCGCCTAGCCGGCAGGGTAACGACCTTACGCGTTCACGGCCGGGGTTTCTGTCTCCGTGGATGCGGCTTCGGCCGGCGCGCGTTTAACGCGCGAGGCCCGGATCTTGCGAACCTTCTCCAGGCGCTGCTGTTCTTCGTCCGTGCGCACGGTGATGAACTTGATCACCTGCTCCGTAACGCGCAAGCGCCGCTCCAGCTCGTGGACCGCTTTGCCGTCAGCGCTCATCGTGAACAGCACGTACTGGCCTTCGGAAAACTTCTTTACGTCGTAGGCCAGTCTCCGTCTGCCCATTTTCTCCGCTTTCTGCACGGTGGCGCCGGCGCCGGTGGCGTGGCTCTCGAGCGTAGACACCAGCTTGTCCACGTCTTCCTCAACCAGGTCCGGCCGCACAATAAACATCACTTCATAGGAACGTTGCATTTGCATCCTCTCTACTTACAAAATCGCTCATGAGTACTTGGTAATTGGTACTTAGCACTCACTGCTTTCGTTCTCTTCCGGTTTATTCTTGCGGTTAAACCGGTTCATAGCTGCAGCCACGCCGTCTTCAAAAATCAACTGCACGGCCGTGGCGGCCAAATCCAGCACTTCGTCTACTGCCGGCAACTGCGACTTACGGAACGGCGATAGCACATAATTCGTGCCGCCCCGCGCCGGAGGCTGGGGCGCGATCCCCAGACGCATTCGCGTGATCTCCTCCGTCTGCAGCGCGTTGATGATTGACTGCATCCCGTTGTGCCCGGCGGACGAGCCGCGCTCGCGGATGCGAATCATTCCCAGCGGAAGGTCCAGTTCGTCATAAATCACGACCAGCTCCTTCTGCGGGTCAACGCCGGTCTTCTCCACCAGCTCCCGGACCGACATGCCGCTCAGGTTCATGAAAGTCTCGGGTTTGGCCAGCAAAACTTCGTGATTGCCAATCCTGGCCCGCGCTGTCAGCGCCCGCGAGCGGCGGTTATCGATCATCACCCCGCACTGTTCTGCAATGCGGTCTACCGCAAGAAAGCCGATATTGTGCGGCGTGAACTGATACTCGATGCCGGGATTGCCCAGCCCTACGATCAGCTTCACGACCGCTACTTCTTCGCCGGCGGCGCAGGTTCAGCCGCTCCTTCTTCCTCCGGCACTTCCTGCTTGCCTTTCTTGATGACTTCCGGCTCAGCGGGCGCGGCCGCAGCAGCTTCAGCAGCCGCTTCCGGCGTCGGCGCCACTTCTTCCTCTTTCACAGACGTGATATGGGCCACGGTCTGCCCTGCGTCCGTAATAAACTTCACCTTGTCGGAATGCGGCAAGTCGGAAACGCGCAGGACCGTGCCGAACACCAGCGCCGTCACATCAGCGTCAATATGGCTCGGAATGTCGCCTGGCAGGCACTCCACTTCCACTTCGCGCAGCACCTGGTCCAGAATTCCGCCTTGGGTCTTCACGCCCTCGGCTTCGCCAGTCAAGTGGATGGGAATGTTCACGCGGATCTTCTCGTCCATGGCGATCCGCTTCAGATCAATGTGCAGCAGATGGCCGTGCATAGGATCATGCTGCCAGTCCACGATCATGACCTTGGCCTTTTCGCTGCCCACCTGTAGATCGAAAATGGTGTTGTGGCCGCTTTCCGAATGCAAAATACGCGTGATCTGTTTTGGATCCAGACTGACGGCGAGAGTACTTTTCTTGGCGCCGTAGAGCACGCCGGGAATGCGGCCGCTGGCGCGCAGACGCCGGGCTTCGTTCTTGCCCCGCGAGGTGTCCGGCCGGGCCTGGGCTTCAACTGTTTCCTGTGAAATCATCTTTTTGTTCCTTGTTCTTTCGTTTCGTCTATCTCAGCTTCCGGCGGCTAAGCAAACAAAGAGCTGACGGAAGTCTCTTCATGAATCGACTGGATAGCGCGGCCCAGCAGGCCGGCGATCGTCAAAACTTGGATTTTCGGTTCGGCTTTCGCCTTCGTGGTCAGCGGGATGGTGTTGGTGACCACCACCTGCTCCAGCTTTGACTTGGAGATTCTCTCAATGGCGTCACCGGACAGCACGGGATGCGAGGCGCAAGCGTACACTTTAGCCGCTCCGGCGTTCACCAAGGCATCCGCGGTTTTGACCAGCGTCCCGGCGGTATCGATGATGTCGTCAATGATCAAGCAAGTGCGGCCTTTCACGTCGCCGATCACGTGCATGACTTCGGCCACGTTCATGTCCGTGCGCCGCTTGTCCACGATGGCCAGAGCAGCGTCGATTTTCTTGGCGAAGAAACGCGCGCGCTCCACGCCGCCGGCATCGGGCGAAACCACAGTCAGGTTAGGCAACTGCATCTTGCGGAAATGATCCACCAGCACCGGTGAGGCAAAGAGGTGGTCTACCGGAATGTTGAAGAACCCCTGAATCTGCGGAGCATGCAGGTCCACCACCAGCGCGCGATGCGCCCCCGCCGTCGTCAGCAGGTCGGCAATCAGCTTTGAGGACACGGGGACGCGGGGCTTGTCTTTACGGTCCTGGCGGGCGTAGCCATAGTAGGGGATCACCGTGGTGATGCGCCGAGCCGATGCGCGTTTAAGCGCATCCACCAACAGCAGCAACTCCATGATGTGTTCATCCACGGGGAAGCACGTAGGCTGGCAGACAAAGACATCGGCGCCGCGCACGTTCTCCAACACCTGAACATAGCACTCACCGTCAGAGAAGCGTGTGATCGTGGCCTTGCCGCGCTCCATGCCAAGGAAAGCGCAGATCTCGTCGGTCAAAGGCTCGTTGGCCGTGCCGCAGAAGATCTTGAACTTGTCGTCGTGGCGCGCGCGTTGCGGTTTGTGCTCGCCCTTGGGCTGCATCTGCTGCTGCTTCTTCTCCGACTTGTCCGTCGCTGTCGCTGTGGTTGCCATCGTCATCTCCCGCTTGAGCTGGTTTGCTACAACCGAGGAATAACCTTTCAATCGCCGAGATCGCCCCGTAATCGCACGGAATCGCCGTAATCGGCTTGGAACCCCTGCCCGATCTCGGCGACCACGTTGCGATCACGCGCGATCACGGCGATCTCTAAACTCTGGCTGGGCCGTAGGATTCGAACTTGAGCCGTTCTGCGGGCGTCTGAGCCCGCAGGCGAAATCCTGAGCGAAGCCGAAGGACCTCACGAACCCCACCCACCTTAACCGCTTAACTTCAAACTCTGGCTGGGCCGCTAGGATTCGAACCTAGACAAAGTGCTCCAAAGGCACTTGACCTACCATTAGTCGACGGCCCAGTTTTTAGCCCTTCGCTCTTAGCCGTTAGCTCCTAGCCAAAACCCGCAAGACATCCATTCTGAGCCCAAAAAATCGCAAGCTAAAGGCTGCCCAGGACTACGTGCTGTTTTTCAACATCTCTTTCCAGTATTTCGCTCTCGGCAGAGTAACCGTTGGTCTTGCACTAACACCGTTGTTTATCAACAACTTAGCTGCTGCTTCAGCAGCCTGGCGGTCAGCGAAAAGCCCATAGACAGTGGACCCTGACCCAGAGAGCGAAGCGTACTTCGCACCGGACCTTTCCAATGCTCGTTTGACCTCACGCAGGGCGGGATGCTTAGGGAAAACGACACTTTCGAAGTCGTTTTCGATCCCGGTACGGACAAGGTCGAGAAGCAGTGCCTCGGCCCGGTCCCAGCCTTTGCTTGGGACACCGGTTGGGGAAAACCCTCTGCCGCACAGCCATTCAAACACCGAATGACTGAACAGATTGATTCTATCGGAGCTGTTGGGTGACGTCAATTTGTCGTGTTTCAAGTCCCACTCGGCGAAGGCTGCGGGCGTGGAAACGCCAATCTCAGGCGTCGCGATCACGCAAGGGAAACTGGGCAGGTCTTCCAGGGGATACACCTGCTCGCCGCGACCGGTACCCAGCACGGTGCCGCCGATCAGAAACAGCGGCAAGTCGGAACCGACTTCTGCCGCTACCTCTAACCGTTCCAGCGGAGTCAACTGCCGCTTGAGGGCTTTCTCCAGCCCCAGCATGGTGGCTACTGCATTCGACGAGGCGGCGCCCACTCCGCCTTCCACGGGCAGACCCTTCTCAATGGTGACGCGCACTTTGCTGCGCAGCTTGAACCGCCGCAGAACGCGCTCGGCGGTGCGATAGCAAGTATTGCGTTCGTCACAGGGGACGCGGGGATCCTTGCACGCGATCTCGATGCCCAGGCCGCGGCCGATGTCTACTCGCACGGTGTCACACAACGCGATGGTTTGATAGAGGGTGCGCAGCTCGTGGAACCCGTCTTCCCTCAGCGGGCCGATGCGCAAACCGATATTGATTTTGGCGAAGGAACGAACCGAAATGGACATGCGAGTAGAGCCATCATAAACGAGAAACACGCCTCCTCAGAAATCCTTGGCCGAAAAAGAACCTCAATGTAGCGGCAATGCAGCTTAGAATCGGCTGGAACCGAAACTCATGCGTCGGCGTATTGAAGACTATGACCTTCATCGAAGCACCGCGCCGAACGGGCGGCGTATGGACGGTGCTGTATGGTCCCAAAGAACTTCGCGCGGGATGGCGGTTCTTGATCTTTTTGGCTATCGCCGTTGCGCTGATGGCGTTGGGAAACGGCTTCGTCACTACTCTTCACGCCGGGGACGGTCCGGCCACGTTGCTCGTACGCAAAATCGTGAGTTTTACCGCCTTGGTCATCGCCAGTCTGATCATGGGAGGACTGGAAAGGCGTACGCTCGCTGACTATGGCCTTCCGCCGCGACAGGCGTTTGGCTTGCGCTTTTGGCAGGGGACTTTACTTGGCTTTGCCGGCCTGACCCTGCTCCTTGGACTGATGCACGCGGCCGGCGGGTTTAACATCAAGGGCGTTGCCCTGCACACCGCGGAAGCCTGGAAATGGGCCGGGCTTTACGGGGTTGCGTTTGTAATCGTTGGGCTGGAGGAAGAGTTCCGATACCGCGGATATATCCAGTTCACCCTTGGTTCCGGCATCGGGTTTTGGCCAACCGCCCTCTGTTTTTCGGCCCTGTTCGGATTCGGTCACATCTTCAACCAGGGTGAAACCTGGGTAGGAGCCCTGAACGCCGGCGTGGCCGGGCTGGTCTTTGCGCTGCTGCTGCGGCGCAGCGGAAGTCTCTGGCTGCCCATTGGCACGCATGCAGCCTGGGATTGGGCCGAATCCTATTTTTACGGTGTTCCCGATAGCGGCTTTGTTCTCCCGGGGCATCTTCTCGATTCAAG
Source organism: Candidatus Angelobacter sp. (assembly GCA_035263765.1). GTDB lineage: Bacteria > Acidobacteriota > Terriglobia > Terriglobales > Acidobacteriaceae > Angelobacter. The sequence goes on along the minus strand of DATFQZ010000205.1, from coordinate 4,186 downwards.
CTTCGCAGGTTCGAAATGGCTGACCGGCGGTTCCGTCGGACCCGAGGGAAGCCTTCTCTGCACTTTGGTGTTGGCTGTGATCGCGCTTGGAGCTGCTCTATGGCTTCGCGAAGCCCGTTTTCCTCTGCCTGCCCGCTCACTAGCGGGAGAAGTATGAAAGCTTGACGAAGATGTGACGCTTCGCTCAAAAGGCGACATCCTGGCTCGCAAAGCAAGTCCCTCAACAGGAGCGAACGCGTAGTCTCGAAGCATCACTGCCATTCAATCTTTGTGCGAGTTCCACGAAAGAATTCGTTGACAGCTTAACTCTCTTTTAATCTTCGCAGGGCAACCAGTCTCTAGCCGCCGATTTCTAAACGTGCGGTTCCAAAAATCTGTCAAGAGTTACTCGCCTGACTCGCCGTGTCTGGCGGGTGAAAATCACAAACAACACAAGTTTGCCAAAAACCAGCATTTGACCTCGCTGATGGCCTGCACGCGAATGATTGAGTTCCTACGCAGGTCGCCGGGGAGCGACTCTCGAAAAAAGCCCTCGCTACTTGGGAGAGGCTTTTCCTCTAGCCGCGTGTCGAACACGCGGAACGTGAACCATCCACACAAACACAAAACGAAAAAAGGAGAAAACATTCTTATGCCAGCAAAAAATCCGAAAGAAGTCTTCCTGACCCTCCTTAGCGACGCCCGCAACAACACCGAGCGGTCCGCCAAGGTCTATCAGGAGTTCAGCCAAGCAGCTCAGAATCCAGACGTGCAGGAAGCCCTGGAGGCACGGGCCTTCGTCGCGGAAAAGAACCTGGAAGCGCTGGACAAGTGCTTCGAAATCATCGGTGAGAAACCCATGAAGCTCAGCGGACGTCTGCATGATGTCTTTGTTGACGACTTCAAGAAGGAGCTTGCCGAAATACAATCACCGGTTGCGAAACACCTGTTCATTCTGGCCAAGGCGACCCACCTGGCACACCTCCGCTTTGCCGAGTACGTGGTGCTGGTCGCCGCGTCCGATGTGACCGGCCACTTCGGCGTGGGTGTTCTCTTGGAAAGCGTCCTGGCGGACAAACTCGCATTTCTCGAGCGCACTCGGCGCCTGGTCGGGGACATCTTGGAAGGCAAGGTAGCCGAACGACTGGTTGCCTGATGATGCCTCGCAATGCCTCGGTGGTCAAACGCGCTCCTGTTCGCGCACGACCGCCGAGGCTGTTGACCTACCTGCGGCAAGTTGTGTGAGAAAACAGCGGCTATCTTTTGCTCCGTTCAGAATATGCGTCCAATACGGAAGAAGAATTTCTGATGGTCGTGATTGCCGATGGCTCCTCCGACTTCCACGGGCCCGAAGATCGTGTTGACCACCAGAGCACCGGCAAAATCGCCTGGCAGTCCGGGCGGCTTTGGACCGTTCGGCAGTTGGTAAGTCTGGCCCAATTCGTACATTGCGAGCAGGTCCACCGTGTTGCCCAAAAGGGGTGGGAGCTTCGACAATTGCCGGATATAACCAAGTTGACCCAGGACATACTGATTCGTGAGCAACTCGTTGGTGCCGTATGCCACTAAGCGCTGTGTGCCACCAAGCGAGAATGCCGGTACTCCAACCGTGTAACCAAAGCTGGTTCCACCATAGCCGTTCAAATACACCGAAGAAGCCTCGTTCAAACGAAAGTAGTTCTGCGATTGAATTTCACCCAACGGAAAACCTTGCGGAGATCCAGGGTTGGCGTTGAACCATTTGGCGTAAAGCTGAAGGCTCTGGCCTGCGCGCGGAATTGCGGGTTGGTCCAGCGTGTTCAGCAGGAACTGCAATCTTGCGTTGCCAGTTGCTCCGGAGACTGTCGGCAAAATGGGCACTCCAATTTGCCGTGAGAGCCGTTCTTCGCCGCCTTCGTATCCTAAACGCAGCTCACCAATGCGCCCGACCTCATATCCAACATCCAAGCCGCCACCGGCTTGACGTCTTCTATACCCGGCAACCAGGTCATTTCGCGAATAAATGTTGTATTCGGAACTGTAGAAGCCGGCCCTGGGTGCGACAAACAAGTGGCTGACAGGACTGAAGGGCCGGTAATACTCGCTTTCGATGCCATATTGCGAACCCAAAATCACGTCATTGCGCAGCTCGGACCGAAAACCACCGAGGTCGAGAAACGTAATCCGCGCGCCAATACTGAAGAGCACGACGTTGTAATCGGAGCCGTCAATCAGGATCAACGGCCGCACGGTAGGTGGCGCGTATGGCTTTGGAGTTGTTTGTATCCGCAGCCCAGGCTGCTCGTCCCGTTCAACCATGGCATACGTGATGGACAGAAAGCGGCCCGTGCCAGAGAGCGCAATGATGTCTTGAGTTAACTTTGCCGTGTCGATAGGCTTCCCCACGACGTTGGACATGTCGTACTCAATCCCCCGAGCCATTTGAGGATTGGTGTCTTCGACTTCGACAAATCTTGGGATAGGAGCGGGCTTGCGCCGCGCGTTGCGTTCCGTCAGATACTGGTTCCAGGTGTCTTCATCGACCGAAAACCTGGTGAGAACGGCTGCCTTCGCTGCTGCGGCGTCGTATCCGGCCTTGATGATGGCGTCGGACCGGTTGTAGTCCGACGAAGAGTAATTCTGCAACGGCACGCTCACCATCAAATCCGCCTGCTCCATGGACCGGAGTTCATTGGCTGCGATGACGACCGAGATGGATCGACTCAGCACCGCAAAGCTGGAGAGTGGTTTCTCTGGATCGAGCGGAGCAGCCTCCAAGTGCACGGCCAGTACCACGTCAGCGCCCATTTCCTTTGCTACATCGACTGGAAGATTGTTCAGCAATCCACCGTCGGCATAGATATGGTCGCCTGAGCGAACAGGAGTGAATATACCTGGTAGAGACATCGTAGACCTGAGTGCAAAAGCCAGCGAGCCACTCCGGAAAACATGCTCTTTGCCGGACTGAAGATCAATCGCGACACAGGCGAAGGGGGTGGGAAGATTATCGAAGCTCTGAAGGTTCGAATACGGGAGCGCGATGCGATCAAGAATCAGGGAAACTTGCTGACCAGAATTGAATCCTGCGGGAAACATCAGTCCTTTGCGGAGCCCGAATTCAAGCGAGCTTGGGTACTCGTGCGCGTCCTGTTTGCGGCGAAATGAGAGATCCTCGAACGGTGTTTGGCCACTCAAGACTTCATCCCAGTCGATTGTCTGTACGACTTCCCGCACCTCGCCGGCAGACATTCCCGTGGCATACACTCCTCCAATAAGGCCACCCATGCTGGTACCGGCAACATAGCTGACGGGAATATGGTGCTCTTCGAGCCACTGGATGACACCGATGTGAGCCAGGCCCAGGGCGCTTCCGCCCTCGAGTACCAAACCGATGTTGGGATACTTCCGCGTAGCAAGAGTGGACGCGTTTTGCGCTACGCTGCCAGTTGCAGTGAAGATCACTCCGAGAAGCACTGCACAAGCGGTCGCTCGCCATCGCATTGAGAACACTCGTCTCTCGATCGAATCGCGTTTAGATTTTGTCTCTGCGGCCCCACTGGAACTCGCCGCCCACCATTACGTTCTTGACCGGGTGATGTCCCTCCGTTCTTCGGCGCGAGAGGTGGGGGCGGATTGCCGACGGGCTGGCCGGCTTTACTCAAGAGAGCAGGAGGCAACTCCAAGCAGAGCTGGCCTGCTTACCTGGATGAGTGCTCTTCATCGCGGGTTGGCAGCCAGAGTAGCTGGATTGGGTCGCTGGTAAGGTGTTTGCTAAACGCTTTTAGTAGCGGAACAGATAAGAGAGTTTGATGAAGACCTGGCGGCCGTCGTTGAGAAACGAGCGCCGGGTACGCAGCGAGCCGTCAGGAGTCTGCCCGGGAGGACAAGGCTGGTCCGCACAGATGCCCTGGAGCGACCGATCCAGATTCTGCAGATCGCTGTTGTAGCCGACGTAGATGGCCGTGCCCGGCGTGATCATGTAGGTGAAGAGAACGTCGCCGTTGAATTGCTTGGTTTTTGGCAGCGTAGTGAAGGCGGGGTTGCTAATGGTTGTCACATACTGGCCGATCAACCGCAAAGAGAATTCTTTTGTGAACTGGTAGTTCCACTTCGAGCGGAGAATGTGGTTGTTGAAGATGTTGAGATGAGTGTTCTGGTCGATCATCCGCGTCATCAAGTAGGTGTTGTCAATGGTCAGCCCATTCACCGGGCGGACCGTCGTCCCCAA
>DATFQZ010000204.1:0-32427 GCA_035263765.1 Candidatus Angelobacter sp. | reverse complement strand
GCCAGCGCTGCCGCTTTCTCTTTCAAGGCGCGCAGATCGAGTTTTCCGGTCCCGAGATAGGGCACGGCGTCGATATGGAAGAACTGGTCTTTGCGAGGTCGCCACAGGGCCGGCAGGTCCGATTCGGCGAGCTTTTCCAGCACCGGCGCCAGTTTGTCTTCGGGCAGCGTGTGCAGGACCACCAGGCGCTCGCCTTTTTTCTCGTCGGGCAGCGCGGTGACACTGAAGACTTGGTCGGCACTGCCGGCCAACTCGTGCAATTTCTCTTCCACCTTGATGTGCGGCACCATCTCGCCGCCGATCTTGCTGAAGCGGCTCAGACGGTCGGTGATGGTGAGGAAGCCGTCCTCTTCCATGCTGGCGATGTCGCCGGTGGTGTACCACCCCTCGCGCAGGACTTCCGCGGTCTTATCTGGACGGCCCAGGTAACCCTTCATCACGTTGGGGCCTTTCACCAGCAGCATACCGGTCTGGTTGATTGCGACCGGCTGCAGCGTCTCCGGATCGACAATGCGCACCGTCACTCCGGGCAGCGGCTGGCCGATGGTCCCACGGCGCGCCCCCACCTGGCGGTATCCGGGAGCGCGGAAGTCGCGTCCGTTCACGGCAACCACCGGCGAGCACTCGGTGCAGCCGTAGCCTTCCAGGGGCCGCAGGCCGAAGACATCTTCAAACGCCAGGGCGGCGCGCTCAGGAAGCTTCTCCGCGCCGGCCAGAACATATTGCAGGCTCCCGAAATGCTCCGGCTGGCAACGCCGCATGTAGGCTTGCAGAAAAGTCGGCGTAGCGATGAGAAAGGTCACGCGGTACTTGCTCACCAGCTCGCTGATGGAAGTGGCGTCAAGCGGGTTGGGATGGAAGACCACGCCGATGCCGTGCACTGCAGGAAGCCACAACCCCACCGTGAAACCGAAGGAATGGAAGAAGGGCAGAATGCCCAGCACCTTGTCTCCGCCGCCCAGCATGAAGACCTGCGTGACCTGGCGGATGTTGGCAGTGATGTTGTGGTGGGTGAGCATCACGCCTTTAGGATCGCCGGTGCTGCCGCTCGAAAAGATTACCGTCGCAAGGTCATCCGTGGTCTGCCGCTTCGCGCCGAGAGCCGGCTTGAGCAAGCGGTAAGGCAGTGTCCAGGAGAAGAGCAGCGCCGTAAGCTTCTCGAACAGGCGCGGCTTGTCGAGCGCGTCTTCAAGAAGGACAGTTTGGCCCGGAATCTCGATCTTGGGAAAGCGCTCCAGAAACGCCTTGGATGTGATGACGGTCTGCAAGTTGCACTGGCGCGCGCAGGAGGCGATGACTTCGTTGTTAGCGGTGTAGTTCAGATTTACCGGCACGCGGCCGAGCAGGGAGGCTGCGTAATTCACCAGCGCTCCTCCCACCGACGGCGGCAGCATGATGCCGACCATCTCCTGGTCCTTCCAGATGCCCCGCAGGCGTCGCGCCACGAAGATTGTTTTCGTGAGCAAGCCGGCAAACCGGATCCTGGGAACACGTCCATCGGCCGCTGCGAAACGCCAGAAGTAGCGCCGCGCGCTGCGCACCAGAGCGCGGTCCAGCGTGCGCCGGGGATCGTGATCGGCCGTCCAAGCCGCGGACTCGAGCACCTGCACTGCCCGCCGGACTTCAGAGACCTCAGTCGTCGCCGGCAGCCATGGGCCAAAACTCACGGTAACCGGATAGGGGATGCGGCGCGGGACCTTCCACAGGAACCGATTGCGTTCGAAGCTGAAGATGCTGCCCCAGACGCCGTATAAGTTGACGGGCACAATCGGAGCCTCCATCCCTTTGATGATGCGCTCCATACCGCGGCGGAAAGGAAGCATCGTTCCGGTGCGCGTGATCTGGCCTTCGGCGAAGATGCAGACGATCTCGCCGTCGCGGATCGCGTCGCTGGCGGTGCGAAGGGAGCGAATCATGTCGCGCGGACGCAGCTCGGAGGAGATGGGAATGGCGCGCATCATCCGCGCGAACGGCTTCACGATCGGCATGTCGTAAATGCCCTGGTACATCAGGAAACGGATGGGGCGGTCGGTGGAGGCCATGAGCAACAGCACGTCCACGAACGACATGTGGTTGGAGACGAACAGCGCGCCGCCTTTTTCCGGAACGTTGTCGCGCCCGATGACCTTGATGCGATAGAGCGTGTGAGTGAGGAAAAACAACAGCAGACGCAGGAACCAGTCGGGCAGCAAGTAGAGAACGTAGACAGTTCCGCCTAGCGTGAACAGCGCTCCTGCCAGAAAGACTCCGCGCGGGTTGAGATGGCCGAAATGCGTCAGGAGGAAATACATTCCTGACGCCACGGCTCCCGCGATGAACGAGAGCAAATTGGCAGCGGCGATCACGCCGCCCTTCTTGTCGGCGGGCGGGCGATGCTGGATAAGCGCGCTGACGGGCACCGCGAAGAAGCCGCCAAAAATTCCTAGCCCGGCCAGCACCACAATTGCCGAGACGAACGAATGCTGCAAGGCGCCGACCAGCGCGGCCATCACTGTCATGCCGAAAGCGCCCAGGGGCATCAGTCCGTACTCGATCTTGTTGCCGGAGAGATAGCCGGCCAGCAGGCTGCCCGCGCCGATCCCCAGAGCCAGCGCGGCATCGAGCCATGAGATCCGGGTCAGGCTCAAGTGCAGCTCGTCGTTCCCGTACACCAGTACCGTCGTCAAGAACAGCGTGCCTAAAAACCAGAAATATGTGTTGCCGATCACCGACAGCCAGAGCGTGCGGTCCGAGCGCATCAACTGAATCTGCTGCCAGAGTTCAGCGATAAAGTTTGCGCGGAATCTCTTTTGCGGCGCGGCGGCCGGGACTTTGCCGATGGCCAGGCTGCTCAGCAAACCCAACACCGAGAGCCCCAGTAGGATGACTCCAACGCGCGGTTCACGGCCCTTGAAAACGTCGGCCAGCCAACCGGCCGCCATGGCGCCGGAGATGATGGCCAGAAACGTTCCCAGTTCGATCACGCCGTTGCCCCAGGAGAGCCATTTTTCAGGGAGCAACTCGGGCAGGAGGCCGTATTTCGAGGGCCCGAACAGCGCGGCCTGCATGGCCGCGACGAAGAGCACGACCAGAGGCAACGGGAAATGGATCAACAGCAGCTGTGGGTGCCGCCAGACATCGACCACGCCGACCAGGTTCTGCTGCTGCACGGTGGTCAGCGCAAGAATCGCAACCGCCATGGCGCCGATTTCAATGATCTTGGTAGCGATCGTCACCTGGCGTTTGCTGTAGCGGTCTGCCAGGAAACCGCCGGCCATGCTGAACAGCACCAGAGGAATAAAGAACAGAAACGCGACCAGCGATACCAGAGTGTCCGTGCGAGCGCGGCCCAGGGCAGCCCCAATCACCATGAAGGAGAGCAGGTAGCGCAACACATTCAGGCTGAACGCGCCCTGGAACTGGGTGACGATCAGCGCCCAGAAGCTGCGCCGGGAATAATGCTCCTCGGGTGGCTGGGGCGAAGCAGCGGCGGGAGCGTCAGGGTTCGTTGAAGTGGCGGCTGGATCGGACATGGGTAGGATCGGGTGATCGGGTGATCCGGTGATCGGGTGATCTGAGAAGATCACAGCATAATCCGCTCACCGGATCGCCCAATCTCAAATCAAACCGTCATCAATTCTTTCTCTTTCGCCTGCGACATTTCTTCCATCTTCTTGATTTCGCCGTCGGTGAGCTTCTGGACTTCGTCGAGAGCTTTCTTCTCTTCGTCTTCAGAAACCTTCTTGTCCTTCAAGGCCTTCTTGATGGCATCGTTGCCGTCGCGACGCACGTTGCGGATTGCAGTGCGATGATCTTCGAGGATCTTATGCAGGTGCTTCACCATCTCCTTGCGACGGTCTTCGGTCAGCGGGGGAACAGGGATGCGGATGATCTTGCCATCATTCTGCGGATTCAGTCCCAGCCCGGCCGAGCGGATGGCTTTGTCAACTTCACCGATGATGCTGGGATCAAAAGGCGTCACGGTCAGCAACTGGGCATCGGCGGCGTGGACCTGGGAGAGCTGGTTGAGCGGCATCTCCGATCCATAGTAGGGCACGCGCACCGGGTCCAGCATGTGGACGGAAGCGCGTCCGGTACGCGCCGCCGCCAAGTTGCCGCGAAAATCTTCCACGGCCTTGTCCATACGTGTCTTGAGCTGCTGGAAAACGCTGCGAAGTGCAGGAATATCAGCGGGTGCCATAGCGATTGCCTCAACAGGAAAATAACAAAGTGTCTGATTATAGCGTGCGAGGCCAAGTACTCAAAAATTCACGCGCCTTTAACCTCTTCTTCAAGCGCCAAGTCTATAACCACAATTACACCGATTGAATGCCTCACTCCAGGGGAACTCCTCACCTCACGATCCGGGAGTTCCCCTCTGCCTCAACTAATTTTGGTAATTGGGTAATTTGAAGCATCGTTTTCAAATTACTCAATTACCAAATTACTCAATTACTCAAATTCTTTCCGGGCGCGCTGCTGCTGAGCCAGTAAGCCTGGGCGGCTCCCGCATCTCAGACGAGTTGTTCTTTGGGCTCTGTTTGGGCAGGCTTGCGATAGTCCCGCCAGGCGTGCCACAGGATGCGCAGTGTCGCCAGAACCGGGACGGAAAGAAACACGCCGATCACTCCGGCCACTTCGCCTCCAGCCAGCACTCCAAACAGCACCGCTAGAGGATGGAGCTCAAGTGTGCCGCTCATAATCCGCGGGGAGATCACATAATCCTGGACCATGCGCCATACCAGGAGAAACAAACACAGCCAGAGCAGGTGCGAATACCCTGAGAGAAACGCAACGCCGAAAATGAGCACGCCTCCCACGATCGGTCCAACAACAGGGATGAACTCCAGCGCTCCCGCGGCAGGACCCAAGGCAACACCGTAGGGAACGCGCATGAGCGATAGCACCACGGTGATTACCACCATGGCGATCACGGCAAGAAGGAGCTGGGAGCGGATGTAGTGACCCACCATGGTGTGCATCTTTTCGACGGCGGTGGCCACCATCTCTCGGTCACGCGGCGCCTCTACAGCATTGACAATCGCCCGGCCAAACCTGTTGCCATCCTTTAAGAAGAAGATAGCCAAGATCGGGACCAGAAAGAGCCACCACGTGTTCTGCAACGAACGGACCCCGCGGACCACTACGCTCTGCGTCTCCGTGATCACTTCCTGGCGATGGTCAGACAGAAAGTCGCCCACGCGGTTGATGGTTCCTTGGCTCCACTTGTAGTGGCCCCCCACCTGTTCTGCGATCTGCCGGGAAGTAATCCGGTTGGTCCACTCCGGCGCCTGCTGCGCAAGCTTCTGTGCTTCCTGGGCGATGGGCGGGCCGAGCAGGGAGAACACCAGGACCAGTAAACCCAGGAAGATCGCATAAACCACCGCGATGGCGGCAGGGCGCGAGCCGCGGAGCCAGGTCTGGAAGCGGGCGACTGGAGCTTCGAGCAGGTAAGCGAAAAACACCGCGAACAGAAATGCGATGAGGGCGCGCCAGGCGAAATAGATAAAGAGAAGCGTCAGCCCAAACGCCAGAGCGGTGAATAGGACTTGCGCGGTTCTTTTGTCGAAGAGTTTCAAGGCCCCTCCGGTCTGATGCCGGTGAAAAATGCCTCGTCTCAGATTAACCTATCGGAGTCCGCGATGGCATAGTAGCTTTTTTGCGTGCCACAGTCGCACAACAGCCAATGTTAGATGCAAATTTCCTTGCCGCTTTCAATCGTGCCACAGAGGAAGCTTGGAGTGCACGATCCATTGACCCAGCTGTCTATGGATTTCAATTTCAGCGGGGTACACGTTGGAATAAGGGCTTGACCGACGAAATGGTTGCCGAATACGAAGATGCGCTCGGAATCCATTTCCCCAATGACTTCAAATCTTTTCTCCGGATGGTGAATGGAACTGACCTGCCCACCCTGAACGTCTACGGCCACTGTGGCGAGCCGTTTCGAGAATCGGTCGGAGTCTATGCTTATCCAAGAGATCTTGAGATCGTAAGCCTGAGAATTGAAGATGTGCTCAGGAATCGAGCCCGGATTTCCGCTGATCTGTCGGATCAGGGCTTCACGCTGCCTGCGGATGCCGGGCTGGCGCCGATCTTTAGCCATCGCTACGTCGTGTGCACATCGGACACCGAAAGCAGCATTGTCCTGTCCATTGTTGTCGACGATGTTGACGCGATTATTTACGCACGCTCTCTGAGAGAGTATCTGGAAAAAGAGTTTCTCGACAGGACCGGATAAAATCTAATTCAGAAACTGAAATCCTCTCATGCCAGAACTTCCTGAAGTCGAAACCATTGCCAACGGCTTAGACAAGCGCGTTGCCGGCGACCGCATTGAGTCCGTGTGGCTGGGCAGCAAGAAAGAGCCGTTGAAGTCGCCGGCCGCTGCAATCGCCCGGACGCTCGAAGGCGCGCGCGTGGAGCGCGTGCGGCGCGTGGGGAAACACATTGTCTTCGATCTGAACAGCAATGGCTGCGGCATGCGGAGCCAGTGGATCGTCCATTTGGGGATGACGGGAAAAATGCTGGTGGCGGCAGCCGATGCAGAGTTGGCCAAACACACGCATCTGGTGGCCAAGATGGCTTCCGGACGAGAGCTGCGTTTTGTCGATCCGCGGCGCTTTGGCCGTTTGGAAGTGCGCGACTCGACCTTCAGCGGGCCAGGCGCTGAGCCGTTGGAGATCGCGAGCGAGGATTTTGTCCGCCTGTTTCATAAACGCTCAGCCAGGATCAAAGCTTTGCTGCTCAACCAGACACTGCTGCACGGCGTCGGCAACATCTATGCCGATGAAAGCCTCTTCCGCGCCGGGATACGCCCGCGCCGCCGGGCCGACACGCTGAGTCGCAAAGAACTCGAGAAGCTGCGCGTTGCACTGCGTGAAGTGCTCAAGGAAGCCATCGCTGCCGGGGGCTCTTCGGTTTCCGACTACGTGGATGCCGATGGCGAGGAAGGCTTCTTCCAGCTCCAGCACCGCGCCTACGGCCGCGAAGGCCAGCCTTGCCTGGTATGCAAAACCAAGATCAAAAAGATCGTGGTGGCTGGGCGCGGGACACACTACTGCCCCAGGTGTCAGAAATAGCAGTCAGCACTCAGCAGTCAGCATTCAGCCACTTCTGAAATCCCGATCCCGCGAAGCGGGAGAGGGATCCCTATCACAACGATTCGCCTCAAGGCCAATGCAAGGTTCGTGAGTACCCATCCGCATATTTGGGAACTTTGGTAACCGGCCGGTGTCAGCGTTCTACCGATGCCAATCGCAGAGGGCCTCTGTATCTCCAGCAAAGCCGTGCAAGTTTTTCCGACCCTGACGTTCAGAGTACGTTGAGGTCAATCATGAACACTTTCTTTCCTGCTACGCTCAGGACCGCTGTGGTCCTTGGTTTTCTGGCTGGGTTCGCCGGCCAGCCTGGTAACGACGCGACATTGCGAGCCGCTAACCTTGCGGGTTCAGCCGCGAAAAATCCAGCACCCAAAAAGACCATGCGCGCGTTCGGCTCGGACCAGGAGCTCGCGGCTTACTTCAAAGAGCTGGTAGCAAAACAGAAACACGCGTACACGACGTCAGGCGCTGCGTCCACTCTTGACGCGTACGAGGAAGCGCCAGCAGCGAAGGCCAGCAGGGGCGGCAAGGACAGCGACGACTCGGTCACCAACGTGCAGCATGCGGGCGTGGACGAAGGGGGCATCGTCAAGGTGCACGGCAACCATCTGGTCGTTTTGCGACGCGGGCGGTTATTCACGGTGGCCATCGGCAATGGCGAGCTGGAACCAATCTCCAGTATTGACGCCTTCGGACCGGACATTGATCCGAATGGCACATGGTATGACGAGATGCTGGTTTCGCAGGACAACATCGCCGTGATCGGCTACAGCTACCAGCGAGGAGGTACGGAGATCGGCCTATTCAAGATCAACTCGGCCGGCAAGCTCAGTTATCGCTCGACCTACCATCTGCGCTCCAACGACTACTATTCCTCGCGCAACTATGCCAGCCGACTGATCGGCACCAAGCTCATTTTCTACACACCGCTCTACTTCTATCCCGGCGCTGATCCGGCTGCGTACTTCCCTGCCGTTCGCAAGTGGCACAAGGGCGCTAAGGCGAGCGAATTTCGGCGCATTGTCTCCGCTAACCAGGTATACCGGGCGGAAACTCCGCTGGAGGGTAGCTATGGTCTGGCTCTGCACACCGTGACCGTGTGCGATCTGGCGCGCGATGACTTCGATTGCCACGCCACTTCGGTGGTGGGACCTTGGGGACGCGTGTTTTACGTGTCGCCGGAAGCGGTGTACGTGTGGGTGAACGATTGGGTCCGCCAGGGTGACAAGATGCACACGGAATCCATGGTGTATCGCATGCCTCTGAGCGCCGATGCCGGCTCCGCGCCTTCGGCACTCCGTGTCTCCGGCAGCCCGGTTGACCAGTTCTCATTCCTGGAAAGCGAAGATGGCCACCTCAACGTTCTCGTCCGCTCCGACGCAGTCGGGGACGGAATGTGGGGCCCTGAAGTGGCAGCGGGCGACGTGGCGCTCATGCGCGTGGGGATCGAAGATTTCTCCGACGGCAGCGAGCGCGCACCGGCGTCCAGTTATCGCAGGCTTCCCAAGCCGGAAGGTTACACATTCCAAAACCGGTTCGTCGGCGACTATCTTCTCTACGGCACCGGCAGCGGCTGGGGTTATCCGCAGAATGCCAAGGAATCGAACTTGTACGCAGTGCCGTGGTCTGGTGGCGAGATCCATAATCTTTCCCTTACGCACGGAGTGGATCGCATCGAGCAGATGGGATCTGACGCCGTGATCGTCGGAACGGACGGAAGGAATTTGCACTTCACTTCGCTTCGGCTGGGACCGTGGCCTGAGATCGCGGACGAATTCATTCGCAAAAATGCCTCGCAAGGCGAGCTGCGCAGCCACGGTTTCTTCTATAAGTCCGATTCGTACGATTCGGGAATGCTCGGCCTGCCTATCAGCGTGCCGGGACGCCCGGGATACCGTCATCTGTTTGAGAATTCCGCCGCGATTCTCTTTCTGAAGAATGACCATTTGCACTTTGAGGAAGCAGGCGAGCTGGAAGCCCAGTTGGAGGGAGCCAAGGACGACGGCTGCCGTGCTTCCTGCGTGGATTGGTACGGCAACGCGCGACCACTGTTTGTGCGCGGGCGTGTCATCGCCTTGCTGGGATACGAACTGGTGGAAGGCAAAGTCAAGAACGGACGTATTCACGAGATGCGTCGCGTCAGCTATGCTCCCATGAGCCTGGCGGCATCGCGTTAAGACCTGTTTTTTGCAACACTCAGACAATCTCGATCGTTCAGAAAGCCATCGCATGAACGCTGATGGCTTTTTGAATTTGACGGCAAGTTCCGGATAGCTACACTGCGTCCCTTCCCGTACCGTTGGGGCATGCACAAAACGATTGAACCGACCATCCTCTACTTCGGAACCCCCGTAGCTCTCATCAGCACCTTGAACCCGGACGGTTCGCCGAACCTGGCGCCCATGTCGTCGGCATGGTGGCTGGGCTGGAGTTGCATGCTGGGACTGGGCCAGATGGGACAAACCTCGGAGAACCTCATCCGCACCCGCGAATGCGTAATCAATCTGCCATCGCAAGATCAGGTGACGCAGGTTGATCGTCTTGCGCTCACCACCGGCAGAAATCCGGTGCCGGAGAGAAAAGTCCAGTGGGGTTATCGCCATGAGCCGGACAAATTTGGCGTCGCGGGGTTTACTGCTGTGGACTCCGAGGCCGTATCGCCACCCCGGGTGCGCGAGTGTCCGGTGCAGATGGAAGGAGTCGTCCACGACTTCCGTCCCTTCGGAAAGAATGTAAGTGCCAACGTATTCGAAGTTCACATCGTAAAGCTGCACGTTGCCGAAGAGCTGCTGGTCGGCGACGGCCCGCGCCCTCATATTGACGCGGAACGCTGGCGTCCCCTCATCATGAGCTTCTGCCGTTTCTTCGGGCTGGGCGGCGAAGTGCACCCTTCGCGCCTGGCGGAGTCGGACTTCATGAAATTTGTTGCGCGGGGAACAGGACCGCAAGCCGTGGCCTCTAAGTAGCCGGTTTCAGGATCTGGGTATTCGCCTGCAGCCTTCTCATGCCGCGAAGCCAGCGGTCATAATCGCCGGCCTTCTGCGAAATATACTTCGCGACCTCGGGATGAGGCAGAGCCAGGAAACGCTCCTCGGTCACGGCCTTGATGGTCTCCTCCGCCGCTTGCTCCGGTTCGATCGCTGTCTCCAAAATGAACGATCCGCCTGAGAACTCAGCTTTGGCCAGCATCTGCGTGCGGACCCCCATAGGGCACAGAGCGGTCACGCGAATTCCCTGGTCGCCGTAAGTGATCGAGAGCCATTCGGCAAACCCCAGCGCGGCGTGTTTGGTGACCGAATAGGGCGCCGATCCCAGTTGCGTGAGCAGTCCGGCGGCGGAGACGGTTTGCACCAGGTAGCCTTCCTTCCGCGCGAGCATCTGCGGTAGTACGGCGCGCGCCGCATAGACATGCGCCATTAAGTTGATTTCCCAACTGCGCCGCCAGTCTTGGTCGGGGGACTCCGGTCCGCCGGCCACACCCACGCCGGCGTTGGAGCAGAAGATATCAACTTGGCCGCAGGCATCAGTGATGGAATCCACCAGGTTGTGAACGTCCTTCTCTGAAGCCACGTTGCAGTGCGCAAATCCGCCGGGCGTGTCCTTGATCTCGGCGGCGACTTTGAGGCCGGCTTCGCGGTCGATGTCCGCGATGACCACAGCTTTTGCCCCGGCTGCCGCGAACTTGCGGCACAGTGCACGGCCGATGCCGTTAGATCCGCCGGTAACGATCACGACTTTTCCCTGAATTTGCATGTCCAAGAAGATAGTCTCTTTGGTGCAAAGCTTCAAACGACCCACGCGCCCGTTGCCAAAATTGCAAAGCCCGTTTCCTCTTCAGCCTTTAGATTTTGGCAATTACCCGATTGGCAATTTTGGCAATCTAGTCTTGGTTGATCCGCTACTCGCAATCGCGCGGGCGGGATATTAAGCTGGAGACGACATGAACCAATTTGCCATCGGCGTTGATCTCGGGGGCACCAGCTTGCGCATCGCCGCGGTGGAGAGTTCGGGCAAGATCCTGGAGAAGATCACCACCGGCACCGAAGTGGCGCGGCGGGACCGTGTGATCGACGAGATGTGCGATGCTGTCCGCACGCTGGCGTCAAAGTACCGCGCAACCGACGAACTGGCGGGTATCGGCGTGGGCGTACCTGGCATCATCGATATGGCCACGGGCATGCTGCGTTGGTCGCCCAACCTCCCCGGCTGGCAGGATTACCCGGTGCGGGAAGAGATTGAGGGCCGGATCGGCACGCCGGTGTTTCTGGAAAATGACGCTAACGCCGCTGCCTTGGGCGAGAAGTGGCTGGGCGCTGCCGTTGGAGTTGACGACATGTGCATGCTTACCCTGGGCACCGGCGTCGGCGGAGGCCTGGTGCTGGAGGGGCGCATTTGGCATGGAATGGCAGGCATGGCTGGCGAAGTTGGCCATACCAACATCGACCCTGACGGTGTGCCTTGCGGCTGCGGAAGCCGCGGGTGTCTCGAGCAATACGCTTCTGCCACCGCCATCAAGCGCATGGCTCTCGAAGCCATCGCCAGCGGAAAGGCGCCGGAGTTAGCACGGGCCATGAGCCAGGACCCTGAATTCAGTTCGAAGGTTGTCCATCAGATGGCGAGCGAAGGTGATGCAGCCGCGCGCGCGATTTTTCACCGCGTGGGCACAGCCTTGGGTATCGCGCTCGCCGACCTCATCAATGTGCTCGACCTGCCCACGTACGTGATCGGCGGTGGCGTGGCTGCCGCCTGGGACACTTTCGCGCCGACCATGCTCGAAACCTTGAAGCGCTATTCGTACATTTATCGCGTAACGACCGCGACGCCACCGGGCGGCGATGGAGCCAGCAGGTCAGGAAAGAAGACCGTAATCACGCGCGCTTTGTTAGGCAGTGACGCCGGCTTGATCGGGGCATCCAGGCTGCCGATGATGCCCGAACACGCCAAGCGCGTTAGCGGAGTAGATGTCTAGCTATCGAGCAGTAAACTTCCACAGCCTCGTGTAGTTGTTTCTTTGAAATGAACTCGCGCTCAGTGTGCGCCACGTGAATGGAGCCCGGGCCCAGCAGCAGCGGTCTTCCCCAGCGGCCGAGAGCGGGGATGTCCGTAGTGAACGAGGCCACCATGGTCGCGATCCCGGGAACCGTTTGTAGTCTCGTGAAGGGAATCTCGAGCACGAAGTCTGCCCGCGCCAGGCCGGCAACAGCATCTGTGATTTGCCGGCGCAGCGTTTCTGACGGTCCCACCAGGCGGTAAAGAAGATGCGCCTTGGCATGGTCGGGGATTACGTTCGGAGCGCGCCCGCCTTCAATCACTCCGATGTTGAGCGTGCATGCGCCGATTTCGGAGTCGCGCGGCAATTCCATCGTTCGCAAACGGTCGAGCACGGTCAATACTTTCTCGATGGCTGATTCTCCCAGCTCCGGGTAGGCGGAGTGCGCCATCTTGCCCGTGGCCGAGATCTCTACGCGCAGCGCGCCTTTGGAAGCAAGCGCGATCTTGTTCTCCGTGGGTTCGCCGTTGATCAAGAAACGGCTGCCCAGCGAGTTCTCATTGGCGACCTTGGCGCCCTGGCTGTCACGCTCCTCGCCGACAACGAACAGCATGCCCACCGCCGCGCCGTCCTTCTTCAAACGCTGGCAGGCGGCGATCTGCGCGGCGATGATGCCTTTGGCGTCGCACGCGCCGCGCCCGTAGATGTTCTCAGAATCCTCTGACGATGGTATGAACGGAGGCACCGTGTCCATGTGGGTGGAGAAGACCACTTGCGGCGGGCGTTCATCCAGCGTCGCCACGACATTAAAGCGCTCATGGGCTACCGGCATCTTGTGCGTGGTGTAACCCAGGCGGTTGAGCTCCTCGTACACTTCCGCGCCGACAGCGCCCTCGTTGCCGGAAACGGATTCAATATCAACCAGCTTGCGGGTTAGGCGGACCGGGTCCATGGTTACGAGTACGACAGCATAGTGTAGCAAGCAGTGTGCACTCGCCATCAGCAATCAGCGAATGGCAATCGGGTGATCGGGTGATCGGAACTTGCGCAATCGGTCCGGATCACCCGACGGCCCGATGATCCGATCGCCCGATCTTCGCAAGGGGAACGAACGCTGTGGTACAACAGGACTCGTGGCCCAAGGAATCAAGTCCTTCTTCCTCGCCGGCCCGGCCGGACAGCTGGAAGCGCTTCTGAACCAGGGCAAACCGGAGGCGACACATGCGGCTCTGGTCTGCCACCCGCATCCTTTATTTGGGGGCACGGTGCACAACAAGGTTGTGTACCACGCCATGAAGACATTGCACTCGTTCGGCTTTCCGGTGCTGCGGTTCAACTTTCGCGGCGCCGGGCTGAGCGAAGGCGAGCACGACCAGGGACGCGGCGAAGTGGAAGACGTGCGCGCCGGGCTCGACTGGCTGGAGTCGGAATTTCATCTGCCTATCATCTTTTGCGGGTTTTCTTTTGGCGCGGCCACCGGACTGCATGCCGCCTGCGGAGATCCGCGTGTGGCCGGCCTGATCTCGCTGGGCACGCCGGTGTCGGTTGAAAGCCGTGCCTACAGCTACAGTTTTCTTCGTCAGTGCGCCGTGCCCCAATTGTTCGTCAGCGGCTCGCTCGACCAGTACAGCCCGCGCAGCAGCCTGGAGGAGTTGGTCGAGATGGCGCCGGAACCTAAAGAACTGGTGATCGTGGAAGGCGCCGACCATTTTTTTGAAGGCCATCTGCCGGAGATGCAGGCCGCAATCCGCAGCTGGATGGCCAGATTTTTTCACGCGCAAGCGAAGGTGGAAGCAAGCTGATGCCGGACGGCGCGGAGATGCGCTTAGTGGCGCGCGAGATCTTCGGGCGCGCGCTCGCCGAGGCAAGTATCGAGAAAGCTTTTGAGCGTCATGTCGGTTACGAGCGCGGCGTACTACGCGTGGGCGACGACCTCTACGATATGGCCTCGTATACGCGAGTGCTGGCTGTGGCTTTTGGCAAAGCTGGAAACCACATGGCGGCATGTCTTGCACGCCAGGTCGGGCCGACGGTCCAAGGCATCATTGCCGATCCCAATCCTCCCGCCCAGCAGCTTCCGGGCTACCGCTATTTTGCGGGTGGACATCCTCAGCCGAATCAGGAATCGGTGCGCGGCGCGGAAGCGATTTTGAAATCGCTGGGCGCAATGCATGATCAGTCGCTGGTGATTTTCATGATCAGCGGCGGCGGTTCCTCGGTGGTGGAGAAGCCGGTGGATGCGGAAATCTCGCTGGCCGGCCTGGTGGCGACATACAGAGCCCTGGTGCTCTCCGGCGCGCCGATCGCAGAGATCAACGCCGTACGCAAGCACCTTTCCGCCACAAAAGGGGGACGCATGGCCCGCGCGGCGCAGGGCGCACAGCAGGTTTCTATCTTGGTGTCGGACGTTCCCGACCACGCGCTGGACGCGCTGGCCTCGGGACCGACGATGGCGGATTCGTCGACGGTCGAAGACTGTTACCGCATTGCCCGCGAACACGGGTTGCTGGCGGAATTCCCGTTGCCGGTGCGGGAACTGTTTGAGCGTCGCGCGCTCGAAGAAACGCCTAAGAAGAACGATCCCGCTTTTGTCCGCTCGCGGTGGTGGACGGTGCTTTCCAATGCGACGGCGGAGCGGGCCGCCGCGGCTGCCGCCGCCGAGCGCGGCTTTGCCGTGGAGATTGATCACTCCTGCGACGATTGGGACTACGCCCGCGCCGCGGATTACCTGCTCGATCGTATACGCCGGTTGCAGCGCGAGGTGACGAAAGCGTGCATCATTTCCGGCGGCGAGGTAACTGTGAAGGTCAGCAGCGCCGCCGGGATAGGCGGCCGCAACCAGCACTTTGCGCTCTACTGTGCCCAGAAGATTGCAGCAGAAACGCTTAGCGTGCTCAGCGCCGGGACTGACGGTATTGACGGCAATAGCCCGGCGGCCGGAGCAGTTTCGGACGGTACAACCGTTGAGCGATCACACGTCGCGGGACTCGGTCCGGAGGAGCATCTGCGCGAATTCAATTCTTACCCTCTGTTTGAAAAACTGGGCGACACGATTCTGACCGGGCCAACAGGAAACAATGTGAGGGACTTGAGGATTCTTCTGGCATATTGAATCCGTGGCCGGTTGCGCCGAACAGCGTTGGGTTTTTGTTCAGCCTGTTTACCAATTCGCGAAAAGTTCGTAGAGGTATGCGGAGTCCGCTATTTTCTGGCCTTGCAAGTGTCCAATCTGCACCCCGCGCATGCCACATTCAAACGTGGCATCGGCTTCTTCTTGCTGAGGATGAGGCCGGGCTTTTGCCGCAACGCTTAACGTGCAAGGAGTCAAACGCTCTTTGGAAAAACGGTCAAGAAGATTGACGAGATTCGCGGCGAAATCGCTTTGCTCTGAGGAACTGGGTGACCAAGAAACCATTGCCCCATCGAGCTTCTCGCCCTTGAACCTTACTCCTCCCCGAAGGGAGCCAGCAAAGGGTTGGCCTTCTCGGACGGTTAAGTACCAGACTGAATATGGCTTGTTTTCAGCCGACCAGACCCGGTCCTCCCGGAGGTCAAAAGGCGTTCTAGACAGGAGCACGAGGGCCTGACTCTTCGGCATTCCAAAAGTTAGAGTCTGACCACCGATGTCGATTTTGCAAAGATCAGCACTTCGCTTGCAATCAATATTGTTTGGACTGTATGCCCTTTGAGCTATTGCAAGGCATGAGGTGAGTAGAATCAGCCATGCGAATGATTGAGGTCTCATAGTGGCTCTCCACTTAAAATTCTACCAACCTACTTTAGATTGAGAGCTCAAACAGCTCTCTCGCTTTCGCTCACCCCGATGATCCGCTAGCGGCCTCTCACCTGTTGCAATACTGCGTAGAGATGATGCCCTTCATGCGCCAGAAAGAACTCCAGCCATAGCCCAAGGGTCATTTCGCCGAAGCGGGGATGGACGCCGGTGCGTGCGTAGTCATTTGCCGACAGGGACTTCAATCTGGCGACGATCTTCTCGCGGGACGCGGTCATCCTGGCCAACACTTCTTTGTAAGCAAGCGCCCTCCATGCGTCCCACTCAGGATCTTCTTCGGCGCGGTAGATGGAAAATGCCGGGTTCTCCTGCTTCAGGATCTTTTCCACTCTTTCCAGGAAGATCTCCTGGTAGCGCGCCAAGTGGGCCAGGTTTTCCAGTGCAGACCATTTGCCCTCGATTCTCGGTGCGGAAACGGTTTCGACCGAGATTCCGCGTAAAGCCTCGTCAAGAAAATCGCGGAGTTGCGTTTCGCATCGCTGCAAACGGGCAGAGGACGAAGGGGACATATTGGAAGTTTGACACAGCGGCAGATCGCCGTCATCGCGCGTGATCTGTTCTTTCTAAAATCCCGAGCGGCAGCGAGGGATCCATTTGGCCAAGAGGCAGCGTCGGGTTACTCAAACGGAAGGTTGGCTATATGGATCTCTCGCTTCGCTCGAGATTTCAGAAGAAGGGATTCCCGATAACGGGCGATGCCGGCGATCTACTTCACTACTTTCAGCTCATCCGCTGCCAGGATCTTCTTGATCTGGTTTCTGGCGTGCACAGCCCAAGGGCCCGTCGAGTCAAGCTTGGCGTACGCTTTCCAGTGACGCAGTGCCTGGCGCGGCTGGCGGGCTTTCTCATAGGCCAGTGCCAGATTGTAGTGAGCGTCAGCATAGGTGGGCGCCAGAGAGATGGCGCTTTGATACGCGCGAATGCCGTCGGTCAGGCGGCCGGTTTCGTCGAGCACGTTGCCCAGGTCGAAATAGGCCAGCGCGTACTTGGGGTCAACCTCGATCGCTTTTCGATAGTAACGTTCGGCCAACAGGTGGTCGTGGCGATTGTAGTAAAGCGTCCCCAGGTTGATGTATGCAGCTGCGTGTGTGGGGTCGAGTTCCACGCATTTCTTGTAGGAGGCGATCGCTTCGTCTTGTGTCGCCGGGGCTTCCTCGAGACATACGCCGCGGGTAAAGAAATCGGCTGCGCTTTCCGCCGCGCGCAGGGAGAGGACTTTACGGGACTCCACGACACTGCGCTCCGCAAAATCCATCACGAACTGTCCGGCCAGCGGCTCAACGGCCGCGCCGTGATGGCGAAACGCCACGCGGGACTTGGTGGCAAAGGTCCCGGCTTCGAGCAAAGGATTCTCCATCCCCGCCACCTGTTGCTGCATGGCCCGTAGCGAATCGCGAATCACCGCCGGACGTACGCGCTTGGCGCGCAGGTCGCGCAGCTTTTTGATTTGCAGCAGGTCAAAAAAAGAATAGGCGTCACGCACCGCAAGCAGGCCTGTCTTCTCCCATCCTGTCAGTTGCCGTTGCGTGATACGCAGAATCCGCAGCACGTCGTCGCGATGATATCGTTCCACGTGTTCCCTTGAAGTAGCGGTTTCTATCAATTACAGATGATTATTGCGAGCTGTTGCTTAAATAGCAAGGGCAAATCGGCAGCGTGTTGTGGAAAAAGTGACCGCGAGTGGTTGACCCTCGGGGTAGCCGCGGACAAGAGTTTGTCCTAGTGCGAAGACGAACAAAACATGGTAGGCTGCGCGCCGGCTTCCAAGAAAGGAGCCCACATGTCAGAAACAGGACTGGGTCTGGGAACGCAAACCACCGCTGATCCACAAGAGGTGTATCGGACTCAGGTGACCCTGGCAAAAGCGGGCATCAAGCGCGGCGCCAGTTGGTTCGACTGGATTGCCATATTCTCCATCGTCAATGCTGTCATTGTGCTCGCTAACGGCAACTGGCATTTCTTGCTGGGCCTCGGGATTACCGACATTGTTAACTATTTGGCGCTGCGCAGCGGCAGCAACCGCGGCCAGATGGCGGGTTTGGTTGTCACCGGGCTGGCAGCAGCCTTCTTTTGGGCTATGGGCCACTTCGCCAAACAGGGACAGCGCTGGGCGGTGATTCTAGGGATGTTTTTTTACCTGCTTGACGGCGGGATTTGTCTGGTCTCTCAGATCTGGCTCTCGGCCGCCTTTCACGGTTATGCGCTGTTCATGGTGACCAGGACATTTGCAGCCATCAAGCAATATGAAACCGCCAAACAGGACGCTGAGGCTCATGGCGTGTTCTTAAGCTTGCCGGGAAACTGAGCCGCGCGCTTTACGGTTCCGGGCTCGTCTTCTAAAATCAAACATGAGGCCGACGTAGCTCAGTTGGTAGAGCAGTCGATTCGTAATCGACAGGTCATCGGTTCAAGTCCGATCGTCGGCTCCATATTGTTTCTGTCGCTGCGCTCCAAACCGCCATAGATCGCCGCTTCGGGCCGCAACCTTTCTGCTCCTGATGCGCGCGGCTCGGCACGCAAGTCGGCCTCGCCGCGAATTCTCGTCATGAGAGGTCGCTGCGCTCCGAACCATTGATCTCTGCTTCGACCGCAATCTTTCTACTACTGATGCAGCGTGCCCGCCAACGACGGCGATGTCGGCGATGACGCGCGATCACGGCGACTCCGACAGTTCTTCCGCCTCCTATGCTATAACTGACTCCTCACCATGTCCGACCCGCTTTTGAATTTCAACAGCAAGATTTTCTTAGCGCAGGTGAATACCAGCTTCAAGGTGCTGCGCGGGAGCGAACCGCCCGTGACTCTGGAGCTCGCCGAAGTCACCGAGCGGACAACGTCACCCGAGGTCGAGCTTTTTACTCTGATGTTTCGTGGACCGCGCGCGCCACGGCTGCCGCAGCAGATCCATCATTTCGAACACCCCGCGCTGGGCGCTTTCGATCTCTTCATTACCGCCATCGCCGGTGATGACCAGGGGATATCTTACGAAGCGATCTTCCACCGCCTGCGCAAGAAGACGCCGTGAATTCGGGCGAAGAGATCACGCTGCGCCCGGTGACGGAAACTGACGACGAGTTTCTGCTGTCGGTCTACGCCTGCACCCGGGCAGCGGAGATGGCCCAAGTGCCTTGGACCCCAGAGCAGAAAGAAGCTTTCGTGAGGATGCAGTTTGCCGCGCAGAAACAGCATTATGCTGCCGAGTACCCACAGGCCACCCACGAAATCATATGCGCAGGCGCTGTGCCTGTCGGCCGGCTCTACCTGTCGCGCGGCGAAGAGGTATTTCACATCCTGGACATCACAGTCCTTCCCGAGCACCGCAAGCGCGGATCAGGAACAACGCTGCTGCGAAGGATCATGGACGAGGCAGCGCGGGCCGGGAAGCCCGTGACCATTTACGTCGAGAGCTTCAATCCTGCTCTCGAACTATTCCGGCATCTCGATTTTCACCCGGTCGCCGAGCATGGGTTCCAGGTGCTCTTGCGCTGGACGTCCAACGGGTGACGCGGCGCCGGCTCCGCTAAAGCTCGCACCGGCATTTCCTGCCGGTGCCTGGACTCCGCCAGAAACTGTTCCGGCGTTCCCCGCGGGCGATGGAGCGCCACTGCTGGGGCCACCACCAAGCACGGGAGCCGCATGGTCGTCAGAGGGCGCGAGCTGAACAGGAGCGTTGATCAGGTTGAAAATTGCGGTGTACTGTCCGGGCCCGGCCGGAACAATGAACATCGGAAATCGCCCCATCTGCGCGTTTTCAAAAATGTAGGTGTCTTGCGCCAGGGAGGTGCCCCCGGCGCTGAAAGAGAGAATGTAGCCGCTGGTGGTGGGCGCGGACGAAGAAAGCGCAGGCGGCGCCACGCTCATCAGGCCCACATTCACCGGGGCCAACGCGGGAGGATCTTCCACCTTAGTCAGCCGCAGCCAAACCGGGCTGCCGTTTCCAGACTTCGGCGTCACTTTGAACGGCGAACCAATCAAGCCCTCGAATACGCCGCGGTTCACGTTCAGCGCCGGATGCGACAGCAGATTGCGGCCGACATCTCCTGATCCGTCGAGATCGCGTTTGCGTCCGTTGAAGGCTTGGGAGGGGACCGCGGCGCAGGCGATCGCCGCGAGAGCTCCGTGCTTCAGAAACCGCCGTCTGGAAACTGACATAGAAACACCTCACTCGAAATCTGTTACATGCGTCCCGAGTCCGGTCCAAGGGCCGGAACGCTCTTGCTCACTTTCGGGTACTTCGAGGGGGACATCCTGGGTACAGCAGGGGATGAGCTACTCTACTGCCCGGCGCGCAAAATTTCCAGAAAATAAAATTTGATTTTTCTCAGCGTCGGGGCGGCCGCTTTCTTGGCAATCGTAACGCCCAACAGCTTGTCGCTGATGGCAAAAGACTTCCACCGCTCGCACTGCCCTACGCCCATCGCCAATGACAATATTTGGCAGCAGATGAAAATTCTCTGAAAAACTTTCTTCTCAAAAAAGACACGTGACAAATCCAGAGTTCCTGAATTAAGCTTAGTCGCTCCCTCGGCAGAAATAACACAACGCTCCGGCTGGCTTGGCCGGCTTTTCCCTCAGTGCGTTGAAGCGAGGGACTTTTGTGCTTGCGCATTTAAGACCCAGGTTGCGCATGGCTCGGGTGTCCCCTCACAGAGTTTTTGGTTGACGTAAAAGGAGTCTGTTGGCCGTGAAAACAAGGTTTTTCTCTCCCCGTCCGCAGGTGATGGCGTTGTGCGTCCTCGTCGTCATTCTGGCGTGTCTTGCTCTGACCACATCGGTGTTTGCCGCTGGCCCCACGCCCGCGCAAGCCGCACCCAGCGGCCCTAAAATCTGGCTGCAGGACAGCCGGCCGATGCAGGCGACTTATACGGGATCCGCCGCGCCCAGGGCGGCAGGCGTTATGCAGGGGAGCACTCCGCAGCCGGTTGCCATGGCTTCGGCGGACCTTGACGGCGACGGAATCGCCGAACTGGTCGTCGGCTACAGCACGGGCTTTATTGCCGTGCATCGCGGCAATCTTGACGCTTTTGCCCCGCAGAGCGATGAGTCCTTTCAGGCTATCGGCCGCGGTGAGTTTCCCGAGCCGTTTCTTCCTGAAGCGGCGACTTTCCCGGTCCCTGTGACCCCGGACTTCGTAGCCTTGGGGGATTTCAACGGCGATGGCAATCAGGACCTCGTGATTGCCGCGCGCGGCGGAAACCTTCTTTACCTTTTCGCTGGCGACGGCAAGGGGAACTTTGGCAATCCTCAGGTTATCAACCTGGGTGGCCCGGTTACGTCTCTGGCCGCCGGTCAGCTGGGGACCTCCAGCCCTCTCGACAGTCTGCTGGTAGGCGTGAGCAATTCGAAGACAAGTTTTTCTCTCTACGCTCTTGCCGGGACGCCACAGGGCCTGAAGTCTCTGGGTAGTTATTCACTGAGCGCTCCGGCTTCCAACATTCTCTTTGGCAACTTCGGAGGCAGCAGCCAGGATGCCGCGCTTCTGTCCGGCGGGCGAGTGATGATCCTGCGCTCGTCGTCGATGCAGTTGTCGGCGATTTCCTTGCCGGTGACGGCGACAGCGATGGCCGTGGGCCGCTTTGTCTTCGACCGCAATCCCGGTTTGCAGATCGCCTTACTGACTCCCGATGGCAGCGTGCAGATCGCCGCCCGCTCTGACTTCGATCCGCGCACATATTCGCTGGATGAAGTTCAAGCCAAAATTCGCTCCGGACGTCGCGGTTTCGGAAACCCAAATGGCGGCGTCTCGAACCTTAACGTTTCCCTCGCCAGCTGGAAGATCGTGGAGAGCTTCCCAGGGGTGGGGACCGTCACGGCTGGTCAGACCCCGCAGTTTTTCCGCACGCGCATTTCGAGCAATGGCGCAGACGACATCATGTGGCTCGGCGCCTCCAACACGCAGATGGTGGTGATCTCGCATCCCGACGCTCAGCCGGGAGCGGCGACCTTCATCCCGGGCGTGATTTCGGTCAAGCCGTATAGCGGCACGGTAGTCGCGGCCCTGCCCATACGCACCAACGTGGACGGACGTGCGGGCATCATGGCGCTGCATCAGGGGCAAATTGCGCCCGCAATGTCGATGCCGGTCCCGGACCCCACATTCACGGTGAACCGCACCGACGATCCCGTTCCGCATTCCCCGATTTCAGGCGCGTGCAACGGCGTGGCCAATGATTGCAGCTTGCGCGAAGCGATTCTGAAGGCCAATGATCCAGGTTTTCCAGGTACTGATACCGTGATGGTGCCCGCCGGCACTTACACCCTAACGCGGCCCAAAATTGCCAACGACTGTACCGGCAACTCCGGTGCTTTGTCGGTCAACGACTCCCTCAACATTATCGGCGCGGGACAGAACACCACCATCATCCAGGCGGGAACAACCAGCTACAATCCGGGCCCGGCCAATGGCGTTGATATGGTGATGAACATCAACGAGGACCTGGGCACTGCGAACTGTCCGCTCACGAACGCCACCGCCAGCATTTCCAATCTCACTCTGCAAAATGGACACAACCGCGGCACCCAAGGCGTTGACGGCGACGGCGGTTGCATGGAGTTCGATACCGGCTCCGCCGGCACAGCCAGCCTCACGCTGACCAACGTGACCCTGCAGAACTGCGACACCACGGCCGGTAATGGCGGCGGCCTGGCGAGTTTTAACTTCACCCACCCCCTTCCCAACGCGGGGATCGTGACCATTACCAACGGTCTCATTCAAGGGAACAAGACCGTGCAAACTACCGGGTCCTCTGTCGCCGGCGGCATCTGGTCTTCGCTCGGCTCTGATCCCAAGCAGACGCCGGCTCGGCTCGTAATGAGCAACAGCCAGGTTCTCAACAACCAGGCGGCGGGAGGCACGACCAGCGCGGGCGGCGGTATATGGCAGGGCGGTCCTTTCACTACAAGCGGCCAGACGCGCTCGCAGATTTCCTCCAGCACGATCTCGGGGAACACGGCGTCAGGCCTGGGCGGCGGGATCTGGGCGACGGGCGGACTGGTGATTAATCAGGGCACGGTCATCAGCAACAACAGCGGGGGCACCGGCAACCAGCTCAATACTAAAGACGGTGGTGGATTCTGGTTCAACATCAATCCGGACACCGCGGATCTCAGCCACCTGACGATTACTGGAAACTCGGCAACCGGCAGCGGTGGTGGAATTCGCGTGGACGACGCTGGCGGCACAGTCAACATCAGCTTCAGCCGCTTCGCCGGGAACACCGCCGGCGTCGCAGGCAGCAACCTCAGCAACCGGCATGATGTAAATCCGGATCCAGGATCGGTGGTTACAGCGCAAAATAACTGGTGGGGTACCAACGCAGCCGGCAGCACCATTGATTCCAGCACCTCCACATGTCCTGCGGGCGTTCATCAGGTGTGCTTCGATCCCTTCATCGTTCTGGGCCATAGCGCCACTCAGGCTGTTATCCGCATTAATCAAAGCTCTGTCTTGACCGGCGACATGAGCAAGGACAACCACGGTGCTTCGATCACTGTTGCCAATCTGGACCGGATCATCGGCTTGCCGATTACGTTTGACAACGCGGTCTTGGGAAGCATTCCAGGCTCCCCGGTAAATACAAATCTGGATGGAAGCGCCCAGGCCACGGCGGCTTTCAATGCCGGCGGCACATCAGGCCGGGGATCGGCCCACGCGACGGTTGACGCGGCGGTTGTTTCAGCCAATTCCAATCTGATTGCCAGCGCGACAGAAGCAGCCACAACCGTGACCATCACGACGGTGGGCGTCCATAATTTTGCTGCCGGCGAAACGGTGGTCATTTCAGGGGTGGGCGTGGGAGGTTACAACGGCACCTTTGCAATTACAGGTACCCCCACGACGACAAGTTTCACCTACACCACCACGGCAGGCCTGGGCGCCTCCGGTGGAGGCACGGCGAATGTAGGCATCATCATCTTGGAGCCTCTCCAGATCACGAAGAGCTTCAGCCCCAACCCGGTTGCCGTGAATGCTTCCTCTACATTGAGTTTCGCTGTTAGCAACCCCAACGTGATGGCGGTGGATGCGAGCTTTACCGATACGCTGCCTTCGGGCCTGGTCGTATTCTCTACGCCCGGCGTCACCAATACTTGCGGCGGTACGGTCACGGCCGTTGCCGGATCAGGCAGCATAAGCTTCTCCACTGCCAGCCTGCCTGTAGGCGCCTGCACCATCACGGTGAAAGTGAGCAGCGCCACTGACAACACTTATAACAACAGCGTCACTATCAACTCCACGGCGGCCGGAACCGGCGCGCAATCTACTTCGAGCGACAGCCTTACCGTCATCAATCCGCCGACGATCGCCAAGGCTTTTGGCGCGGCCACCATTCCGTTGAACGGCACCACCAGCCTGACCTTTACCATCAGCAGCACCAACGTCAACTTGACGCTGAACGGAGTTGCTTTCACTGACAATTTGCCGGCAGGTCTGGTGGTGGCTTCGACGCCGAACCTGACCAACACCTGCGGTGGCACGGCGACTGGTGTCGGCGGCTCCTCGTCGGTCAGCCTGACGGGCGTTAGCCTGGCCCCGGGCGCAAGCTGCACTGTCTCCGTCGATGTCCAGGGCACGACGGCGGGTGTCAAAAACAACAGCGTGCAGGCGACCTCGACCAACGCCGGCACCGGCAACACCTCGAACGCTTCGATCACGGTGGTGGCGCCGCCGACGATCAGCAAGGCATTCAATCCCACCAGCATTCCGTTGAACGGAACCTCCACGCTGACCTTCACCATTAGTAACCCGAATACGACCGCGGCTGCCGATCTGACAGGGGTGGCCTTCAGTGACACGCTGCCAGTAAGCGGCGGTCCCGGTAGCGCCACGCTGGTGGTATCGAGCACGCCGAATGTCAGCAACACCTGCGGTGGCACGGTGACGGCAACGGCGGGAACGGGCGTTATCAGCCTGTCTGGCGGCAGCGTGGCTCACAACGCCTCATGCACCTTGAGTGTGGATGTCAAGGGAACGGTCGAGGGAGACGCTAACAACACAACCGGCGCCATTACCTCCACGAACGGTGGAACAGGCACAACCAGCAACACGGCACTTCTGAAGGTGGTGGCTCCGCCCACCATCAGCAAGGCATTTGGCGCGGCAAGCATCCCGCTGAATGGGACAACAGCCGTAACGTTTACCATCACGAACCCAGGCAGCAACACCAGTGCGGAGAACGGGATCGCCTTCAGCGACACCCTGACGAACGGGTTGCAGGTGGCCAGTCCTCCTGGAGTGACCAACAACTGCGGCGGCACGGTAACGGCAACAGCCAACTCAACCAGCATCAGTCTGGTCGGTGGCAGCATTGCCACGCCCGGCGCGACTTGCACGATCGTAGTCAACGTGACCGGAACGCAGTCGGGGAGCAATATACCCAATACCACAAGTGCGGTTAGCTCCACGAACGGCGGCACTGGCGCAACTAGCAACACCGTCACGATCACGGTGGCCAGCCCGCCGAGCGTTACCAAAACATTTGCGCCGACAAAGATCCCGCTGAATGGGACTACTTTGCTCACCATCAACGTCACTAATCCGAACAGCAATGTCACGCTCAATGGATTGGCATTTACAGACAATCTGCCGGCAGGACTGGTGGTGGCTTCCACGCCCAACCTGAACAACACCTGCGGTGGGACAGCGACAGCAACGGCCGGAGCGAGTTCGGTAAGCCTCTCTGGCGGCACAGTGGCAGCGAGCGCCTCGTGCGCGGTTTCGGTGAACGTGCAGGGCACGACAGCCGGAGACAAGATCAACTCAGTACAGGTGAGTTCGACGGAGGGTGGCAACAGCAACACGGCGAACGCCACGGTAACGGTAGTAGCTCCGGCGACGATCAGCAAGGCCTTTGGGGCGGGCAGCATTCCGCTGAACGGGACGACGACGGTGACCTTCACCATCAGTAACCCGAATAACCCAGCTACTCCGGCCAACGGCGATCTCACGGGGTTGGCGTTCAGTGACACGCTGCCGGTAAGCAGCGGAGCTGGCAGCGCCACGTTGGTGGTAGCGACACCGCCTGGGGTGAGCAACACCTGCGGCGGCACGGTGACAGCAACGGCAGGAACGGGAGTCATCAGTCTGTCCGGGGGCAGCGTGGCTCACAACACTTCCTGCACGTTGTCGGTCAATGTGACCGGAACGGTAGCGGGAGACGCCAACAACACAACGGGCGCCATCAGTTCGACGGAAGGCGGCACCGGTACAACCAGCAACACGGCCCTGATAAAAGTAGTAGCGCCGCCGACGATCAGCAAAGCCTTCGGGGCAACTAACATTTCGCTGAATGGCACGACCACGGTGACCTTCACCATCACCAATCCCGCCGCGAATACGGCTGCGGAAAACGGCATCGCGTTTAGTGACACGCTGACCAATGGGCTACAGGTGGCCAGCACGCCTGGCGTGAGCAACACTTGCGGCGGCACGGTGACAGCAGGAGCCAACACGACAAGCATCAGCCTGGTTGGTGGCAGCATCGCCACACCGGGCACGAGTTGCACGATTGTGGTGAACGTGACCGGTACTCAGTCGGGAACGGTTTCGAACACGACAGGTGCCGTAAGTTCCACGAACGGCGGCACGGGTGCGACCAGCAATACGGCGACGTTGATCGTAGCCAGTCCGCCAACGATCTCTAAAGCCTTCAACCCGACAACCATTCCTCTGAATGGGACCTCAACTATTACGTTCACCATTAATAATCCCAACAGCAACGTGACGCTGAATGGCGTTGCGTTCACAGACAATCTGCCGGCGGGTGTGGTGGTGGCACCGACGCCCAACGTCAGCAATACCTGCAGCGGATCGGTTTCAGCGACCGCTGGCGCTTCTTCCCTGAGTCTGTCCAGCGGAGTCGTGAACCAGGGCGGTTCGTGCACCTTGAGTGTGGACGTGCAAGGCACTACCGCGGGTACCAAGCTCAACACGACCGGCGCGATCAGCTCGACGGAAGGCGGTACGGGCACGACCAGCAACACCGCGAGCCTCACCGTTAATCAGGCGTCGACTACAACCGCGGTCGCCTCATCTTCCAACCCGTCAGTCTTCGGTGTGCCTGTAACCTTTACCGCCACCGTAAGCAACGCCTCCGGCACAGGTGCGCCGACTGGCTCTGTGCAGTTCGTAGTTGATGGAGTCAACTTTGGTTCGCCGGTGCCCCTGACGGGTGCCAGCAGCAACAGCAGCACGGCCACGAGCGCAGCCACAGCTACATTGTCGGTGGCTGGATCGCCGCACACGGTGACCGCAAACTATCTGAACGCGGACGGTAATTTCGCCAACAGCACCGGCTCACTGGCGGGAGGACAGACAGTTACCTCGGCCATTACCAACACGGCGGTGGCCTCGTCCTCGAATCCATCGGTATTCGGTCAGTCGGTGACCTTCACCGCGACTGTGGTCGATGTCTCTGCCGGTTCCACTGCTCAACCTACTGGCGCCGTGCAATTTGTGGTGGATGGCGTCAACTTTGGTTCGCCGGTGCCCCTGACGGGTGCCACCAGCAACAGCAGCGCAGCAACGAGCCAGGCAACGACGACGCTGTCGATAGGCGGATCACCGCATACGGTCACAGCGAACTACGTCAATGCCGATGGTAATTTCACCAACAGTACCAACTCACTCAGCGGCGGCCAGGTGGTGACCCCAGCCGGCGCTACGATCACTGTAAACTCGTCGCAGGGCACGATCACCCTGGGCGACACCGTGACGTTTACCGCGACCGTAACTGCCAATCCTCCGGCATCCGGCACGCCCACGGGAATCGTCATATTCTTTGACGGATCCACGCCCATCGGCGGCGGAAAACTGAGCGGCGGCCAGACTACCTTGCCGACGTCGTTGCTCGCCGTGGGAAGCCACTCCATCACCGCAATCTACAACGGTGATGCCAACTTCACCGCCAGCCCGCTTTCGTCGCCAATCACGGAGACAGTGAATCTGCGCGGAAGCACGACCGGCATTGCCCTGAATCCAACCACGGTAGGCGCGGGCCAACCGAGCACAGAAACCGTTACCGTCACTGACGCCGGCGCCTCAACACCTCCCGGCACGCCCGATGTGTTTACAGCTACGGGAGCGCCCGCAACCGGACGGACTGGCTTCACCGCTACTTTCATCGCCGACGGCGCTGTGGTGATAACCGGCGGCACGGACGCGAATGGTGTCGTGCTCAACACCGCAGAAGTCTATTCCGGCGGTAGCTTCGGTCCCGTACCCGGGCAATTGAATACCGCCCGCACCGGCGCGGTGGCAGTGCTGATGGGGAACGGCAAGGTGCTGATTGCCGGAGGTTCGAGCAACGGCGGCGCCAACGGTGCTCTGAACAGCGCTGAACTGCTGGATCTCAATACCGGCACATTTGCTCCGACCAGCCACAACATGACGGCTGCGCGTTTCGGAACCACCGCTACCCTGCTCAGCAACGGCAAAGTACTCATTGCAGGCGGCGCGAACGGCGGCGGTGTTCTGAACAGCGCCGAGCTGTACGATCCGGCCAGCGATACATTTACCGCTACCGGAAACTTGAACGCAGCGCGCACTGGGGCATCCGCTACGCTCCTTGGAACCGGTAAAGTCCTGGTTGCAGGCGGATCCAGTAATGGCGCTGGCACCGGTGGGTTGAGCAGCGCTGAGTTGTTCGATCCGGCCGGCAATGCCGGTGCAGGTACGTTTACCTCTGTAGCCGGAGCTAACCCGACGCTCGCGACGGGACGTTGGCAGCCAGAGGCGGCGCTGCTCTTGAGCGGCAAGGTGCTGGTTGCGGGTGGACAGGACTCCGGCGGACCGTTGACTACCGCTGATCTGTACGATCCAGCAGCCGACAGCTTTACCGCCAGCACTCACCAGATGAACGAAGCGCGTGCCAATGGCTCTGCGGTTGCCCTGCCCAGTGGCATGGTGCTGTTGGCCGGAGGCACAACCAGCCAGACGGTGGACCTCTACGACGGCGACAGCGATAAGTTCAACACCACCGGCAACCTGCTGCACCACAATCGCGGGCTTGTCGCCACGCTGGTGAACAACGGGGACGTGCTGGTGGTTGGTCTTAATATCGACAACGACCCCACCGATGTATCCGACGCCGAGCTCTACAGCCCGTCGTTCAACCCGCTCGGCACAGTCGGCTTCGGCTCGTCGGAGCCAAGCGATGTCTTCGGCGCGGCATGTGTGCTCACGCCCAGCAGCAGTACGGCGTCCACTTGCACTTCGACGGTAACGCCGATCCAGGTTGCCACCAGTCCGCACACCATCACCGCCACTTATCCGGCAGATGCCGTGCACTCCGGCAGCAGCAATTCGGCAAGCTTGACGGTGATCCCGACTGCGCCGCCTTCGATCGCCAAGGCCTTCAGCGCCGCCAACGTTGCGCAAAATAGTAAGGTCAACGTAAGCTTCACCATCGTCAATCCCAACGCGGCGGCCACGCTGACCGGCATTTCCTTTACGGACAGCCTGCCCGCCGGACTCGTGGTGGCCACACCCAATAACCTGAATAGCAACTGCGGTGGCACCTTCACCGCCGTGGCCGGCTCGTCTTCCCTCAGCCTGACTGGAGGGACTGTCGGTCCACCCGGACCACCGCCCGTGCTTCCACGTAAGCGGCAGGCAGCACCGTTGGGTCCGATAGCCAGCGGACAATGCGTGATCACCTTGGACCTGCTCGTGACTGGTACAGGCACGCTCAATAACACCACTGGAGCTATCTCCGCAAACGAGAGCGGCCCGGGGAATCCAAGCAACACCGCAACTTTGCAGGTAGTGCTCGCACCTACGGTGAACAAGGCGTTTGGCGCAGCTAGCATCCCGTTGAATGGAACCACGAGCCTGACGTTTAACATCGCCAATCCCAATACCTCCATTCCTCTGGTCGGCATTGCGCTGAGCGATACGCTGCCGTCAGGACTGGTGGTGGCCACCCCGAACGGGCTGACGGGCAGTTGCGTTGCTTCATCCTCGATCACTGCCACTGCTGGCAGCAATTCCATCAGCCTGTCCGCGTTGAACCTGGCGGCAACGGGCTCCTGCTCCTTCGCCGTTAATGTGAAGGGCACGAGTGGAGGCACGAAGAACAACACCACTGGGCCCATAACCGGCACTTTCGACGATGGCAGCGGCACTTTCGTCCCGATATCTGGTGGAACTGCCTCTGCCAGCATTGCGGTAGTGTTGCCGCCTTCGATTGCCAAAGCCTTCAATCCGGCGGTCATCGCGCCTAACGGCACCAGCACGCTGACTTTCACCATCACCAACCCAGAGGCTAATACGGTGGCTGAAGCCGGAGTGGCCTTCACGGACACTCTGCCTGCAAACGTGGTTGTAGCCACTCCCAATGGAGCCACGGGCAACTGCAATGGAGGCACGCTCACCGCAGTCGCCGGTTCCGGGAGCATCAGCCTTACGGGCGGGACC
This sequence comes from Candidatus Angelobacter sp., assembly GCA_035263765.1. Lineage (GTDB taxonomy): Bacteria > Acidobacteriota > Terriglobia > Terriglobales > Acidobacteriaceae > Angelobacter. The sequence goes on along the minus strand of DATFQZ010000204.1, from coordinate 2,149 downwards.
ATTCCGGTGGCCGGCTCTTGCGGGATTAGCGTGAACGTCACCAGCAGTGTTGCGGGCACCTATACCAACACTACTGGGGCCGTCAGCTCCACCAACGGTGGCACCGGCAATACGGCGTCGGCAACACTCACCGTGGCTACGGCGAGTCTGAGCATTACCAAGACGCACACCGGCAATTTCCCGCGCGGGTCCACTGGCAACAACTACACTATTACGGTTTCGAGCTCCGCCACCGCCGGCCCGACTGCAGGCACGGTCACGGTAACGGACACGCTGCCGAACGTGCCCAACACCCTGGTGCCCACAGCCATGACGGGAACCGGCTGGACCTGCAATCTGGGCACGCTAACCTGCACCCGCAATGACTCACTGGCTCCGGGCGCCAGCTACCCGCCGATCACTTTGACGGTGACTGCGCCCATCAACATCCAGGCCAACGTGACCAACTCGGCCACGGTTTCTGGCGGCGGCGATCCCAGCAGTCACACCGCCAACGATCCCACTCACATCGGCCCGCCCATCCAGATTGCTTGTGGCAATAATTCGGCGACCGTGACACGAGGGCAGTCCGCCACCTTCACGTGCACTCTGGACTCGAGCACTGGGCTGGGCATGGTCACATTGAGCGCCACTGGGCTGCCCCCGGGCGCCCTTGGCACTTTTAATCCTCCGTCGTCTAGCTTGCTTACGGGCACAGTTACGCTGACCATCACCACTTCGGGGCCGGCAGCTTCGGCGGCTCCGATGTTCCGCGGTGGACCAACCTTTGCCTTGTTGTTCCCGGCGCTCGGCCTGGTGGGCCTGGTATTCGCCGGTACGAGAGGCAAGAAAAACAGGAAGACGCGGCTGCGCTGGGCAATGGCCCTGAGCGGCCTGGTGCTGTTGCTGGCCGTGGCGGGCTGCGGCGGCCGTCCGAACTTTGCCGGTACGCCTCCGGGCACCTACACGGTCACGGTGACCGGAACCAGCGGGACGACGTCTGGATCGGCCCCGGTTACATTGATCGTGCAGTAACAACAATCGCCGTCATCGCGCGTGATCGCAACGAAATCGCGCGTGATCGGAAGGCAGAAGAAACTTTGCCAGCGTAAGTAGACGCAAGTTGAGAACAAGAGGCCTTAGGGCCAAAAGCCAAGAGCTAATAGCCTATCGCTAGTTGCTCATTGCAAATTGCTCTTTGCTGAAGTTAGGAGAGAAACATGTCACAACCATACGTAGGCGAAATTCGAATGTTTGCCGGAAACTTTGCCCCTGCCGGGTGGATGTTCTGCGAAGGGCAGTTGCTGCCGATTTCGGAGTTTGAGACGCTGTTCAACTTGATTGGCACCACCTACGGCGGCGATGGACAGTCAACGTTCGCTCTGCCCGATCTGCGCGGCCGTCTGCCGATCCATCAGGGGAACGGGTTTACTCTGGCGGAGACCGGCGGAGTAGAGACAGTGACGCTTACGGTCAGCCAGATTCCCGCGCACAGCCATGCACCATTGTGCAGCTCCAATGCCGGCAATCAATCCGGCCCGGGCAATGGGGTGTGGGCGGTCTCTAACAGCAACTTGTATTCTGACGTTGCGCCGAACATTGCCATGTCTCCGGCCGCGTTGGGACCGACGGGCGGCTCGCAACCCCATGACAACTTCATGCCTTATTTGTGTGTGGACTTCATAATCTCGATGTTTGGGATTTTCCCGTCACAGACCTAGGCAGGCTTCAAGGAGAACAGTGATATGAGCGATCAGTTTCTGTCAGAAATCAGGTTGATGAGCTTTGGTTTTCCGCCGAAAGGGTGGGCGCTGTGCGATGGGCAGCTGCTGCCCATTAATCAAAACCAGGCCTTGTTTTCGCTGCTGGGCACCACCTACGGTGGTGACGGACGCGTTAATTTCGGCCTGCCCGACCTACAGGGGCGTGTTCCTATGCATATGGGCAGTGGACACACTCTGGGTGAGAGGGGCGGCGAGCAAGGCCACACGCTCAACATCTCTGAGCTGCCGACGCATAACCATACGCCTGCAGGTTCAGCCAGTTCACCTAGCGCGCCGGGCGCTGGAGGCAACTTGTGGGCTACGGGCAATGCTCAAGATTTCGCCGTAGTGCCGCCGTCGCCGAATGCGAGTATGAATCCAGCGTGCGTAACGAATACAGGCGGCAG
>DATFQZ010000203.1:0-2687 GCA_035263765.1 Candidatus Angelobacter sp. | reverse complement strand
CTTGCGCATGATCCTGCGCGTACACCATCTGGGCGCCAGCCGTCACGAACAGCGTCTGACCAACCCCTCTTGAGCGGTCTTTGCCAGGGTGCTGATATGGCGGCATGGCAACCAGGCGAACCGCTGAAGTGATCGAGCGCTTGTTGGAGGGCTACCGCCAAAGCGGTGTCACACGCGCCGAGTACTGCCACCAGCAGGGCATTCGCACGACCACGCTGGATTACTACCTCCATCGGGAGCGGCGGAAAACAAGCCGATTCGCTAAGGTGATGGTGACGCCGCAACCCATCCAACCGGGAAACTCCTTTACACTGGTGCTGCGCAATGGACGCCGCATCGAGAGCACCTGGACTTTTCGCGACACCGACCTTGCCCGCCTGATTCACGTCGCTGAGGCCGAGTAACGTGTTCGGCCTGGGACCCGCCACCAAGATCTACATCTGCCTCGATACCGTCGACATGCGCAAAAGCTTCGACGGTCTCTATGGGCTGGTGCGGGACCATCTGGGGCAGGACCCGCAAAGCGGCCATCTGTTTCTGTTCACCAATCGTTCGCGGACGCGGGTGAAAGCGCTGGTGTGGGACGGCAGCGGTCTGTGGGTCTGCGCCAAGCGGCTGGAGCGCGGGCGCTTCGGCTGGCCTGCCGCCAACGGAGCGCGCAGCGTCATCATGCGTCCGGAAGAGTTGGCGATGCTGATCAACGGATTGGATCTCACCCGAGCGCGTCCGCGCAAAAACTGGATGCACCACACTCCGTCGGCATAATTCCGCAAGCGGCCCCCAGAACATTTTGGTGTATTTGTGTAGCGAATGACGCCGGGCCTGTAAACATTGAAGAAAATGCTGGAATCGCCCCGGATGTTCGCATAGGATAGAGCTTTCAATGAGTATTTCAGATCCCCAACTCCGCATCGCACAACTGGAGAGCGAACTGAAGTGGGCCTATCTGAAAATCCAGGCGCTGGAAGAGAAGCTGCGGCAGCAGCGGATTCACGTGCTGGGACCGCAGAGCGAAACCCTCAACAACCTGCAACTGGAATTGCTTGCTGAAGAGGAGCCCGGCGCCACTAGTGACGAGGTCGCCGCCGAGGCCAAGCGCGAGCCGATTGAGCGTAAGCCGGCCAGGGAACGCAAGCCGCATCCGGGGCGCGAGCGCCTGCCGGAAACCTTGCCGCGCGTGGAGAAGGTGATTGCCTGCGAAGAAAAGACCTGCCGCCATTGCGGCAAAGAGACGGCGGTCATCGGATATGACACTAGCGAACAGTTGGATGTGGAGCCGGCGCGCTATTTCGTGAGGGTAATCAAGCGCGAGAAGCGGGCCTGCCGCGGTTGCGAGCAGAGCACGGTGACGATGGCTCCGCTGCAAGCGCGGATCGTGGAGAAGGGCATGGCCAGCGATCGCGTGGTGATCGAAACGGTGGTGGGCAAGTATTGCGATCATCTGCCGCTGTACCGGCAGGCGGCGATTCTGGAGCGGGAAGCGGCATTGGAGATCGGGCGGGCGACGCTGGACGGCTGGGTGATGCGAGTGGGGGAGTTACTGATCCCGGTGGTGCAAGCGATGCGCAAGGATCTACTGAGTGCGCATTACTTGCAGGCGGATGAGACGACGGTTCCGGTGCAGATGCACGACGGCAGAGGGAAGAATCACGAGGCGTATTTGTGGCAGTATGGCCAGCCCGGTGGAGAGACGGTGTTCGACTTCTGCCTGCACCGCGGACGTGAAGGTCCGAAAAGATTCCTAGGTAAGTGGGAAGGCATTTTGCAGACCGACGGCTATCAGGCCTACGACGGAGTGGGCGGGCCGAAACTGGTGCATGTAGGCTGCTGGGCGCATGCACGGCGGAAGTTTGTGGATGCCGTCAAGGTGAACCAGGAGGATGGCGACGCCGTGAAGATGGTGCTGCGCATGGACGCGCTGTTTGCGGTGGACCGCGACGCGCGGAAGAAGGAAATGAGCGGCGCCGAGCGGCTGGCGCATCGGCGCGAGTTGGCGCAGCCGTGGGTGGAAGAGATCCATCAGGCGTGCCAGGAGTTGACGCGCGCGGCGTTGCCGCAGAGCACGTTGGGCAAGGCAGCGGCGTATACGCTGAACATGTGGCCGAAGCTGACGCGGTGTCTGGAGTACGAGGAAGTGGAGTTGTCGAACAACCTGGCGGAGAACTCGATGCGTGGCGTGGCGCTGGGACGCAAAAACTGGCTGCACGTGGGCAGCGTGAAGGCGGGCCCGAAAGTGGCGGCGATTCTGTCGGTGGTGGAGTCGTGTCGGCGGATTGGCGCTCCGGTGAAGGAATACCTCATGGGCGTCCTGCCGGGGCTGGATCGCCGCACCCTGAGTCAGATTGCCTGCCTGACGCCCGCTCGCTGGATGGCAGCTCGCGCCTGATATCAACCTGGGTTGGCTAGACGCTTACGAAATAACTGCTTCGCCCCTTCTCTGACAGGGCTTTTGCCGATATCCTTTTCTTCCCTGTTGCTCACCGTTTGGGTGACTCCCGAAAATCAGCTCGCGGAGTGGGCGCTTCGCGGCGCGTTTGTTTTAACCGCAGGATTCTCACGTCCCCAAATGGGTGCTCTGTTAACGAGTTTTAGGCCCTGACACGGGCCGGCAGTTCCCGCTTTGGGGATCGGGAAGAATCTTAGGCGACTCGCCCGTCAGTTTGATGATAGGGATTATTCAAGGCCCA
>DATFQZ010000202.1:0-2397 GCA_035263765.1 Candidatus Angelobacter sp. | reverse complement strand
CTCCGGCCGGATTTACCATCAAGCCGGCCCCTACACCGGCTGAACAGGCGGCCGCCCTGGTCAAAGACAAGACCCCCGATCAGCTCAGGGCCCTGAGCTTCCCGGAGTGGCAACTGGTTCTGTCGAAGGGAAGTCCCGAGGACTCTGCCAAGGTTTGGGACGCGATCAAGGGTGTGGCGCTGCAAATGGAGGGGCTGGTTATCAGCGCGACCGCCGACCAGATTCAGATCGCGGAAAGCTCCGATGACATCGATGCCAAGAAGGCGGACATCACCCTCACCATGAGTGGCCCGATTCCCGCAAAGCTAATGCCCAAGGAGGGCGCGACGCTGGACTTCGAGGGCACCCCGGCTTCCTTCACGGCGAATCCGTTCATGATGATGATGGAGAAGGGCCAGTTGCTGACCAAGGCAGCCCCGGCGGCACCCCACAAACCTCCCGTGCATCGTAAGCCCAGCCAGTAACGAACAGGTTCAAGGGAAAAGCCCACGCTCGAGTCGTGGGCTTTTTCCCTTTGCCCACCTGAGGGAGGTAGCGAAACGCAAGCGCGTCACCCCGAGGCGGCGGGCGGTAAGTCCGGTGTCTGCGCCGAAGGCCCAACCGAAAAGGTGCCAGGGGCGAGCGAATGACCGCTCCGCATGTGCCGATTTCGCTGGTTTGTCGATATTGCTAGCGGACTGCCTTCTTGTCGTAGCTGCTGAGGCGGGCGCTGCGCGGCGGACGCTTGACCCCGTCGCGTAGTTGCCGGACGTCGATCTTCAACTCGGAGATGGTGCGGCTGAGTGTGTTGCGGTGCATGCCAAGTTCACGCGCCGCCCGGCACTGGTTTCCCTTGTTTTCCTGTAGCACGGTGAGGATGAATCGCTTCTTGAATTCGCGTACCGCTTCGGAATAGAGAATATTGCTTTTGTACATCTGTAGGATGAGGGCTTCGAGCTGATCTTTCACGATATCTCGCTTTCTGGGTGCAGCACGGCTCTTACAGGCCGCGGTATAAATCGCCTGCCGTTATAAAGCTTTCGCCTAATGGGCGGGTGCACCGGGCGCGGGAGTCGGAGATTGCCGTTGGTGATGCAACAAATCCAGTCCCTGGTAGAAACGGCCACGCAATTCGGCGGGGGCTACCCAAATCGCGGCCCTGCCCACTACCAGGAAATAAGGAGCAAGTTCCGAACTCTCCAGCAACTTCGAGGTGGGCGTGAATGCAGCCATGCCCATCAACACCACAGACACCAGCAAGCCACCTCGCAGCAGACCCAATACGCCGCCAAAAAGACGATCAATCAAGCTAAGCCCGGCTTCTTTGACCGCCCAGCGGGCGATCCTGCCCGCAATTCCCGCCAGCACCAGCACCGACAAAAAAATGATCAGGAATCCAGCAATCTCTCCCAACCAGGGTGACTTGAGATTGGGGGCAAACCAGGCCGACAAACGGTGGTACTGCCACGCTGCGACCAGGTACGCCAGCACCAACCCGGCCATACTGAAAGCAGCATGGAAAAAACCCTCGGCAGTAGCCTGGATCACCGAGACCAGGATCACCGCCAGAATGATCCAATCTGCACCGCTCATGAGAATCTCCCACGCGCGGTTTGGAGCCTAGACATCCAGCTCACGCCCAGTGAGCAGGTGGTACGCCTCGATGTACTTTTCGCTGGTGCGGCGCGCCACATCTGGGGGAAGCGCGGGCGCTGGGGGTTGTTTGTTCCAACGAATTTCTTCGAGGTAATCACGAACATATTGCTTGTCGAACGAATCCTGCGCTTTGCCCGGTTGATACGTCCTGGCTGGCCAGAAGCGCGAGGAGTCGGGGGTTAATACTTCATCTGCCAGCGTAATTCCGGCGGCAGTGCGTCCGAACTCGAATTTGGTATCGGCGATGATAATGCCCTTTTCCCGCGCGTAATCCGCTGCCGTCTTGTATAGCCGCAGGCTGATCTCACGTAGTTGCCGGCTATCTTCCGGATCGACCAGCTTGCACATCTCCTCGAACGAGATATTGATATCGTGACCCGTGGTCGCCTTGGTCGCAGGCGTGAAGATGGGCTCGGGAAGTTGATCGGACTCCTTCAATCCTTCAGGAAGCTGTATGCCGCACACTTTCCCGCTTGCCTGATATTCCTTCCAGCCTGAGCCGGAGAGGTATCCGCGCACCACGCACTCGACGGGAAACATCTCACCGCGCATGACCACCATCGAGCGGCCGGACAGCTGATCGGCATATTTCTCGAGCGCTGCCGGGTACTGGCGCACATCCGATGTGATGTAGTGGTTGGGAACAATAGGCTTGAGAAAATCAAACCAGAACAGCGAGATTTGCGTCAGGACCCGTCCCTTGTGTGGAATTCCTGTCGCCAAAACGTAGTCAAAGGCGGAGATGCGATCGGTGGCGACGAA
>DATFQZ010000201.1:0-2733 GCA_035263765.1 Candidatus Angelobacter sp. | reverse complement strand
ATCGCTCGAGAGTTTCAACTTGTCGCCGGAGGCCATGATGTTGGCGGGCTTCACGCGCCCGTGGACATACCCCTGGCCGTGAAGAAAGCTGAGCGCCTCCAGCGCGGGATCGAGCATCTGACGGGCTTCTTCTGCTGTGAGCCGGCGCTCGGGTACGATTTGCGCCAGGTTCTCTTCCGCGTATTCCATCACCGCGAAGATAAGGTCAGTGGTGTCCAGACGGCAGCGTCCGGTTTGGAAGACCCGGATCAGGTGAGGATGCGATAGTTTCTTCGCCAGCTCCAATCGCTGGAGTTGGCGTTCTAAGTTCCCGGCATCCGCCGAAATCAGTTTGATCGCGGCCTGTTGCCCGCTGTATTCGGTGAGGAATACCCTGCTCTGGTCTGAACCTCCCAGATACTTCTTCAGGTGAAACTCATTGTTGACGATCTGGCCTTCCCAAAGACTTGAGGCCTGGGTCATCTTGCCCCGTTTCTCTCCCCCTGATGTGACTGAAACACCCGAGCAGGATACCACTGTTCTCCGCGTCTCCGCGCCTCCGTGGTGAGTACTGCTTTTCCTGTCCGAATTCGCCCCCGACTGTTCGAAGACGAACAGCGCGGGTCAGTCCATCGCTTGCTAAGTGATTTGCAATGTTGCACTTAATATTGGCAACTGCGATGCTGATATTCTTGAGCAGGGAACAGGATAAAGGTTATGAGATTCCTCCGCGATCTGAGATTTGCCTACACCTCGCTTAAACGCACGGGAGGGCTTGCCATCGCCGTCGTCCTCACGCTGGCGCTGGGGATCGGCGCCAACGCCGCCATCTTCACCGTGGTGCGTGGAGTGCTGCTCAAGCCTCTTGTCAACCGCGACGAAAACCGTCTGATCTATATCCGCCAGAGCGCGGTTGGCCGGGGCGAAGAAAACACCACGTTTTCCGTACCTGAAATCCAGGATCTGCAATCCAGTGTTAAGAGCCTGAGCGCCTTCGGCGACTTCTCGGCCATCCCTTTCACCATGGTTGGCCTGGGTGAGCCGCGCTCGATTCAGGGTGGTGTTGTCAGCGGGACATTCTTTGACGTGATGGGCCTTCATCCCGTTCTCGGGCGCCTGATCGGGCCTCAGGACGACGGTCCCAAAGCCGAAGGCGTTGTCGTTCTGACCTATCGTTTCTGGGCAAACTCTCTCAAAAAAGATCCTTCCGTAATTGGAAAAAAGATTCGCCTCGGCAGCCTGGATGATCGCTTTGCAACCATCATTGGCGTCCTCGAACCTTGTGTTCCATATCCTCAGGAAACAGAAATCATCGCCAACATGGTCACCAGTTCACATCATCTCTCCGCGACAATGGTGACTGGTCGCGTCCATCGCATGACTGAACTCTTTGGGCGGCTCGCTCCCGGAGCAACTCTCGAGCAGGCCCGGACCGAGTTGAGCTCCGTTTACAGCACCATGAAGAAAGACCACCCGGAAGCCTATGCAGCGCAATCAAACTTCCAGATCGGGGCCAAACTGCTGCGCGACGAGATTACTTCGGACGCCCGTACGGTGCTGCTGGTGCTGCTCGCAGCGTCAGCGCTGGTCTTCATCATTGCCTGTTGTAATGTCGCCAACCTGATTCTGGCGCGGACCGTCCGCCGCGAAGGCGAACTGGCAATCCGCACGGCGCTGGGCGCAACCAAAGGCGCGCTGCGGCGCATGTTGCTGGCGGAAAGTCTTCTGCTCTGCGGCGCTGGCGCCGTGGTTGGAGTAATGAGCGCGCAGCCCATGGTGGCCGTGCTGGCCCGCTACGCCTCACGTTTCTCCGTTCGTGCTTTGGATTTGACGGTCGATTCCAGTCTGCTCTGGGTAGGAGTAGCTCTGGCCATTGTTGCCGCAGTGATTCTGGCGTTTGTTCCGCGGCTGCCCTCCAGCGACGTGGCGAGCGGACTCAGCCTGGCAGGCGGCGGCGTGCGCATCACCAGCAGCACCAGCCGTCGCCAACGCGTCTTCGCCGTCACGCAAATTGCCGGGTCCTTCATCTTGCTGGTCGGCGCGAGCGTCTTGGTCACTACACTGATCGCGCTGCAAAGGACGCAGACGGGCCTGGACACACAGCACGTCCTCGCCGTCGATGTTCCCGCGATGAACTACGGCAAGACCCCTGAGCAGGTTGTCGACTTCTACAAGGAATCCATGCGTCGCATTGATGCGCTGCCGGGCGTGAGCAAGACCGCGTACGGCGACTCCGTTCCCTGGCGCGATGGCGCAATCACCGGTCCCGGTCTTCAATTCTCCGGCGATGGTCACACCCATGCCGCCGGAGTAGAGGATCCTCGCGCGCAGTGGCGTACCATCTCTCCCGGATTCTTTGCCGCGCTCGGCGTTCCTATCCTCGCCGGCCGTGATTTCAACGATCTCGACGCTCAAAATGACGCTTCGACGGGGCAGGGAGAGCCCGTCGTCATCGTCAGCGAGACGCTCGCACAGCGCATGTTTCCCAACCAGGATGCCATCAATCGTCATGTTTATTGGACTGATCCCGTTTTGGAATTCGCCCCCGGGACGGAAGCCGAAAAAGCGCGTCTCAGGTTGCCGCGCCGCATCATTGGCGTCAGTGCCGATATTGATGACCTGAACATCGTTCCTAAGCCCATTACTACCATCTATAGCCCCCTCGGAGGTTTCGTCTATGGCGGTCGCCTCTTCATCCACACGGGCGCGGATCCTTATGCGCTGGTCTCGCCGGTTACGCGCATCATTCGCGAT
>DATFQZ010000200.1:0-41969 GCA_035263765.1 Candidatus Angelobacter sp. | reverse complement strand
CAACGATGTCGTTCTTCGCCCCGTTATCTGTGGCCACGGCGCCAATGCGTACAACTTCCTGGTCCAAGTCGTACCGACGGCCGTTGTCCAAACCGGAGACAACCTGGAGAAACCCATGCTTCTTTCGCAGCCGGATAAAACAAAGCGAAGAAAGCCCGCCCACGGCCAGGAATCCGCCGCCTAAAAGCAGATAACGCATGCGCTGGTTCTGCGCGCGCACAGCATTGATTTTCTGGCGCAGCTCCCTTACAGCCGGATTGTTGGGGGCAAGACGTTCCGCGAGGGCCAATTCGCCTTCCGCCGCTCCCAAATTGCCTACTACAAAAGCGGTCTCTGCCTTTTTGAGAGCAGCTTTGCTGGCGTCTTCATCTTGCCGGCTCTGTACCTGCAAGCTCTCCTGTCTTTGCGCCTCTTCGGCTTGCTTCTCGAGTTTGTCCTGGGCTTCCTTATAACCCTGCACCGCGGCGGCATTGTTGGGGTCCAATTCGACGACACGGCGATAGAGATTCTTTTGTTCTTCAAGGTTCTTCGTTGTCAGGGCTGATTCCATCAAGCGGGCGGCCTGTTTGCGATTCTCCGCCTCCCGCCGGGCATCCGCACTTACGGGGACCACCGGGACGGTCCCGGACTGGGTCTCGGCCACTACCGGGGTCGGGGAAGGAAGAGGCTTGCCCATGATGCCGCCCAAAGGTCTCGCCAAGGACGTTACCAGGACCTGGGTAAAGTCCGCGTTGGCTTTGGAATCGTGCAGCGGCAGCCCGATTGCCCCCGGAGACGTTCTGGCGTTCAGCGCCGTAGACGCGCCTTCCGGCCGCGTATCGGTGAACTCGGTTACGGGGAAGCCATTGACCCATACCTCCAGGTGGCGCCCGCTCACGGCGACTGTTCCTGTGGCAAGCTCTGCGATCGAGACGATCTTGCGAGGCGCAGCTAGGTTCGGTGCGATGGCTCCGGGCCGGTCCGCATCCATGACGATTTCGTAGCCGGTAAATACTCTTCCAGCGTCGCCGCGAACGTAGATCGTGTGGTGATTCTCGCTTTTCTTCGGGGACGGCGGAACTGCAAATTGCAGGACGAAGTCATCATAGGCAGCAACCGTCTCGAGCTGACCCGGGCCCTTTTCCCCGTGAATCGTTCCCGACTTTACAGACCACACCGATTCCTTAACAGCGGGCTTGCCTCCTCCTCCGGCGAATGGGATCAGCTTCTTGAGTTTGCTCGGCTTTTCCTCCTTGGGTTGGGGAGCTACAGTCTTCCAGCCTGTCAGGTCGCTTCCATTGAACAGCGGAACGGTATTGAGCAACTTCAATTTGAGATTGCGAACCTCTAACGTCGTACCGCCGCTCACTTTGAAACCGATATAGCCGGCCCGGGCAGATTTGTCCTTGGTCTCGGCGACGGGTTTCTGGTCGATGAGCACCGTGATGTGGTCGCCCTCGGCTTCAACTTGAAACGAGTGCCACTGTCCGGGCTGGGGATGGCCGGCATTGCCTTTGGAACGCGGCACGATGCTCCCGGCCGGCCAGCTTGGATTTCCATCTCCAATGCGGATCTGGTAGCCGTTATCCGTGGGAAAAGCATCCTTGGCGGTACGAATATACAGCGCGGCGTCAGCCGCTGCGTTGGGAACGCGAACATCCATTTTGAGGACGAAATCAGAGAATGCGCTGGCCGTTCGAATATAGCCGGAGCCTGACCCGTCAGCCAGGAGCGAGCCATCGGAGGCGCGCCAAGCCAGCGGTCCTTCATGTGTCAGGCCGAACAGGGATTCGCCATCGAAGAGAAGGATCCAGCCGTCTTTGACTTCGGGTTGGGTCAACGACGCCTCCTTGGCCCAGGCCCGTCCCGCTGCCAAGGCGAGCACCAGAATCGCAAGCACGGCGTTGTTGGTGTGTCTCTTCATGCCTGATCGCAAGACTTACTTGGTTGCGGCCGCAGCCGCAATCCCCTCCGCGTGAAATGCCAGACCCTGATCCGCCAGGTACTCGATGTGCAGATGTTGGCCGGGAACAACCTCGCCTGCCAGAATCGTGGTGGCCAACGGCGCCAGCACAAGCCGTTGCAATGTCCGGTGCACGGGCCGCGCCCCGTAAGCAGGGTCATACGATTCTTGGGCCAGCCACGCCGCGGCTTCATCGGAGATGGTCATCTCAATTTCCCGTTCCTCGCTCAACTTGCGGCGTAAAGCATTGATCTGCCGCATCACCACCCGCCGCAGTTCGGTCGGGGTAAGGGAGTTGAACGTAAGGATCTGACCGATGCGGTTGTAAAGCTCGGGACGCAGCCGGGCTTTGACCACCTCAAGAATGATCTCCTTGCGCCGGTCGAGGTCGTCGGTGGCATCCATGGCCTCGCGCACGCCGAGATTTGAGGTGAACAGCAGAATCGTGTTGGAAAAATCGCAGAATCGGCCTTTGGCATCCGTCAGGCGCCCCTCATCCAGGACGCCGAGCAGCAGATCGAGAATTTCCGCATGACCCTTCTCAACCTCGTCAAATAACACGACCGAATAAGGCGAGCGGCGGACCTGCTCGGTGAGGAACCCGCCTTCGTCCGAGCCTACGAGGCCGGGCCGCGAGCCAATTAATCCGGACACCGACCCCTTGTCTGTGTACTCGCCCAGATCGATGCGAATCAAAGCGGTATCGTCGTCAAACAGAGCTTCGGCCAGCGCCTTGGCCAGTTCGGTCTTGCCAACGCCCGTAGGACCGACAAACAGGAACGAATTCGGCTTGCGGCCGGTTTCGAGATCGGCGCGCATGCGACGCGCTGCTTCCGAGACCGCATGTACCGCTTCGTCCTGCCCGAAGACGCGCTCTTTGATTCTGTCTTCCATTTTGAGCAAACGGTCCCGCTCGCTCTCCAACATGCGCGTGGTTGGGACCCCGGAGCGCTCGGCCACGATTTCGGCGATGTGTTCCGGCAAGACCGTCTCCGGAACCAGGACACGCGACTCGAGACCCGACAACTGCTGCTCTAGATCGCAGCGCTGCTGTTCCAGATACTTGAGTGTCCCGTAGCGGATTTCCGCGGCCGTGGCGACGGCCCCCTTGGCCTCGGCATTCTGCAGCAAGGCATGTTGTTCCTCGATCGCCAGCTTGGTTCTTTGCAGACCTTCACTCGTTGCCTTCTGCTCGCGCCACGCATGGACCAGCGACTCCACCCTGGGTTTGAGCTCGGCAACTTCAGCTTCCAGGGCGGCCACGGCTTTTTTGTGTTGCGGCGTGATGGAGGACGAGCCGAGTGCTTCCAGTTCCGCCTCCTTGCGGACCAACAACCGCTCCTGCTGATCGATCTCTGTAGGTTTGGATTCCTTCTGCATGCGAATTCTGGCTGTCGCTTCATCGATCACATCCAGCGCTTTGTCGGGGAGAAAGCGGGTTCGTAAATAGCGGCGGGAAAGTTTAACCGCGGCCTGTAGCGCCTCATCCGACAAACGCACGCCGTGAAACGCCTCGTAACGAGCGCGCACGCCACGCAGGATCAACATCATGGTTTCGTCCGAGGGCTCTTTCACCTGCACCACGTCGAAGCGGCGGGCCAGCGCCCCATCCTTCTCGATACGTTCCCGGTATTCGTCGTAGGTCGTCGCGCCGATACAGCGGAGCTCACCTCGGGCCAGGGCCGGCTTGAGAATGTTCGCTGCATCCATCCCGCCTTCCGTGCTGCCGGCGCCCACGACCGCGTGAAGCTCATCGAGAAAAAGTATGATCTCTCCTTTCCTCGAACGAACTTCATCCACCACGCTTTTGATCCGTTCTTCAAACTCTCCGCGGTACTTGGCTCCCGCAACCATGGATGGGAGATCGAGCGCCACGACGCGGCACTTCTTGAGGCTTTCGGGAACATCGCCGCTGACAATACGTTGCGCTAATCCTTCCGCGATCGCCGTTTTTCCCGTGCCAGGGTCGCCCACCAGAGCCGGGTTGTTCTTACTCTTGCGCAGCAGCGTCTGGATCACGCGGCGTATCTCGTCATCGCGGCCAATGACCGGCATCAATCCACCGTCGGCAGCCAGCGCGGTCAGATCCCGGCTAAACCGTTCCAATACTCTGGTAGCGTTGGTCATAACCCCGGAGGGCTGATCAAGAGTGGCTGACGTCGCTTCGCGAGCCTCCAGCGCCTTCTCTACGGTCTGCTTCGTGATTCCGGCGTCGCGAAGGTCGGATTTCAAATTCATTTCGCTGGAATCGATCGCAGCCAGCACAAAGTCGAATGGGGAAACCGTATCGGCGCCGCGAGCCTCCATCTTGTCGAATGATTTTTCGATGAGATTGCGCAGGGCTTGGGAAGCCACCGGCCGCTTGCCGGGCTCCAGTTGCGGATTGGCCGCATGATCGTTGAATTGGCCGGCTAAGCTGTCTAAAAGAGCGGTGCGGGCCACCCCGGCGCGCTCCAGCATCGCCACCAGCGAGTTATCTTTATCCAGCAAAACATAGAGGATGTGGGCAGGGCTGATGAACGCTTGCTGCCGCTGTTCGGCAAGCATTCGGGCGTGCTCCAGAGCGTCTTCCAGTTCGTCGGACAACTTGTTTAGGTCAATCGCCAAAGTTCTTTCTCAATTCCGTGTTTCCTGACTGCGAATCACTCTTACGACTATTCCAAGCGGCGCCTGCGAGGCGGAGACACTCCGGTATCGGACGGCTTCTCTGTGCGACTTGGAATACCCCATGGCCGTTCTTCGGCTCGCGCGCTGGAATCTGAAGCGTGGTGAATTGGCTGAACCGTGCGCTGCGGCCATTCTGGCTGATGCACTTTGCCTTGATCGCCGGCGGTCCCATAGGGGTCCGCCGCAGACGCCATCCTTTGCCCTGTTTGTACCGGTCGCGCGACGGCCGTTTCCTGTGTTTGCTGCCCAAAAAACCGATGCCGCGCGTACAGCAGCGCCGTGCGAATCGGGTGATGGGCCTGGAGCGTGATGCGGGCATCATGGATCGTTGCGACTTCCGGCGCTTCGAAGTCGCATTCGAAGTTTCGCTGGTCGCTCAGCCGGCAATCTGAAACCAGATTGATTGGATCCCGGCGGAAGCCGCTGCCTTCGTTCAGGCGGAGTTCGACCGCGATGCGCGTTCCTTTTTCGAAGGTCGCGTTCTGCGCGCCCACCAGGATGAGACGGTACTTGTCGCGGCCCTCAAGGCGCAGGTTCGGAAAATGGATCGTGAGATCTTCACCAGAGCCTTGAACCCGGGCTGGTTTCGCAACCAGCTTGTACAAAGCCTTGCCTCCGCGATCGAAGATGAAATTCATCCCTTCGAGCACATTGCTGACCCGGAAGTCGATGTATTTGCCCTCCAACGCACGTTCGAGTTGGGCAAGGGATTCGAGCGAACTGAGCGCTGATCTCACTTCCGCGCCCAGATTCTCATTCAACCGCCACGTCCGGCTCATTTGCAGAAACCGTCGCTGCTGTTCCATGGGGGCAATGAACTCGGTTTCGCCCGTCTCCCGCAAGGTGTCGTAATATTGCCGCACTCCGCCGTTCAAATCCGTGTACAGTGCGGCGCTATGAAATAGCCGCCGGAGATTGCCGAAAAAATTGACGGGAGGCTGGACCGGGTCAAGGATCTGGTAGACAGCGGTTTCGAAAGCCACCACCATGCGGTCCACGAAGGCAACCGCGTCCATGTCCACCTGGGTTTCAATGCCACGCTCTTCAAACGCCACAAGAAACTCGCGCATGGCCCGATAGAGGTCAGAGTAGCGGTCTGCCAGCGTGATGACTGCTTCCACAATCCGCCGCCACGCGGCTGTAAGCTCGCTAAAGCTCACCAGCGAGACGCAGGGCGGAATATAGGACGAGTCTTTTTCATATCCGGGACCATACTGCGGCCGGCGGATACGCGCCACGGAGATGCTCTCCGCGGCTTCGCGGGGCTGTAACTGCAGGCTGATGCGGTAAGCAGGCCGTCTTTCCGTTTTCATTTGCGGGTTGAACTCGTCTTCCCGTCCATCCGTTTCTTCCTTGTCGTCCTCACACACCACATAGACGTTGCTCTCCAACACTCCCGCGAGTTCGGCTTTGGAGAAGCGCTGATGCACCGGATGATCTTGTTGGATTTCGACGATTCGCCCGCAAGGGGTGATGCCTCGCGCTTGCGTAATGGAAATTCCGATAGTCTCCTCATCCTCATCCAGAACCACGATCGGATCATGACGTACGGCGCCACGCTCGCTCTCCTCGAGGCGCGGCCCTCCGCCTACCAGACCGTAAGCCGGACTCATGTAGCGCAACGTCCAGAGAACCAGGGAGTCGATGTATTCTTCCTGGCGGACGAAGTGCTGTGGTGACAACAGCATCCCGTGTTGCCAATTGACCGAGCTTAGTTTGATTTCATCCATATTGTTCCTGCTGGGTATTCCGCGAGTCCCCAGCCAATTCCTTTTGCGGACTCAGGTAGCTGTTGATGCCAAGAACCGAATTCTCCTGCTTGATGCCCAATCGAGGACCGCGATCGGGATCTGCAACCACCCAATGGATCGAATACTGCGCATAGCAAGGCGCCACCAAGCGCAAGACCTGGTGGAGCAAGTGCTTTCCCGACGGTTCTTGAAATCTGTAGTACGTGTCCAGGCTGACCGGTCCCAACACAAGATGGGAACGGCTTACGTCCTCCACGCAATCTCCCACAACGCAGTCGATGCCGAGCCGGTTGAAACTCGATCCCAGCAGACTCAAGTCGTCTTGCGCCAGAACCCTGTACGCCGGATACCTCTTGATGCCCTTGAGCGGCAAATGCAGCAGAAGATCCAGCGCCAGGCGCATGCCTCGCTCCGTCCCGGCGAGGGCCTGTAAACTCGGCAACAGCAGTGCGAGCGGATACAACTGCTCGTCTGGCCACAACTCGGGATTCAAGCCAAAGACCTCAATCCATCTGGCGCATGCCGCCGGATTCGCAGGCGAGATATCGAACAGCCTCGCCCCTTCGTAGACCCAGTGGTGGGCCTTCGAGAGAGGATCATCCAGGGGCTCGAGCGCTTCCCTGGTTCCTGGCTCCAACTCTCCTCCACTGTCCTGCATGCCCACCGGCAGGTTCTGAAAAAAACCGAGCCCTGCGACCGAGAGCGTTATGAGCATATCGTCAAGGAGCAATGTGCCTGGCGGCGGCGACTGGTTCACCACCCTGCCGGAAGACATGCCCGCGCCCGCCGTGCGCAGGCTGATTCGCTCCGCGGGAACGCCGAGAGACGCGAGCGTTTCGAGCGCAGAATCCACTGTGTGCCGGAATCCGTAGAAGCTATGCGAGAAATCCGGCATCGTGCGCTCGCTCGTATCGTTCGTCTGAGTCATTGCTCTCACTCAGTTGTTCCACTCAAATCCCAGCTGTAGCCGAGTTCCATGCAAAAATCTCGATTGCAAGTAGTCTCGTAACTCTTGTTCCAGCACCGGCACCTCGACGGATGGTTCAATGAATCCGTCCCGGTCCAGCACGGCGATGACCCGCTGGACGCGCTCCAAGCCGTGGGAATTGCGGCTGAGCGTGGCATGGATCTCAGCGTCGAGGATGCGGCGGTCAAAGGAACGAACCGTTCCCACCAGGTCACTTTCGGTCACAATTCGATCGCGGGAAAGCAGTGCCTGGGCAAATCTGGCTCGCGCATCCGCGAAATCCTCGCCGTTGGCGCCTCCGGCGGCTGGAACCGGATTCGTAATCCGCAGCGTTTCAAAGATGCCGGCCGTGCCGAAGCCTGTGATTTGTCCCGGCCCAACGGCATTGCCCGTGGCGCCCTCGGTGACCCAGGCGCGCACGTTGGCGTAAGCTTCGGGTTTGCCGTCGGGTCGCCGGGCGGGAACCAATTCAATGCGCCCGTTGCGTATCACATACCTTCCCGCCAGCTTATCCGTGGAAGGTTCCAACTCGTGCAGATATCGCGTGCTCGCTTCACCCACGATGGCGAGCGGGGAAACCAGATGCCGCCGGGCCCCTCCTTCCTGGCTAATGGGAATCGAGGTACCCTGGCTGCTGAATTGAATCGTCTGGTTGAAACACTCCACGTTGGAAACTGTTGCCGCATGCATCATGATGTTGCCCAACCCGGTGTGGAGCGATGGCAGGTCGGGCGGCAGAGAAATGCGGATCCAGGCCCGCGGCGTGGCCAGAACACGATTGGCTTCCCGGCCAAAGATGCGCGCGAAAGCTTCCTGCATGCCTCTTGGACATGCGCAGACAAAACGTTTTTCCTCCGGAATATCGGGCAGTACGAAGACACGATTTGAAAAGAAGCCATCCGGCAACTCCGGGGCCTCTTGCCCCGACGCCTCGTCCAGTTTTTCCGGCTTGACGAGCCATTCGAGCTGTCGAATCCCGCCATTGCCGCGGTGCGGGCGAAGCATTCCCTGCGAACTAAGTTCTCCCTCGGGACCGGCAATGCACCAAGGTTCGGAACGCAAGGCTTGGAGGATTCGGAAAGAGTCCGGACCCAATTCGAAGAAGAAGCTGTGATGGCTCAAATGCATCGACGGCAGATCTTCAATGGCCAAATAGACAGCGGGATGCGGTCCGAGGCGAGCCGGAACCGGATCAAGGGAAGGATGGCCGCTCAGCAGCCCATCCGGCATCTCAATCGACTGCAGAAGCTGCAGCAAACCTCCCTGATAGGTCACTGCCAGGGCAGTGCGAGCACGCGACACACGAACCGCGCTGTCGCTCAAAAACGTAAGCCGCTCTCCCGTCTCGGCGACCGCCTCCAACTCGGTGCCTCCAGGAACGAGTACGGGTGCTTCCGAACTGAGAAAGAAGCGAATGACGGACTGTGCGGGGCGGGCTTTTCGCGGTTCGATCTGCAGGCCCGACAGGAACTCATCCAGCAAGGAAGCACGAATCCGGCCGGTCTCCAGGTAAATTTTTTCAATTTCATGCGCAAAGGTGCGGAAGATCACAGCCAGCACGGGGTCGCTGGCCTCGGCTGAGATTCCGTAGTCTTTCAACCTTCTTCGGAAATCCTCGCGCAGCTTCCGGTCGATTTCGATTGCTGACGCACTTGCATATGGCATTGGGCGCAACCTCGTACTCTTGCGTCAGGGCGTCAGGGCCATCGAATAAGTCCTAGATGACTCCGACGCAGCCGTGGAAACGATCGTGACAACGTAGTGATCGATATCCCGGTTGGAAGAAGCTTCTTTGACGATGCTCTCTACTCGATAGCCCGTAATTCCCAGGTCGACCAACACGCTGTTCATTCTTTCCATCGCCGTTTTCGGCGCGTCCGGCTGCATCCGCGCTTTTTCGAAGACATCGCGAACCCCGAAGCTCTGGCTTCCCCGCCAGGAACCGCCTGGCGTTGTGGCCATGAGCCGAAGCAAGGCCAGGATGGCCTCCACTTCGCTGGTCCGCCGCAGGAACCCGTTCTGAAAACGCAACGGAAAAGAGATGAATGACATGCGATCGATTCACTTCATCAATTGCTGATCCTGATGTCGGCATAGTTCTGCTGGTTCAGCGACGGCTCGAGCGTCAAGACCAGCAGGTGGTTGATTGCGTTGCTGCCGCCGTTACCGTTCAGTGACTGCGGAGGATTGAATGTATGAAAATTGCTGATCCAGCCTTTAAAGTTGTAGCTGCACAGCGCGTCCTGGTGGGAATCATCCTTCCAGAACTCGATCTTCATATCCTTGACCTTGTCGCGGGTCACGACGTTGGCCATATCAAATAGTTTGTTCAGGGTGCTGTAGGGCACGTTCTGGTCATCATGGAAATCGACCAGGCACCGTATGCTGGTCTTGAGGCTTCCCATCTGCGGCATCCCGGCCCGGTCTTTCTCGGTGGAAAATGCAACCGAGACGGAGACGCAGTCGAATTTGGAACCGTCAATTGTGCAAGTGCTGCGATAAGGTGTCGCGGCCATGATCTTTTCCTTTCCGCTAGTTGCTCATTCTGATTTCTTTGAAATTCTTCTGGTTCATGGCGGGTTCAAGATCCAGAACCATCACGTGGTTCAGGTCCGGCGCCAGAGACTGAAGCTCGGATTGCAGTTCTTGTTCCAGTCCCGTCAATTCGATGGGGTTGGTGGTTTCGAAGCGCCGGACCCAGCCGTTGAAGTTGTAGCTGCACAACGCGTCCTGGCGAGAATCATCCTTCCAGAACTCGATCTTTATCGGCTTAATCTTGTCCTGCGTCACAACGTTGGCAAGATCGAAAATCTTCTTGATCGCGGAGAACGGGAGGTTCTGGTCGTCGTGAAAATCCGCCCAGACGCGAATCGCGGTGTTCAGACTGCCCATTTGGGGAACTCCCGACCGGTCCTTGTCAGTTGAGAACTGAACGCTGGTGGAAACAGCACCGAACTTCGTGCCATCGATCGTCACGGTGCATCGATAGGGGATCGCCATATCTCAACTCCTTTCAGTTGTAAGAAAACCCCGGGACTACAAGGTTAGAAAGGCCCTCAAGATCCGGCGAACCGGACTCAAGGACGCAGCAGTTTGCGGAATAACGTTCTGGTTATACCGGTAGCAGATCTTTCAGTCTCTGGCTTTTCAAGTGCGACAGAAGCAGCGTTCTGTTCTTTAGCTTCGGGAGCAGGAGGAGGAAGAGCGTCCTCCTGGCCCTGCGAAGGCTTATCTACGTCGAACCGCGCCCCGCGAACTGCTCGCAGGCTGATGCCGAAAGATCCCTGGAAGAGGGCGCCATCTTCGGCCGAATCTTCCGCGGCTTTTGCGGCGTCGCCCCCCTGGATGCGCCGGAAGGAACGCGATTCACGTTCGGTTGCCGGCATGGTTGGCTCCGGCTCTTCCCCAAAACGACGCTCCATAACTTCCTCCGGGGTTCGACGACGAACTAACGAACTATCCTGCCAGCTGCTCGCTGGCCTTCTTGAACTCCGGCACATCGATCTTCAACACGAAGGTTTCGGCCGGGCCTGTGGGCATGACATGCAAGGTGATATCGCAAATCCCCTGCATGCGCTTGTTGGAATCCTTATCCACAAACAGGTCGTAACCCAGGATCGTTCCCTGTTCCACCTGTTCGTCCAGTAACCGTTTTAACGGCGCTTCGATTTGGCCGTCCATGAAATCACGTGTGAGGACCTGTCCCGCCACCTGCAACAGATAATGGCGGCAGCACCGCTCCAGGTACCGCAAAATGCGGTATGAGGTAAAGAATTTCAGCACGCCGTACGGGTCTTCTGCCTGGGTACGGCAGCCGAAGAAGCAAAGATGATTGTCTGCGTCGCGAATGATCGGGATGAGCTGCCGCTCCATGCTCAAGTGCTCCATCTCGCCAATAAGCGGCTCGACGCGGCACTGCTTCACCCCTGCAATCTGTCCAAAGCGCGATCCCACGGGCCCTTGCGCGATGCCCTGAGAGTCGTCGGCTCGGGCTACGGCGCCCGCAAAGACCAGAGACGGAGGACCGTAGAGTCCATCCCCGGCCTCGCCGTTTCGTTCGAACCAGTGGGCGGGCCGGAGCTCCAGGTATCCCATGACGCAAACGTCGGCCGCAGCCCGGTCCTCAGGCCGTTTCATGAATTCATATTTGCCGCCCGGCAGGAAGTTGCGTTCTACATTCTTAAAGGTCCGCTCGTCATCCAGATCGCCGATCAGCAGCATCCCCCAGGCATTAGCGATGTCTTCCAGCTTTTCCCGCACTTGCTGCGGCACGTGGCCGGGAACGACAAGATTGCAGATATCGTCGCGGAAGTTGAAATTGTCGTTCCGCGTTCTGACGAACGTCTCGAGCGCGGCTACGTTCATGCTGAAGACGTC
The DNA here is from genome assembly GCA_035263765.1 of Candidatus Angelobacter sp. Lineage (GTDB taxonomy): Bacteria > Acidobacteriota > Terriglobia > Terriglobales > Acidobacteriaceae > Angelobacter. The sequence continues at coordinate 30,265 of DATFQZ010000200.1, read as the reverse complement.
CTTCATCGCCTGGGAATCGCCGTTCAGGATGAACAACTCCACGGGCTTGCGCACTTTGCCATCCGGAACTTTGCAGTTCTCGAAGAACAACATGAGTTCGCGGTAGCTGCGTTCCAAGGGCCGTACGAGGGTGAAGACTTCGTTCAGCAGCTGGTCGCGAACCTTCTCCGCCTGATCGATCTGCGTTTGAAGCTTCTTGACCGTGACCTCGTAGGAATCCTGTTCTGACAGAAGCTTTTCAAAGTTGACCAACTGGGAAAGGAACTCGCTTGCCGTCTGCGGCGTGAAGATGCTCGCGATGTCGTGCCGTTCGTCGATGAGCGCCGGATGCAGGTCTGCAAAAATATCCTCGAGAATCTTCCGTGCCGGGCCTGCACCCAGAATCTCATTGGTCGTCTGGGTCTTCGTGGCTGTCTGTGCCATTAGTTACCACCTTTTCTTCCGGCTACCTTTTCCAGTTCCCCGCGGAGACGTCCCAGGGCTTCGATGATCTCCTTGCGCTGAGCCGCATTCGCCCAGGCGCGCCGGACTGCCGGCAGGCCCCAGCGATCTTTAAGCCGGTACAGAAGGTCGATGTTCTTTTTCAAATCTGCAATGTCATTGCGGAGGTAGGTGACTGCGCCATTCTCATCGCGAACCTCCTGCCGCTTCTGCAGGTTTTCAGGATCGAAGTCTTTAATGCTTCGAAAATGAAAGTCGGCGGAGAATTCAGTTTCTTCCGGTCCGGCATGGGCTTTGAAGCTCAAGGCCGGCTGGAACTTGGCGAAGGCATCATTCACGTCCTCGATCTTGAGCAGCGGTTCGTTTTCGGACGCGGCTTCGCGGCCGACACGGTCGAGGGTCATGGGAATGACAGCGGCGCAGGTGGAGGTTGGAACTTTCCGGACAGAAGGAGTAACACCCTTGCGAATAACTTTGATCAGAGGCATGGCGAGCTTCCTCTAAGCGCTCATACTATATATCAAGCTAACTTCCATAATCGCGCCGAAGCCTGACTCTCGTGTCCTCGGTCGCGGGTTGAACCACAGTTACATCTTGCGGTGACCTTGCCAGAGATCCGGATTTGCCGTGCTCGAATCCAGGCGGCGCGCCTGCCGCGAGCGCGCGAGCAGAAGGCTGCGCGGCTCGGGAAGGACCTGCCCATCGACCTGCCGGCTTGGCAAGGGCTATACGGCCAACGTATTGGCCAGGCCAGACCAGGCGCGGAATCCAAAACCACGCAATCACCAGCAGTGCGCCCAGTCCGAGAAACACAAACACCGGTCGTAACAGCGTGAGCCACTCGGTCTCATTCGACTTCATCTGCCGGTTGAGTGCGGCCAGCTCGTCGACTCCTGCCTTGCCTGAATACAGAGGCAGTCCCACCTGTGGCGTTCCAAAAACCGCTTCGTTGCTGGCCAGATTCGAGCCATCGGCGAGAACCAGGTTCGCTTTGAAGCGAATGCTCCGCCCAGCCAGCGAAGCCCGGTCCGGCCAGGGTGAGAGAAACGCGACCTCAAGTCGGTCCAGCAACAGCTTGCGAGCGTTCCCGAAAGCCTTTCTCAAGCTGTCCGCATCGGTGGCCATGTAGGGCGGCTCGCTGCTCATGCGCCGCAAAGCCCCCAAGTCGATCTCTCCGGGCTCGCCGAAGCCGATGCCAATGACCTGAACCTGAGATGCCGAAACCTTCCGGCCAACTTCTTCCAAGCCCTCGGGCCCACTCAACAACCCCGCATCATCTCCAGCGAACACTTCGTTCTTTCCATCGGTCATGACAACCAACGTGGCCTGCGGCGGAGTGGAACCGGTGTTGTTCTGCGAAGAGTGCAGGTGGTCGTTCAGCAGGTCCAGCCCAAAAGAGACCGACGAATACAAAGCGGTATTGTTGTACCGTTCCGGTGCGGGGATTTTCTGTACCTGGGCTAAGGCTTGCTCTTTAGTCCGTGCGAAAGATGCGGCCCGGATGCTCGCCGCTACGTCATGGCTTTCAAACGGCACGATGGCCACTTCGTCCACGCCATCCTGAAAGGTCTCCAGGAATTGACCCAAGGCGGACCTGGCTGCCTCGAATCGGGTCTCACCGCTCGTCAGCCTCCTGGACATGCTTCCACTGATATCCACCAGGACCAGGACCAAACGGCCGCGAGCCGACTTCTGCGAACTACTGGTTGAGGCGTAAAAGATTGTGACGGGCACGTCGTCGGCCGTAAGCGTCAAGTTAGAGGGCAGGCGATCTGCTTTAGGGAAGTTGACGGCAGCGGGTACGCCGTTATTGTCGACAACGTTGAAGCTCGCAGAGAAACAGGGAACGAATGTAACCGGCTGACAATCCAGCAATTGAATCGGATCGGCGAAATTAAGGCGAGGCCGATCTTGACCGAACGCTGCTGCGTAACTTACGCAAACGAGCACGATCACTACGCGTCCGACGTGCGACTTACTAACCACGAGCTTACTTTCCTTACGAATTCAAGCGGCGCGCTACAAATTTTAGCGCAGTTCTGCCAATCAGGATGTCATCTGCGTTAAATAATTCCTGTGAATTTGTGATGGTCTTGCCCCTGACCCGCAATATATATCGGGCCAAACCGGCCTGGCCACCAGCTTCTGGATGGCGCGCCACGTAAAAACGCCCATCTTTTGTAAAGAGAATCGCATGACACGCTGCAATGGCAGCGTCGGGAATAAAGATTTCGATGTCCGGGCGGTATCGAGTCAGGCCCAAATCCTGATTGCGGCTCCCAATGTTGTAAGAGCCGCCTTGTTGAAGCTCCCATTCCTTTTTGGAACGGCCAAACTTCATCTGGGCCCTGGAATCCCCACTGCTGACGAACTGTAAAACGCCGTCACGAAGCAAAATAGGAGCGAAAGTCACGCCGAAACAAATACCGACTCCAACGACAATAAAGCCTGTAGCTTGTGATAGATCGGGGACACGCGTGCCCAGCGCGGCGAAGACCGCGCCGCCGACCAGTCCTCCAAACAGGCCGCCTACATAGGCATGGGCAGCTCGCATTCGATTGGCGTGAATCCACCTCAGTCCTAAACCCAATCCAATCAACGAACCGGCGATCATCCAGGAAATGAGCCGGGCTGCCAGCGGTGAAGAGGGCGCGATACGATTTGTTATTGGAATATCAAAAACACCCGCAACGGCTCCCGCAGTTAGACCAATGAGCGTTCCCGAAATGACCCACCGCGGCATGATGCGGTTTCCGGAATAGCGATCGGAAAAAGCTACGGTGAGTCCTCCGATCAATGCGCCCAGGATGGTCGTGGCGATGACGTCGGAGACCCATGCATCCGTTTGGCTGGGAAGCAAACCCTCCAGGAACCGTACAATTCCCCAGGAGAACAGGCCTGACATACCACCGACCAGCGACATAAAATAAAGCGTCTGGTGCAGGCTCATGCGGGACCTCGGTCTTTCCGACGCTCGAAAGTCTAGCTTTGCGCGAAAGCCGTGTCAAACGCGCGTGTGAGCCAAAATGTTTCAGGCAAGAGTCTGCAAGTCATGAAAGCCGCAAGATCGCCATTCTCTGAGCATAATTCTGTTAGCTGCTCGCCGTCTTTTTCTCGCACCGCTGGCGCACGATTGCCTCGAACATCCCCGGCCGGCATGACATTTCTGGTTGTCGGAGGCGGCGCGCTTGGCAATGAGGTTCTGAAGAATCTGGGCTTGCTGGGCGCGGGACGAGCCATCGTAGTCGATCCCGACATCGTCGAAGCCTCCAATCTTTCCCGGTCCGTATTCTTTCACGGCAGCGACTGTGGCCGCCCGAAAGCAACGACTCTGCGCGCTTCCCTCACCTCCGCGTTCCCCGATACACAATGGCGATCGTACGATTGTGAAATCGCGGACTTGGGATTCGCGTCTCTCGCCGGCGTGGCTCTCATTTTGACTTGTGCCGACAACGACTTGGCCCGCATGGAGGCAGCGTGGCTTGCCCTGTGTCTCGACGTTCCAATGGTCGACGGCGGCCTGGGCGGGAGCGAGTACTGGCATGGCAGGGTTTCCTTTTTTGCCGGCAGGCAGGCGGCATGTTTCTGTTGCAAACTAACGCCACGCCGCAGGCGGGAACTTCTGTCCTTAAGCCTTGCCGCCGGCCACCCATGCCAGCAAAGAACTGAAACCACGCTGCTGCCGAGCACGCCGACCATGGCCTCCATCGTCGGCGCTCTTCAGGTAGACTTTGGGCTCAAGTGCCTGCACGAGCTCGCGCACCGGGATCAAGAAAACGAAAACGATCGCCCTGCCCGCACCATTGAGATTTCATTGGGCTCTACTACCGTAGTGCGCCGGTTTGCTACACCCTTGAGCAAAGGATGTCCATTCCATGAAGCTGCCCAAGCGCAGCGCTTTGCGCTTCCCCATCCCCGGGCCAGCGCGCGAGAATTACTGGACTCCGAGGGCGCTGAAACTGTGGATCTTGACTGGCCAATCTGCACTGAGGCGCGCTGTCTTGACTGCGGATCCGGTTGGCAACCCATGAGGCGAGTCGCTTGGCTTCGCAGGCGCGGGGCCTGCCCCCATTGCACAAGCCACAGGATTCTTGAAAACGAAGTGATTTCAACCTTGAATCTCAACTCACGATGGATCGACACTCCGCTCGTCGAATTGGGCCTTCCCGATCACCACCTCTATGCGATAGGCCCGGAGCCGGGCCAACCGAAGGGGGTGGCATGACGGCGCGCTCGCTCCTCACCACGCTCGCCTGCTTTCTTTTTTGTGCATTTCTACAGTTCGGGGGAACGCTTGCCCCTCTTCCCTGGCCATGGCTTGCCGGCGGGATCTCCGCTGCGATCTTTTTACTGTTGATGCACTTTTTTGAGGTTGAACTTTCCCGGAGCTGGCTGCGAGTGGTATTGGCATCACTCGCAAGTCTAGCCGGCGTGGTGGCAGGCTTCTTGAGCGGCAACCATGAGCCCATGGTGTGGTGGGCGGTGGCCGTTTCCGCCGCGGTGGCTCTGGTTTGGTGGCTGGTCAGCAGCGGCTTGGGGCAGCGTTGTCATCTCTGCAATCGATGGCTGCGGCGTTCCGTGGTGTCTTTCGAGTGCCCGCGGTGCGGGTTCGTAGTCTGCGAGCAATGCTGGGAGTTTGACCATTTGCGATGCAGGCTGTGCAAGCAGAATCATGTACCCGCATTCTCGCCCGATGCCCGCTGGTGGGACCAGCACCTGGGAGTTCGCGCTGTTCATGGACGATGCCAGATCTGCCTCACCACCGGCGACCGGGTTGACCTCCGCAGCTGCGGACGTTGTGGCCGCCAGCAATGTCGCGAATGCTGGGACAATGCCAACGGCCAATGCAGCCGCTGTCACTGGCTGGTGGAGGACTTGCCTGCCACGCTCCGCCCGTATATGCTGAAGGCGCCTGTCACCTCGTCGCCTGAGAATTAACATGCCGAAATATCAGATCTACTTCGATACGGTTGGCGGCGAAACCAAATACAACGTCGATATTGACGAGAACGAATCTCTTGAGCAGGTTCTGGATGAGATCCTGTTTGAGCTGCGGGAGCGGGGCTCCCTTTTGCAAGGAGACGGCGACCCGCAGGTGGTATGGAACGGAACCTCGCTCGATTTTGAAAGCCCGCTGCCCAACCAGGGTGTGCGCCCCAACGATGTCCTTCGGGTATCGACCATTGCCTTGAATGGTTGAAGTCTGCAAGTTTCCATGGATCTGCGTCGCCAACGGATCGAGAATGAATGGACCATTTTGGGCCAAATGGCCGCGGCTAATCCCTCCAGCCTCCTGAGAAAAAAACGTTGCGGCGATCAATTCCTGCTCGCGCTCCACGAGACGCGAGCGCCGATCCTCGAAGACGGAAAAGTCAAACTGGTTTCAGACCACGAGCTGCGTATTTCGTTTGCGCGCTTTTTCCCCGCGATGCCGCTTGAAATCTATCTGACCCGGCCCGTCTTTCACCCCAACGTGCACCCGGCCACGGGCTTTGTGTGCCTGTGGAGCCGTTTTTCGCAAACCAACACGGTCGTTGAGGCCCTTTGCCGGCTGCAGCGCATTTTGACGTATTCCGTGTTCAGCGGGTCTCTCGATGATGTAATGCAGCCTGAAGCCTTAGCCTGGGCCACGAACACGGAGCGCGGCACCGTATTTCCGCTGACGTGCGTCGCGCTCACAAAGCCTTCAAAGTGGGAGGAAGGTACGATACGGCGGAATTCACCGCCCAGGCGAAGGCTGTTTTAGACCGGGGTTGAACTCTCTGGAGTTTTGGTACATCATTCTTCGGACTCAGATCTTTCAGCGCAAGCTTCGACGCTTGCTGAAATCTTTCCCGCTGCGACCTCAGGAGTAAGCCATGGCAGAGTCACAGTCACAGGATCATGAAATTCACATCTGGCCCGTCAACGAACTGTTGAAGATATGCAAAACGATGGACGAGTCCTACCACGTTGATTGCGTGACTCTCAAGCAGACGTTGCAGGACGGTTTTCGCGCCGGGTTCCAAATCTACCTTATGGGTATGACCGGCGATGCCTACATCAAGGTTGTTCGTGGCGTTGAATATCTCATTTTTAAAGGCTGGCCGGGCGCGCGAAACTACAAGCCGGCACCTCGCTATTTGCGCACACACCGCATCGCGGCCGCGTTCGTCGTCGGAACCAAAGAGATTATCGAAGATAGCGCCAAAGGAGTCCGGGTGGCGATCTTCGCTTATGTCGCCTTGGATGTTCTCGAAGAAATCCTCCACGACGAATGGTCCCTGGCGCGTCTGGGTGTGAAAATCAGCAGCCATATCGCCCAAGCATCCCTCGCCACTGCGATTGGGGTCACGGCAGGCGTCAATCTGACCGCTTGGGCAGCGACGGCTGGCATCGTGACCGCTGGGGTCGCCGGCGCTCCGGTCGTGATGACCTTCGTTGCAGTCGTGGGCCTAACTTTCGTCGCGGGGTTGGGCATAAGCTGGCTCGACAGCCATTTCCACCTGACCGATAAGGCAGTCGAAATCATGATGGAGTACGAGAAGGAGCTGAAACAACTAGTGGGGGAGAAGATCACCTACGCGCGTCGCCTTGCCGACGAGTTCGAACGCGACATTGAGGTCGCCCTGGCTGCTCTCCGGGCCGCGCGCGAAGGAGCCGCCAAAGTAAGTGAAGCCAGGGACCGCATCGAAAAATTCCTGCGCGGTATCCCGGAGTTGGGAGACTTCAGCCCGTTCCGGCTGCCATGAAGGCAACAAGAGATCTCGCCAGATCAAAAAAGCCGGCGTACAGACGTGGCACGGCCACGTCTCACTGCCCGGGCCATGAACGAGGCACCTCCCCTGGATGCGAGTGCCCCGTATTTGTCCCGATAGAGCGTGAAGGGGGTTAACGCGAGACGCGGCAGTACCGCGTCTCTACGGCCATGACTCTCGCCCAACGTATACGGTATCCCGCCGTGGCGCCCTGCCCCGTTAATTGCTGATGGCGAGATCCGAATAGTTGTTCTGATCCAGAGCCGGCTGAATGCTCATCAGCAGAGTGTGATTTCCTCCGTTGCCGCTGCTGGTGCTCCAGTGGCTGATCCACCCTTTGAGTGTATAAGTGCAAATCGCGTCCTGCCCTTCGTCATCCTTCCAGAACTCGATCTTGATGTCTTTGATCTTGTCCTTGGTCACAAGTTTGGCCAGGTCAAAGAGTTTTTTCAGTAAATCAAACTGCATGTTGTCGTGAAGATCAACGCTGATCTCAATCGCAGGAACAAAGCTTCCCATCATCGGCATGCCTGCGCGATCGCTTGTGGTAGCGAACGAAACGCTTGCCGAGAGGGCGTGGAATTTGTCGCCGTCAATCGTGACGGTTGTTACCAACGGCTGTGCCATATTCATCGCCCCGTGCTGAGAATTTCTCGAAGACTGCTCTCAGCGCAGACAAGTTTACCAGGAGAAGAGTTCAGATGGCTTCCCCTAATCGAAACGCCGCGGGCGCATGAAATGCAAGGCTATCGCCGATCCATGAGCGGCGGAAGTGCGTGGCGGGAAGAGCTACCAGAAGAGTCTGCCCCCGATCGGAGCAGACAACATGGGGCGCCGCTCGGGCTCGTGCGTTGCGTGACACGCACGTCCATTTTTTGACACAAATTTTTCCTCACCAAGACGCGAATCCGGGTATTTGAGCAACTCTATTGGTTGGATATTGAACTGCTCTGTCCCTTGCCGTGAAGCCCAGAAGTCACAGCACTAATGAGACTCGCAGGAGAACTTCCAGCATCATGGCCTCAGGTTGTATATTCGCACATCACTCCATGAAAAAGCTTGGCCGCCTTCGCTGGCGCTCCGTGATCGTCGTAGGCCTGATCCTGGCCGTGGCGTCCGGTGCATTTGTGTACTGGCAGACGGGCCGAGCCTTGCGCTCGGCAGCAGTTGAAGTGCAAAGCACAAGCGAGGTGGGGCTGAGCATCCGCAGAATTTCCCCGGTCAGCTCCGATTTTGAGTGGATCAGCGCTCCCGCAGCTTTCTCCGGGGCCGCCGCCTTCAAAGGCGAGTTCTTTCTCTGCGGCGCTTCCGGGCTCTTTGAGTATGACGCCCACGGAATCCTGCTGAAGCACTATCGTCCGGGTCAGGAGCTCCCGGCTTCGCCGCTGCTGAGCATCACGGCCGGAGTGCTCAAGGATGCCAAGACTCCCGAGCTATTGATCGTCACGGCAAACCAAGGGGTGCTGGCCTTCAACGGCACCGACTTCCGCCAGATCCTGCCTGTCGATGCAGACGCCAGGACCGTTACCTCCATTCTTCCTCTTGGTTCAGGCGAGTTGCTTCTGGGGACACACAAACGAGGCGTACTGATATATGACGGACAGAAGTTGAGGCCGTTTCATCCCCGCCTGAGCGGCTTACAGGTCACCGAACTGGCAGGCAACGAAGGCGATCTTTGGGTGGGAACGCAGGATCGAGGCGTGATGCATTGGATCGCAGGCCGTGTGGAGACTTTCGGTGAAGCCGAAGGAATGCCCGATCCTCAGGTGTTTTCAATTGCGGTGGGGAACGATAGAGCTTACGTCGGCACTGCGGCGGGAATTGCGGAGTTCGACGGCGGGCGATTTGTCCGAGTCCTGGCGCCCAAGCTGTTTGCTCGCGCCCTGTATTCGGTCGGGCCGGCGCTGTTGGTGGGAACTGAAGATGGCATCACTGAGATCGATCCTGAAGCCAGGCGCTTGAATGGGCTGCTTCGCCCGCCCGGGAAGAGCGTCGGCAACGTGCAGCAGATCTTCTCTGCGGGCAACACGCTGTACGCTGTAGCTCCAACCGGACTCTATCAACGCGAAGCTCGTCACGGCGACTGGCAGCGCGTCCTCCTATCGCGCGACGGCACATTACTTGCGGACCGCAATATCTCCGCGCTGGCTTTGGACAGCTCCAACCGGCTGTGGGTCGGATACTTTGACCGCGGGCTCGATGTATTCGAGCCCGGGCTGCGCAGCGTGCGCCATATAGAAGATGACAATCTCTTCTGCATCAATCGCATTGTTCCCAGTGCCCCCGAAGGCGCTATGAATGTAGCGACCGCCAACGGACTCGTGCTCTTCGATCAGTTTGGCCGCAAGCAGCAGGTTCTGGGACGCAGAGATGGCCTGCTGGCTGACCACGTGACTGATGCGGCGCCCTACGGAAAAGGAATGGTGCTGGCGACGGCGGCCGGCCTGACTTTTCTTGACGAGTCCGGTCCGCACAGCCTATACGCGTTCCACGGACTTGTGAACAACCACGTCTACACGGTCGCTGCCCACGGGAAGGAAGTGATCGCGGGCACGCTGGGCGGAATCTCGGTTTTGGAAAATGAGAACGTTGCGGCCAACTATACCGTCACTACACACGGGCTCACCCACAATTGGATCTCTGCCGTAGTGCGGGCTGGCGATGACTGGATCGTCGGCACTTATGGCGGCGGTATCGTGCGCATGCTGAGCGATGGGCGCTTCGAGGCGCTCGACATCGCAACTGCAAAATTTGAAGTCTATCCCAACGCCATGTTGGCCACCGATCATCATGTCCTGGCTGGCACACTGGGCAAGGGGCTTTACAGTCTGAATCGAAGCACCAATCGGTGGACCGTCATCACGGATGGCCTGCCTTCCCTCACTGTGACTGCCTTGGCTGCCGGGAACGGCTTCATCTACGTGGGAACAGACAACGGCCTTGTTCGCATACCGGAGCACAACCTTCCATGAAACGGATGCCTAAGCTAATCGTAATTCTCTTTGCGTTGGTGTCGCTGTCCTGGGGCGATGCTGGCGTGCTGATCCCGAGAGATAAAGCCCAGCCCGATCCGGCCGTGCTCTCGCTGGAAGAGATGGAGATCACGGTCCGCATCGATAACTCTGATGCGCGCGTCTTCGTGAAGCAGATCTTTGCCAACCATACGGGTGGCATCCAGGAAGGAAACTATGTCTTCGCTCTGAACAGTCACGCGGTGGTCTCCGACTTTGCCACCTGGGACGGTCCGGTGCGGATTCCTGCGGTGATACTGGAACGCAAGCGGGCGGAGGAGATCTACAACGAGCTGAAGCAGCAGTCGATCGATCCTGGCTTGCTCCAGTTGGGAGAGCGCACTGCCACTGAAGCGCGACGTACGGCGGTCTTCAGCGCCAAGATCGTACCCATACCTGCCTATGGGACAAAGCGGCTGGAGTTCGAATATCACGAAAGCATTCCGGTCGAGATCTTTAAATCCTATTTCGGCGTTCCACTCAAACCGGAAGCCTATCATTCCCAGACCGCCAGAAAGCTCATCATTCATTTTGAACTGCACTCCGCTCATCCCATTCGCGAGTTCAGGCTGGGAAGCACAGTGTACCCCCTGAAGATCACGCAGCAGAATGCGAATAGTATTGTCGGTGAGTTCAGCGGCGATAACGTGAACCTGACGGAGGACTTCAGCGTGCAGTACGCGCTTGATTCCGGGTCCGCCGATACGCTGCACATCCTCACGTATCGCAATCCCGATTCCGGCCAGCCGAACCCGACTGAAGTGTCCCCGGAGCGCAGCGACAACGAACCCGGATTCGCTGAAATCGAGGCGCTGCTCGCCAACAAGGGTGCGGCGGCACAGAATCAACCACGCCCCGCGCACAACGTAGTGGTCTTGATGGACACATCGCTCTCCATGCAGTGGGACAAGCTCGAACGCAGCTACCAGGCCATGACGCAGCTTCTGCATTCGCTTGGGCCACAAGATCATTTCAATCTGCTGCTCTTCAACAGCAAAATCGCGCCCTTTCAGCCGGGCATGAGCGGTGTGACTCCGGTGAGCCTGCAAAAGGCGACCGAGTTTGTTCGCAATAGCCGTCTGCGCGGCGGTACGGATTTGCAGGGCGCGCTCGATGCCGGTTTGGCGCAGTGCGCTCAGAATCCGGCGAACAACTACCTGGTGTTGTTGACGGACGGTTCGGCCACGCGCGGCACCCTGCAAAGCGGGAAGCTGGCCGCAAGGTACGCAAGTCAGTGGAAGTCAATGCCAGAGGCCAGCCGTCCGAAGCTGTTCGTCTTTGCGGTTGGCGATGACGCGAATCTGGCGCTGTTGCGAATGCTGACACGCAACGATGGGCTGATGGAAAACGTGCTTTCCACCGAGCCGGTGGAATTCAAGCTGAATGCATTCATCGCCAAGATGAATCTGAATCCCATCGGCCAGCTGAAACTAGATATTGCTCCGCAAGCGGCCCTCGACCTCGTCTACCCGTTGCAGGAGACCTCCTTTGCCGGCTCGATGGCTGCCTGGGTGGGCCGCTATAAGGCTCCAGCGACGAAGGTGAGCTTTGATGTTCACGGCGTGCGCGAGGGCGAAGCATTTACCGTCCACGGTGCGGCAGACCTTCCCGGGAAATCTCTCGAGCACGATCAACTGCCGCGACTCTGGGCCAAGGCACGGGTCGATGCGCTGCTGGAAAAGATCGAACGTGATGGCGAAGACAGCGCCAGCATCGACGAGATTATCCGTCTCTCGCGCAAATACAAGTTCGTGACCCCCTACACTTCATTTCTGGCGGTGCCGCGCGCGTTGCTGCGGCCGCGGGTGATTCGGCCGGGCGATCCAGTACTGCGCGTGCACACCGACCCGGCGATCGTGTCAGTGGTTGCTCTGTTTCCTTTTGGGCTGACTAAGCCGCTGCGTTACCTCGGGAAGGAAGATGTCTGGCAAACGCGCTTTCTTGCTCCGCTCGATCTTCAGGACGGAACGCACACCGTGCGCCTGGTGCTGCGGGATCGCGACGGCAATCTCTACCGCGAAGCCAAGACTTTCGTGATCGCCAGCAAGCCACCTGTGGTCAGGATTGTGCTTGCGGGAGAACGGATCCGAAGGGGCGAGCGCATTCATCTGAAGATCCACGCTTCAGAGACCACGCGGACGTTGATCGCGCAACTTGAGGGCGCGGCCCCGGTCCCCCTCCGCTGGAACCCCGATGAAGCTGCCAGTACCGGGGAAATTCTTGTTCCGCCAGAGCTTGCTCCCGGCCGTTACAGGCTCACGGTTACGGCAGAGGATGTCGCTCACAACATCGGCACTCAGGAGGTGCAAATTGAAGTTCTCCCGTAGAGCGCTGTTCAAGACCTCCTTGATCTCACTGACCATAGCTGCGGGCATGCTGGCAGCCCGAGCCGCTCTGCCGGACTGGCTCCGCAACATCGAGGCCCACTCGCTGATGGAAGCGGCGATCTTCCGTACGGTCTCATTGCCAAGTGGAACCCTGACTGTCCGCCGTCCGCCTTCGGAGACGGTGCTCGCTCTGGGTGATCTCATCAGGCAGCACCCGCAACAGGCCGATCTTTATTCACTGAAGGCACTTGAAGAAGAAAGCAAGCTGGACTTCACCGCCGCTGAAGCCGACTGGAAGCTGTATTTACAGAATGCTTCCGACAAGTCGGAAGCGCAGCTGGCGCTCGCCGATTTCTATCACCGGCGACATCGTCCGCAGGATGAGATTAACGCACTTTCCGCGCTCGGCGGCATGCCTTCGCCGGCCTCTGAGAAACATACAGGCGTGAGCGAGCAGCGTTCGTGGACCGCTTTCGAACGAATCTTCCAGGTAATTGATGCACAGGCTCTGAGCCGGAGCGTATTCGAAGAGCAGTACAACGCCTGGTTAGCGCGCTATCCCCAGGAAAAGGGACTCTATGGACGCTATTTCGATTATCTGCTCGCCCAAAAGGATTTCAAGGCAGCCAACGAGCTTATCTCCCGCTACCATGCCAGGTTTCCTGACGATCAGATGTTTCCCACTAAGACGCGCGCGTTGATCGCTTACAGACAGGGCTCGGTCGAACAGGGTCTTGCCATCTACGACAAGGATTTTCAGCCGCTCTGGCCGCCGGAACTGGTGAAGGATTATTTCGATCTGCTGCGCGAAACTCGCAGTCAGCGCAAATTCCTCGATCAGGCCAGGGCCACGCTGGCCCGCAACCCCGACGACCTCAATGCCGCCGCGCGGATTTTCTATTACTACCAGCAGCAGGGGAATCTACAGGCGGCGCAGCAGGCCATTACTGACTATCGGGTGCAAAAAGACATTCGGCACGCAGCCTGGACTCCGCAGGAGCTCTACACAGCCGCCCGCCTGTTGGATGATGTTCATCTTTATCCTGAGGCAGCACGCTATTATTACGCTCTCTACAGCAGCGCCGGAAACGATACTTCGGCGGCGGAGAAAGCCCTGGCCGGTCTTACCGGCATCCTGCTGGCCGCACCCGAGCAACAGTTCGCCTTCGGATCGGGCGATCTTTCCATGTACAGGGACATCGGGACCATGGATACCGGTCCAGGATATCTGAACGGCATACTCTCGCTCATTCTGAATACCACTGATCCTGCGCAGAATTACTCTGAGGAACAACAGCGTGCCGTCCCCTACTTTCATCGCTCGCGGGCGGCGGAATTGCTGGTTTTGCTGGACAAGCGTTTCCCGAACGCCGCGTCGCGGCCGGCGCTTCACGCAAAAATGATTGAAGCGTACGCCGGCTATGGCGAAGACGATGCAGTCATCCGCACCGGCCGCGAATTCATGGCCGCATTTCCCGCCGCGGAGGAACGCAACCAGGTCGCATTGCTGATGGCTGACTCCTACGCACGTACCGGGAATAGACAGGAAGAATTTGCGATCTATGACTCCATGTTGCAGGAGTTGGCGCGCAAAGCCGAGGGCGTGCCTTTGGGCGAGTATCTCCGTGAAGCGCCGGCGCCTGCGCGGAACCAGGCAGAACCTTCGCCGGACAATGGGGAGGGCGAGCAAAGTGAGGACGCAGCCCAACCGTCTCGGAGCCAACAACCCAATCAGGCCGCGTTTACCGTTTCAAAAGCGGCATCCGAGCGACAGCACGGGGTTCGTTCTCCTGAATACCAGCGCGTGCTGGATCGCTACATCTCACGTCTCGTCTCGTTACATCAAGTCCCGGCTGCGCTCACGGTATGGCGGAGAGAACTAGACCGCAATCCTAACGATCCCGGAATCTACGAACGCTTCGCCGATTTCCTTGACAGCAACCGGCTGGGGACCGAAGAAGAAGCCGTATATAAGCGCGCCATCCAGCAATTCCCGGGGACGAACTGGTATCACAAGCTCGCCCGCTGGTACCTGCGCCAAAAGAAAAACCAGGATCTGAGCGCGCTGTCGCAGCAGGTGGCGAAGATCTTCTCCGGCAGCGAGCTCGAGCACTACTTAAATGATATCGGCATGCCACAGCAGATCAGTCTCGAAGTAAATCTGTTTGCGCACGAACGTTTCCCCCACAACATGACCTTCGTCGAAAACCTGATGAGCCTGTACGACACTCCGGGCTTCAGGAATCCGGCTGCATGGGAAGCCCTGCTGCGGCAGTACTGGGTTGAGGACGAACATCTGCGCAATCGCTTCTTTGAATTTCTCTCGCGCACAGGCAAGCTGGAATCAGAGCTACAAGGCGTGAGAAGGACCATCGCCGCCAAGCCGGATTGGACGGCTGAAACCAGATCGAATCCTGCAGCGGCGCGCTTTGTAGCCGAAGCGGAGTTCTGGCGGTCGAATTTTGAAGTGGGCGCTCCCGTGATTCTGGCTGTTGCCCGGCAATATCCTGCCGACTTTGACCTTGGCCGGCGCGCCTCTTCAATTTACCGGTCGCTGGCTTACTTCGATCCGAAGGGCACCAGTCTCGCGGTCGAGTTGGAGTCCAACCTGCTGAAGGCCAACCCTGCGGACCGCGACACCATGGCCCGCATCGGCGATATTTATTCAGATCGCGAGCAGTTCAACCAGGCTGCGCTCTACTGGAACCAGATGCCCGAAACTGAGCCCGGCAAGCCGCAGAGCTATGAGGACGCCGCGACGGTCTTCTGGGACTATTACTTTTTCGACGATGCATTGCGCCTCCTGAACCAGGGCCGGAGCAAGCTGGGTGACGAGACGCTGTATTGCTACCAGATCGGTGCCATCTATGAGAACCGGCACGATTACCCAAAAGCTGTTGATGAGTACATAAAGGGCGCCCTGGCCGACGGCGAGAATTCGCAATCGCGCGGACGCCTGCTGGTACTTGCCGCACGCAAATCCACCAGGGCATTCGTGGACGCCGCGACCGACAAAGCGGTCACGTCGAGCAAGTTTGATCTGCCGGCGATCGAGTTGCGCATTGCCGTGCTGGAGGCTCAGCAGCGCAAGCAAGACCTGCCTGCTCTTCTTACGGCTGCTCTGGATAGCAGCAATTCGGTAGAAGTCCTGGAACGCATTGAAAGTATCGCCCGGGAGAAGTCGCTGGAGTCGGTGCGGCAGCATGCCCTGGAGCGGCAGGCGGCGATCAGCAGCGATCCGATCCGGCGGCTGGAGCTTCGCTATGCTCTGGTCAGCTTCTACGAACAAAAGAAGGACTTGGGCTCTGCTCAGAAAAACCTGGAAGCACTTTATCGCGAGAATCCGAAGATCCTGGGTGTGGTCCGGTCCACTGTCGATTTCTACTGGCGCAATAAGATGCAGCAGCGCGCAATTGATGTCTTGTTGCAGGCGGCAAAAGACGCTTACCCCGGATTGAAAACCCAGTTTACCTACGAGGCGGCGCGAAAGTTGAGTGAAGTAGGCCAGTATGACAAGGCGCGCGCGCTTCTGGTGACCTTGCTGACCGATTCGCCTTACAACGGCGAGTACATGGCGGCGGTCGCTGACACCTACGCCCGCGCAGGAGACCAGGCCGGACTACGTGACTTTTATCTCGATAAAATCAAGTTTCTTCAAAAATCATCGCTTGCGTCTGATGAGCGCAAGAACCGTGTGGCCACGCTTCGCCGGGGACTCATCCCGGCGCTGACTGCGCTCAAGGATTATCCCGGAGGCGTGGACCAGTATATCGAGATCATCAATGCCTACCCCGAAGACGCGGGATTGACCACAGAGGCGGCCTTTTACGCACAGCGCTACCAGCGCAAAGACCAGTTGCTGAATTTTTACAGCAAGACGGTGGTCGCCTCGCCCAAGGATCCACGCTGGGCTGTGGTCCTGGCGCGGCTGCAAACCAACTATGAGGATTTCGACGCGGCGATCGCAACGTACGCACAGGCGATCAAGATCCGACCTGATCGCACCGACCTCCTGACCTCACGCGCCGCGCTGCTCGAACGGTTGATGCGTTTCGATGAAGCGGCTTCCGACTATTCCAAGCTATATGAGCTCACCTACCACGATTCACATTGGATGGAGAAGGTAGCCGAAGTAAGGGCTCGAGAAAACAAAACCGATCTCGTTGTTGAAGCCCTGCGGACAGCCTTCATCGATGGTCATCCCGAAGCGCCGGGAAAATACTTCACGGTGGCCGAGCGTCTGGAAGGCTGGGGCATGCTGGCGCCCGCGCGCACCTATGCCGAGAAAGGTATCGCAGCGGCAGGTAGCGATGTACTGGCGGGATCGGAGAATCACAACGGCGCACGGACCTATACGCGCATCATGACGCGGCTGCGTCAACAGGAGGCAGCATACCAGAAATTGCAGGCCGGACTTGAAGGCGCGAAGCAGCTCCCCTCGTTGCTCCAGCAGGTAGCAAAGAATGGCCTGGAGGCGGTTACGAATCGTGAATTGCGTGACAATTTGCTGCGGACTCGCAACGAAGCTGCGCGCAGCGGCATGGCAGCCTGCATGCGTGAGATGGGTGCGACAGCCGATCGCTATTTCACGCCGGAAGAAAAGCTGGCATTTGCTCGTTCCCTGGAGGCGAAGAACTCGTCGCTGTCGCGCAACGATGCTTTCGAATTCTTGCTTCCCGCGGCGCAGAAGGCGGTGATCCCTGAACTAGAGGCCAAGCTGACGTACGAGAGGCTGCTCAGCACGCCGAAATCCTATTCTTCGCCGCAAGAGCTGGAGAACTTGCAGGTCCGCCGGTTGAAGCTTTTCGAACTGGGCCAGCAACTGGAGCGCGCCGCAACGGTCCTCGGCAGAAACAGCGCCTTGGGCGATCTCAATCGAGCTGAACAGATTTACAAACTCGCGGGCCGGCCTGACGACGAGTTGCGGGTCCTCGAGGCCATGAACGCGATCCGACCCCTGGGCGGAGCGGACCAGAATCGTTACTTCGAGATTCTCCTCGCGAAGCATCCTCAGCAACTGGTGCAATCTGCCGCGAGTGGAGACGCATGGGGTGATGCAGCCGCGAACTTCATCATTGCTCATGGCGATACCAAACTGGCTCTGGCGGCGGTGGATGCGCGTGGCAGTTCTGAAGCTCCCGTGTGGCGTCCTGCATATGCGGCGCTGACTGGTCTGTACTTTGACGACAAGTCGCCGCAAATCCAAAATGACTTTGTTGTGGCTCTTGTCGATGAAACGATTGGCCAGAAGCTCGACCAGAAGCTCGACCGGCGGGCAGCGCTCGCGGGCGATACCTGGTTCTATTACGGATCGCGCTACGGCGAGTATCTTGGCGTCGCGCACAAGGGAGATGCGGAAGACTTCCTCCCTGCCGAGATGGAACACACGCCGGTTCGTTCGGCAGCCTATTTCAGCACGGCTCTTTATTACGAGGACGCGGGCGAGCTGAATCGTGCCATCACCGACTACCAGCACGTTCTCGAGCTGGACGCAAACCGGATCGACGTTCACAACCGGCTCGCTGGCATTTATTGGAAACAAAAACGTAATGATGCCGCGGTTGCGGAGTGGAAGCAGGCGTTAGACATGCTGAAGGCTGAAACCGCTTCCAACACTCCTCAGACCTTCTGGGGTGATTACTCCGCGACCGTCAATAGTCTTGCCAGTCGCAAACTGCTGGCGCAGTTCCAGCCTGACTTGCTGGAAATTCTTCACAGCTACGTAAAAGCCTACGGGAACTATCGGCTGGCGTCCTTGATCCAGAGCACCAGGCTGGCATCGGCCACCACCAATACCGACCTGGCACTCGAACTTTCCGCGAACGCCTCCTGGCGGCAATCCCTCCTGACGCAGCTCGTTAGACCGGATTCCGCATTGAAGGTCGAGCCTGAGCCTATCTACCATGCGTTGCTGGAGGGAGCGCAGAGTCAGGTGCAGACGAGTGAAGGAATTTCGCGCGAGACCGCGCAATCAGCGCTGGCGAATCTCCAGGTGCAGTGGCTGCAATATCTCTACAAGACCAGACAGTATGATCGTGCCCGCGACGAGCTGAATGCCCTTCCCCAAGCCACGCGCGAATTACAGCAGTCCGCGCTGATACCTTTACAGATCCGGCTTGCGGCGCAGGCAGGCGGGTTGGATGCTCTTCTCCAGAGCTTCCGCAGCGACCCCGAGCATGCCCCCGCTTCCGAGACTCTGCGCAAGGCCGCCACTGAGTTGCAGAAAGCCGGAGACAAGCAATCCTCCCGGAAAGTACTGGAGTTTGTCTTCGGCCGCGAGATTGAGAATCACAATCTCAACACGGCCAACATGCTTGGACTGGCTGACATCCGCATTCAGGCCGGCGATCTGCAATCGGGGGTAGCGCTCCTGCGGAGGATGACGTTGGTGGTGGGCAATCCGTTCGAAGCCCAAGACCCGGCAGCCGCGCTGCTGGTGCGCAACGGACATCCAGCTGAGGCAGTGAGCTTCCTGGACGAGTTGGTGAAAGCGATACCGTGGAACCCCGACTACCACGTGCGCCTGGCGCAGGCCCGCATCGCTGCCAATCAGGATGCCGATGCAGCGCGCAAAGATCTCGTGAGTGTGGCCAGTAGTACCGAGGTTTCCTATGAAACGAGACTTTCAGCGGCCCAGTCGTTGACTGGAGCGGGAGCGGACTTGGGCAGTAAAGAGCTGAACCTGATTGCCTCCGGCCAGCAGATTAATTCAGTGGAGGCCAATCAGCCATTCTTCTTTGCTGCCCGGATGAAATCGGCTGAAGGACAGCCGGCACCCACGCGCATCATTCTGCTGAGAAGCGCTCTCGAGGACCGTCCCAGCGGAGATGCTGCCCGTGTGCCGCTGATGAAGGCCGCCTTCGATGCTGGAGATTACCACTTGGTGATTGCCGCTATGAAGCCCTACCTCGAGAACAGCATGCTGGGCGCCGCGTTTTCCAGGCGGCGCATGGAAGATGAGGATGAAGATCTCGCATTGCAGGACCAGGACACTACAGCGGATGAGACCATACGAGGGCTGACGAATCTGTCCTCGCAGGCGCGGGCAGAAGTCTTGCGCGATGTAGGGCAGGCATTCGATAAAACCGGTTCGCCGGACGAGGCGCTTACCTATCTCAGGAATGCGTATCACGTGGAGCCCGATTCTGCCAACAAGGCGCAGATCAACCGGGAAATCCGGCAGATAAGCGCGATGCAAAGACGTCGCAGGACCAACCTTGCGCGTCAGCCCGTCGTACAGAAGGACCTTGAACAGGAACACATTGTCCATCCGCGGCTGGTGGACCAGACAACGGCCAAACCCGCCGGGCCTGGAGACGCGGCGTCGAAAGGAGGCGTCCAGTGAGACTCAAGAAGAAATACATGATCGGACTTGTCGTCCTATGCGTCTCCGGGATTATCGGCTGGGGTTTGCACCAATCTGCGGCTGGGCCAGCCAAACCGCTGGATCAACTGATGCCGGAAGGCGCCCTGCTCTACATTGAGGCAAAGGATTTCTCCGGGATGCTGAAGGATTGGAGCGCCTCGCCGGAAAAAGCGGAATGGCTGAAGAGCGACGATTATCGCGTGTTCTCTAACTCGCGGCTTTTCCTCCGCCTGCACAAAGCGTCCGAAGACTTTGCCAAAGCCACCGGGGTACCACAGGACATGAAGTTTGTCACCGATGTTGCCGGAAAAGAGAGCGCGCTCGCGATCTACGACGTTGGCAAGCTGGAATTTCTCTACGTGGGCCGGGTTTCGTCGGGAAATTTCGTTCAGTCACCCTTGTGGCAATCGCGCAACAAGTTTGAATCGCGGACCGCAGCGGGTAAGGCCTTCTTCACGCGCACGGAACAGGAATCAGGACGAGTCGTGGCCTTTGCCGTCGTGGACGATTACGTGGTGCTCGGCACCCGAGAGGACCTGGTCGCGGGCGCCCTGGAACTGCTTGGCGGGAGCCAGGCACGATCTCTGCGTGAGGAAGAATGGTATACACATGCGCTGGCTGCGGCGCCGTCGAATCCAGGTGACCTACGCATGGTGCTGCACATGGAAAAGATTGCCGTGACTCCCCACTTCCGCACTTACTGGCTGCCGCAGAACATCACCGAGATGCAGAGTTATTCGAGTGCCGTCTCGGACTTGTATCGCGAAGGCCCAGTCTATCGCGAGGAGCGGGTGATCCTGCCGAAGAAGACGGTGGACGACGAGGCTTCAATCACCCAGCCGGCACAGGCGGTCACGGCGCTGCTGCGCCTTGTTCCCAATGATCATGGCTTCTACCAGGCCGGAGCTGCTGATGCGAAAACCAGCCTGACTGCGGTGACTGGCAAAATCCTTACACCCCGGGTCACCGCGACCATTACGGACAAGGTTGCTCCCCAGGTGCAGCTCACAGGAGGAGCCACCGGTAGCGGGTCGGATCTGGAAACTCGAATCGACGTTGAACCGGTTACGCGTGCCGGGACCGAGAACGCGGCCACGGAATTACAGAAGGAGTTCGAAAGAGCTGGACCCCAAGCGATGCTCGTGGTGCAGGGTACGCACAAAAATACTGACGGCGTGCTGCTGAGCATTCCGTCGCTGGCGGTGGTGTCCGCTGCGGTGGACTGGGACTTGAGCAAGGTGCAAAAGGCCGTCCAGGATGTCGTCGCGCCCGGCATCACGGCATCACGCCTGGGAGTGCAGTGGAGGGAACTGCAGGATGCCGGCGGTTACTACGAATTGGACGGTCTCGCGCCGGTTGCAGTCGCTGTGCGCGGCAAGCTGCTCTATTTCGCGAATGACACGGGCCTTCTCATCTCCGTGCTGCAAACCAACAATCCGGCACCGCCACAACCGCTGAACTACGCTGCACAGTTCAGTCACTCAAGGGAACGGCAGAATTTCTACCGGCTGACTACCCTGGCAGACCAGAATTCCGCAGCGTCGCAAACCCAGCCACAATTCTTTTCCGGCAATCTGGCCAGCTTCAGTCGCACGTTTGCGAAAGTCGATTCCGAGGAGGTTGCGATCCGGCAAAGCCGGGATAAAATCCAACAGACGGTAACCTATCGTTGGGCGCAATAACTACAAGGAAGCTGGCCGCGATCGCTGGTGTTCTTTTTTGCCTGGGGCCAAGGGCCGCCTCGCCCTGTGCCGCGGCTCCCGATCTCCATGCCCAAGCAGTGGCCGCCGCACTGGCCCACGATTTTTCTGACCCTGACCTCAACTATATCCTCCTCGATCAAAAAGGCCAGGTCCTGGCGAGCCGGTGGGAAGAACCGGACAAAGAGATTGCGATCGGGTCCCTGATCAAGCCGTTTCTCGCCGTGGGCTATCGTCGGACTCACAACGGATTTCCAAAGTATCGCTGCATCGGGAAGAAGACTTGTTGGTTGCCGCGCGGACACGGAGTCTTGGGGATTCGCGAGGCAATCGCGGTTTCCTGCAACTCTTACTTCCATCAACTGATCGCCAATGGAGGGCCAGGGTTCGCGGCGCCCACGTTAAAGAGTTTCGGGCTTGAAGCGGACGGGCAGACCGAATCTGGACATGCTTCGCCCGCACGTCTTGCGAATGCCTACTTCGAGCTGGCGAGCAGCCTGAGAGACGATGCGGTCGGTCCGGTGCTCAGTGGTATGGCCATGTCGGCGCGAAGCGGAACGTCAAAAGCTGTGCACAGCGATTTGCCGGACATCCCCGCGATAGCCAAAACGGGAACGGCGCCATGCAGCCATACAAAGAAAGCTCCGGGAGATGGACTGGCTGTCGTGATAGCACCTGCCGACCATCCACGCGTGTTGGTGCTGGCACGGGTCCACGGACGACCGGGAGCATTCGCGGCAGATGTAGCTGCGCGCATGATTGCCGCGACAGAAGCCAAAGGCGGTGGCCGATGAAACGTCCAGTCATGATTGCAGCAGTGTTGGCGATGGCGATCAGGCCAGCAGGAGCGCAATGGCGAAGCAAGAACGAGGTGAGCATCGGCGTGTTGGGTTTGTTTCATACTCAGGAGATTGTAGTTTCCACCATCAGCGGCAAGCCGCTGGACTGTCGCCATGAACAGGAGCGATTCTCGATCAATAGCAGTCTTGATATTCGCAGGCAGGCGTCGAACATCGTGGTGCGAACCAAGACCTCGAGTAGCACTCATACTTCAATTCTTTGTGATGATGGTCAGGGCGGCAATGCCGAATTCACCCTGTCGATCCCGCAGAAGATTTCACGGCGTTATCAGGGAAGACTGGTGATCAGCTCGGGCGGAGCAGAGTTGCTGATGGTTGTCCGCATGGATTTGGAAACCGCGGTCGCTTCGGTGGTCGCGGCTGAGAGTCCGCCCAACGCGCCATTGGAGGCACTAAAAGCGCAAGCAGTGGCGGCACGGTCGTATCTGGCAGCCGGCAGGGGCCGCCATCGCAACATCGACTTTTGCGACACCACACATTGTCAATTCCTGCGAGAGCCTCCCTCTCAAGAGTCTCCCGCAGCGCGGGCGACGGCAGCTACTCGCGGACTCGAGCTGGCCTATAAAGACCAGGTATTTGCCGCGATGTACAGCGCGAGCTGCGGCGGCCATACACACTCCCTCGAGGAATTGGGAATCGCGGTGCGAGATTATCCTTATTTTGCCGTGAACTGTGACTACTGCATACGCCATCCGGAAAAGTGGGTTGCTGAGGTTTCGGAACCGGACGCATCAACCCTTGCGGGAACAGAAAGCTCGCGGTTGAATCTGGCGCGCAAGCTGGGGTGGAAGACGATTCCCAGCAACTCTTATTCCGCCCAGCATCAGAACGGAGCGGTGTTGCTGGAAGGAGTGGGCAAAGGGCATGGGATCGGCCTTTGTCAGCGCGGCGCTGCGGACATGGCGCGTCACGGCGCCTCTTTTCGGGAGATCCTCGAGCACTACTATCCCAATACAACGGTCAAAGAGATGCCCTGACCTTCCGTGTTCCCTTTGGACATAATTTGCGCCTTCATCATCTTCACTATGATTCGCGTTGCTGCTAAAGGGCGCCAGGTCAGGTGGCGATAACTATGTTATATTTTTTTGCCATTCTCGCACCTGCATCTCTTGTCGATCTTTGGGAGTGTTGAGTGAAACTGAACAGCTTGTACAAACCGCTGTTGCCTGCCATTGTGTTGCCCGCAGCATTGTATCTAGGTAGTGCTTTGATGCCGGCTCAAGACCGCCCCCACCCTGATCAAGGAAGCAGCGGCCAAGCCTGCGCAAACGACGATAGCGGGTTGAGGCTGCCCCCGGGCTTTTGCGCCACCGTATTTGCCGACGACATAGGTCACGCCCGCCATATGGCCGTGTCGGCGTCCGGAGTGGTCTACGTCAACACGTGGTCGGGCGTCTATTACGGAAACAAGCCGCCACACGAAGGCGGGTTTCTGGTGGCTCTACAGGACAAGACAGGCGCGGGAAAAGCCGGCGTCATCGAGCGCTTCGGTGAAACCACGCAGACGGGCGGGGCCGGCGGGCTCGGCATCGCCCTATACAAGGGCTCACTGTATGCCGAGATCAACGATCGAATCGTGCGGTATTCGCTTCCCGACGGCGCAATCGTACCCCAGAGCAAGCCGGAGACCATCGTTTCCGGCTTGCCTCTCGGAGGGGATCACCCGATGCATCCGTTCGTGATCGCCGCGGACGGATTGATATACGTTGATGTGGCCACCGCAACCAATTCCTGCCAACCGAAAAACCGGCAAGCCAGGATACCCGGGGACAACCCATGCACTGAGTTGGCAACGCGCGGCGGCATCTGGCGTTACGACGCGAATAAGACGAACCAGGTGTTCTCGCCTGCCGAGCGCTTCGCCACAGGGATAAGAAATGCAGAAGGCTTTGCCATCGACTCAGCCGGTCGCATCTTTGTGACTCAGCATGGACGGGATCAGCTGCATGCGAACTGGCCTGATCTCTATCAACCGGAGGAAGAAGCGACGCAGCCGGCAGAAGAGTTGATGCTGTTGAAGCAGGGAGGCGATTATGGGTGGCCCGAGTGCTATTACGATGCCGTGATTGCCAAGTTGGTGCTTGCGCCAGAATACGGCGGCGATGGCGGGAAGAAGGTGGGTGTTTGCGAACACAAGATTCCGCCGACCGCGGCATTTCCGGCGCACTGGGCGCCGAACGCCATGGTGCTTTACGACAAGGAGCAATTTCCGGCCCGCTACCGTAACGGCGTGTTCATCGCCTTCCACGGATCCTGGAATCGGGCTCCGTACGAACAGGGCGGTTACAATGTCGTCTTTCAAGGGCTCTCCGGCGAGCGCGCATCCGGTGAGTGTGAAGTATTTGCGGATGGGTTTGCCGGGGCAGTCAAGACCCCCAGTGGCGCGGTACATCGACCCAGTGGCCTGGCCGTGGGACCGGACGGAGCAATCTATGTGTCCGACGATGTCCGCGGACGAATTTACCGAATTGTCTATCAGGGAGGTCCCGCGGCTGATGCAACAACGCTTACCCCTTGCCCGAGTGCGTCCGCTCCGGCTGGTCCCATCGTGAGAGTTGCCGCCAGGCCTCCCGAAGGCACGCATCCCGACGCCGGTGGGGTAGCGAGCGCGAATCTTCCGGCGGGCGTCACGCGAGAGATGGTAGCTCTGGGCAATCGGATCTACCGTGGTCAGGTGGGCGCAGCCACGTGCATGACGTGCCATGGCGAAACTGGCAAGGGCTCTCCCTTGGGGCCCGATCTGACAACAAGGAAATGGCTCTGGAGCAACGGCAGTTACACGGGCATCGCGAAGGTAATAAGAAAAGGTGTGATGCAACCGAAGCAATATCGCAGCACCATGCCGCCTTCGGGCGGGGCGCAACTTACGGATGACCAGGTAAAAGCGCTAGCTGCATATGTCTGGAGCCTGAGCCATCACGCGACGGTGAAGCCGCACTAGGCTTCCCGCCGAACCTTCAGATCGGTTTCTTGATTGCATTCCAGGAAGACCATTTCGTTAGGAATGGCTATGTGGTTGCCGTAGGCCATGCACGTCATTAGGGCGAGCGCGGATGTGCCTTTCTTTTGACGCTCGTTCACGATCCTTTGGAATGTCTAGTGCCCGCGTCCCAGCCATTGCACGGGCTTGCCGTGGAAACCGGATTGGGCGAGCAACCGGTCCTCGCTGCCCGGCCAAAATTGCAAGCGGACTTCAGCGACGTCGCCGGCTGGCTCAAAGCGAAGCCAGGCCAGCGGACTGTCATGCGTGGCGGCCTGTCCTGCCTCGGCCATTACGCGCTTGAAACGCGCGCGGTCGCCATTCGACAAGTACTGCCACACAATCGAGTGGTAGACCACCGTCGCCACTCCAGAAATGCCGTGAGCCACCGCAGACTCGACCCAATCCGCCGCATTCGCTTGCTCCACCTGGGCGGGCACCCGGCGCGCAAGCTCGATGGCCGCCGCCAGCTGGCGAAAGCGCTCCACCTGATCTGGCCACATATACGACTGCAGCGTGAGCTGGCCTTCTTCCGTGCACAGGTCTATCGGTGAAGCGTCGCAGCCGCGGCGCTCGGTTATCTTCACGGCCACGTCGAATGACGGATGCACATCGGCAAACGCCCCGCAAATGCGCACCGGGGAACCGCGATCGCCCCAACCTTCATCACCCGCTTCGTAGCGGTAATGGTCCCAGCGCAGGATCAGACCGCCTGCAGCTCCGACTTCCAGTAGCCGCAGCGGGAGACCGGTGCGGCGCACGACCTCAAGAAATCCTCCTAACAAAGCCGCGCAGCGGCCCACTTCATTGGTTTGCACGGGGCGACGCACCAGCTCGCGTAAGATTTCTGTATGTTGTCGCACAACGGCTTGAAACGCGGGCCAGAGCTCATCACAACGGCTGTCGCCCCCTGCCGACGGATAACAGGCAGCCAGGTGTGGAGCTTTTTTTTGCAGCACCAGGCGGTGGACAGCTCCGAGAAAGCGCAGGCCAAGCGCGGAGTCAGGCGGATCGTCGTGATGGTCATGCAAGACGGCGCAGCATACGCCCCCGGCACGGACATCCGATGCGGCTTCGCGCAACAGCGTCGAGTAGAGGCGTGAGCCCATTCTTTCGCACCACTCTGCCTGTTTAAGGAGACGCCGAGCAACAATTTCATTGGGGGCGGTCATCATTCGGGCGCCGATGCATAGCTCAGTTGCAATTATGTCTGAATCGCGACCGCTCGGAAAAAAGCTTGTTCATTCGCGAGAGTTTCGGCGTTACATCTGCGGAGGCGCCATACGTAGCAGGACCTCCGTCCCGCTCTGCAGCTTGAAGTTCTTCTTCTTGGCGGTCATGACCGTGGTCGCGGGAGGCTTGTTGAGGACCCAATTCAGCTTCAGTCCATCGATCCCGATCGCGCCGCTTGAATCTTCCTGCAGGTTCGACTTCGCATCGTTCGCGCGTTTCAGGTTCGCGGTCTGGACCGCAGCGCCTGAGCTTGCGCTTGACGTAATCGGCGCGTTTGCAGTCCGCTGCGTCGGCTCGTTGGAGTGATTCATCGAGTAGAACGCGTCTCCTGACAGATCGTCGGGCGGAGTCGCCACCGCCGCGATGATGCCCATGAGCGGAACGTCCTGTCCCGGCTTGGGAGTCGCCTTACCGAGCACGATCGAAACCGCATTCCCGTCCTTTGCGTCAACAATCGTCGCGCTCAACGCGGTGCCGCGAGGCATGATGGTCTTTCCATTGAACACCAGATCGCGCGTAAGGTGCAGGGCGATCTTGTCTCCTGCCTTGGCCACCTTGAAGTCCAGTGTTTGATCCAGGGCGGAGAATCCGATGGCAGCCTGCTGTGCCTCTGCGACTAGCGCTAAGAGAATTAGCATGAAAGGAATTGCGATGATTCGACGCATGGCTCGCTCCTGTTAGACGCGCAGCGAAGTGTAACACCCCGGCCCAACACAAGTAAGGCGGAATGCTAGGATATCTGGCCATTTGCTAGAACGCTTCGCGGAACGGGCCTATTGTGCCAGTTCGTCGTTTTTTTCGCGACTTCCTTTTTGTGTCGCTTCCAGTCTAAAGGACGATAGCGGGAAGGTTTGAACAAGTGACGACGGACCCGAGAGTTTGGTTGAGGGCTGGGACAGCGCTACTGTGGGTGGCGGTGCTGGCGCCGGCGCTGGCAGCGCAAGAGATGTCGAGGCTTGCTACCGATTATCGGCAGCAGGCGGCGGTGCAGGCTCTGCCGCGCGCTGCAGCCGAGCGCGTGCAGCTTCGGTTCGATACCTCGGAGGCCGAGGCGGTGCTGGCCGTCATGGCCAAGCAGAAGGCCGGCGATTCGGTCACAGACGCCGACTGGCAGCGCTTGTTCTCGACCGAGCCTTACATCCGGTTGAAGAAGCGCGAAGCCTCATTTCACCGCGACTTCACTGACGCCGACTTCCAAAAGTTTGTGCTCTCTGACGACCTGGCCGACCGCGCGCCGGAACTGAAAAAGACACTTGCCGACTGGAAGCAGGCCAACTTGAACGCGGCGGGGGAACGCGCCCTCGTCTACCTGCCCGGCGACGCCGTCATCCGCGCCAAGGTCTTCCCCGTCATCAAGCCGAAGACGAACAGTTTCGTCTTCGAGCCCGGCGCCGACCCTACTATCTTTCTCTACCTCGATCCACAGGAGACCCGGACGCAATTCGAAAACACAGTGACGCACGAGCTGCACCACATCGGCTACTCGAGCATCGACGGGCGGGTAGAGGCTAAGCTCAAAGACCTGCCGCCGGACGCGCAGGCGGCGGTGGAGTGGGCGGGGGCCTTTGGCGAAGGCTTCGCCATGCTGGCGGCGGCCGGCGGGCCGGACGTGCATCCCCACGCGACCAGCAAGCCCGAAGACCGAGCCCGGTGGGACCATGACCTGGCGAACTTCAACCAGGACTTGCGCGCAGTGGAGAAGTTCCTGCTCGATGTCGCCCAGGGCCGGCTGAAGACCCCTGAAGAGCGTGGCAAGGTGGGGTATTCCTTCTTCGGGGTGCAGGGTCCGTGGTATACGGTTGGCTGGAAGATGGCGGTGGTCATCGAGAAGCGCTACGGGCGGGCCAGGCTGATCGAGTGCATGACCGACCCAAGAGAGCTGCTGGCCACCTACAACCAGGCCGCTGCTGAGCACAACCGCGCCCATCCCGAAGATCCCTTGGCCCTGTGGTCAGCGCAACTGCTGCAGGCTATTGCCACTAAGAACAAAACGTAGTTCCCTGTTCTGCATGCGTGCCCTGGGCGCGGCGATTTAAGATCAAGACTCAATATGACCAGGCAAGGAACCCGTGTAGCAGCCATCGCGCTGGCTGCGGGCACATCGCGGCGCATGGGCACGCCCAAGCAACTCCTCCGTTTAGGTGACAAGAGTTTGCTGGAACGCACTCTGGACAATGTTCGCGGCTCGGGCGTAGACGAGATCGTTCTCGTTTTGGGTGCAGCGGAAGATGAGGTACGCCGGCAGGTGGCCACAGAAGGTATGCGCGTGGTCGTCAATCCGGACTTCCAGCAAGGCATGGGGACGTCTTTACGTAGGGGCTTGGCCGCAGTGAGTCCATCGATCGAAGGAGCATTTGTTGTTCTGGCCGACCAGCCGTTTGTCCGCTCTTCCACCCTGGACCAGATGCTCGCTTACCGCGAGAAGCATGCTCCGCAGATCCTGATTCCCTTCTACCGCGGGTTTCGCGGCAACCCGGTTCTTCTTGACCGTTCAGTCTTTCCGGAACTGATGAATCTCACCGGCGACATCGGATGCCGGGCAATCTTCGGCTCGCACACCGAATCCATCCATAAGCTGCCGGTGGAAGATCCCGGCATTCTTCTCGACATCGATAGCGCGGAAGACTGGAAACGGTTGAGGTCTTTGGGCGACGCTCTGGTCCACTTCCAGGGCATGCCCGAGATCGAAGTCCGACCAGGAAAAAAGACGGACAAACGTCCTGAATTGGTTGTCGTGGGCCACGATCCCATGGCGCGCGCCCTGGCCACATTGGCTCGCATCATGGAGTTCTCGGTGACGATCGTTGGCCCGCTGCTCTCCCTCGATGAGTTGCCGGAAGCCGACCGTGCGCTTCACGTCCTGGACTTCTCCCGTCTCGGCGACGCTGAGCGATACGTCGTTGTGGCCAGCCGCGGCCAGTTCGATGAAGAAGCGGTTGAACAGGCCGTTCGCGTGAAAGCAAACTACATCGCGCTGATGGCCAACCGGCAAAGAGCGGAAGAGATCTTCCGGGCTCTTCTCCACAGGGGTGTGACAGCCGAGGAACTGGCAGCGGCCCGCGTGCCTGCAGGATTAGACATCGGCGCCGAGAGCGTAGCAGAAATTGCGCTCAGCATCATGGCGGAAATTGTGAAGGCGCGGCGGCGGCCCTCTCACGCGAAGGGCTAGGTACATTTCCAGGGAAGCGGGTTCGTATCAAAGCGAGATTCGCAGTCGTGCCCGTTTTCGGTTTTCCTGGCCCCGCCACGCCGCCCGCACTTGTCATCTCGACCGACTCTGAAGAAGCCCGCCGCGGCGGGCGACTGAGGAGGAGTGGAGAGATCCCGGGGATGCGTCCTCTACCATGCCGATGCAAGGCATTCTCCCCAAGCTGCGCGTGCAATTTCAGAGACAGAGTCTGGGTAGAACTCCCTGAGTCAGCCTGGTAGCGCAAACATCGTCGGGATCTCTCCGCTCCCGCTCGGTCGCTGCGCTCCTTCGTGGTCGGTCGAGATGACATCGGATGAAAGTCCCACTCAACCCGATGTATCGCACTGGCGGATTACCTTGTCCGCCTCACTGCCTTCGGACTCCCGCGCCAGATGCTCGGACTTCTGATTGAGCGCAACG
>DATFQZ010000199.1:0-10714 GCA_035263765.1 Candidatus Angelobacter sp. | reverse complement strand
CCATATGCCGGCGAGGATGGGTATGCGGCTGTGCTCGGTGCGTTTGAGGAACTGCTCCAGCAAAGTGACGTCGAAGACGGGCTGGGTAACGGCGAAATCGGCGCCGGCCTCGACTTTGTATTCGAAGCGGCGGATTTCTTCGTCGATGTCGCCGATACCGGGGTTTGCGCCCACGCCTATGGCGAAGCGCGTGCCGCTGCCGATGGCGTTGCCGCCGATGTCCAGGCCGAAGTTCAACCCGTGCACGATGTTGACCAGGCCGATGGCGTCCACATCAAACACCGCAGTAGCGTCAGGATAGTTTCCCAGCTTGGGCGGATCGCCGGTGATGCAGATCAGGTTGTGGATGCCCATGGTGTAACAGCCCAGCAGCTCAGATTGCATGCTGAGCACATTACGATCGCGGCAGGTGAAGTGCAGTGCGGTCTCAATCCCGGCCTGCTGTTGAACCAGGATGCACAGAGCCAGGTTGCTCAGGCGAGCCGACGCGCGCGGGCTGTCGGGAATGTATGGCGTCAATGCCGGCGGCCTTCAGGAACTTGGCGCCCTCCACTTCTTTGGCGAAGTCCACGCCTTTGGGCGGAACAACCTCCACCAGCGAGACAAATTCACCCGCAGCCAGCTTGCGTCCCAGATTCGACCGCTGTGCCAGCGGCGGCGGGTTGATCGCCGATTCACGCCTACGTTCCTTAACGGCATGGACGGAAGCAGTCTTCCCCTTAACGTCCCCCATGCGCAAAGCCGCTTTCATGGCCTTGATGTGTTCCGGCGTGGTCCCACAGCATCCGCCCACCAGGCCTACTCCGGAATTTACGAACTTGCGGGCATAGCTGGCCATGTATTCCGGCGAGCAGAGATAGATGTTGCGACCTTCAATGTTGCGGGGGATTCCGGCGTTGGGCTGTGCCGAAATCGGCCGCTCCGTTGTCCGGCGAATGCGTTCAATGGCCTCGAGCATCGCCACCGGGCCCACGCTGCAGTTGCAGCCGATCACGTCCGCGCCCCATTCCTCGAGTTTCGCGGTAAAGGTTTCCGGGCTGGCGCCATCCAGACAGTTGCCGTCTTCGTCGATCGTGACTTGGGCTACGACTTGCATCTGTGGAGCCGCGTCGCGAGCCGCCAGGATGGCCTGATGGAGCTCTTCCAGATAACCGAACGTTTCCAGGATCAGCAAATCCACGCCGCCTTCGACTAAGGCCGCGATCTGCTCTGCGAACGCCGTGCGAGCTTCTTCGCGCGCCGTCTTGCCCAGCGGCTCAATGCGCACTCCCAACGGTCCCACCGAGCCGGCCACCAGGGCGGATCCGGCTTTTTTCAGATTGAAGGCGTCGGCAGCTTCGCGGGCCAGACGTGCGCCCTGCACGTTGATCTCGTGAACCTTGTCCCCTAGGCCGTGGCGGTTCAGCCGGAATGAGTTGCCGCCAAACGTGTTGGTTTCAATCACTTCTGCGCCGGCGTTCAGATACTCATGATGAATGTTGCGGATGAGGTCGGCCTGGGTGAGGTTCAACTCGTCGTAGCACTTGTTGATGAACACACCTTTGGCGTAGAGCAGCGTGCCCATGGCGCCGTCACACAGAACGGGGCCTTGCTTGAGCCGGGTTAGCAAGTCGGTGGCCAAGATTTCACCTGAATTCTCAGAATACAGCACACTCGGGAACTCAGCCATAGCCGAACAGCGGCTGGGGCTATCCCGCAGGTGAGATGCAGGTTACGACGGTCGAGGGAAAAAAGGGGTTGGCTATGTCCGGGGCACAGACCGACGTAATCTGTTGTCTCTCGCCCGCGAAGAATAGACTCACGAGCACTGGAGGATCTATGCCCTCAACCAGATGGCTGTTGGCCGGGATTGTGCTCCTCTCGCTGGCGGGGAAAGTCACCTACTGCCAGCCGGGACAAGGCAACGGCAACGGACACCACAAGCACGATCGTGACGACGATGACGACGACCGCGACAGAGATCATTACCGGTATAACGACCATGATCGCGACGAGATGCGCGGCTGGTATCACCATCACCACGACAATGATCTGCCGCCCGGACTGGCCAAGCGCGACCGCTTGCCTCCCGGCCTGGAAAAACAACTCGTGGTTCGCGGGACGCTACCGCCAGGTTTGCGCAAGAAAGTGGAGCCCTGTCCGGAAGACCTGCAACGCCGCTTGCCGCCCCCGCCGCGCGATTGCCGGCACGTGGTGGTCAGCGGTCATATCGTGCTGTTGAACACCAGGAACTTCCAGATCGTGGACGTCTTTCACTTCGAGCGCTAGAGCCTCTGAGCGACTTTGGGCGATTCGCTTAAGCAGCTTGCTCGCGTATTCACGATTGGCCAAAGTGTATGCGTTAGAACTCAAAAGACTCCTGGACTTTCTCGACATCGTCATCCCGACGGCCGTAAAGCGCGCGCGCGTCTTCTTCAACGCGTGAGTAGGCCAGAGGGAGCTTGTGTTCTTAAAAACCTTGATTTCGTTTTCGATAAAAAACAAGGTCCCTCGTTCCTATTCGGGCGCTGATGACGTCGCGCCCTCATGGACGGAGCTCGGGATGACGGCAGGGATCGAGGAAGGATGTAGTTCTTACGCACACTTCCGCCATTTCGAGCATTCAGGGCCGAGCGACTCTTGTCCTTTTCAGGAAATAGTCCACCAGTTCGCTCGAGGAGTTGTTCATCTCCACGTTAAAGCCTTTTATCTTGCTGGTGAAGTAGTTGAACATCATCACCGCGGGAATGGCGACAAAAAGGCCGAGAGCGGTGGTGGCCAGGGCTTCCGAAATGCCGCTGGAGACCGCAGTGAAAGAACTGCTATGGGCCTCCCCGATGTTGCGAAACGCATCCATAATGCCGATCACCGTGCCCAGCAGGCCCACAAAAGGAGCGGTCGAACCGACGGTGGCCAGCCCGCTCAGACCGCGCTCCAGTTCGGCATAGACAATGGCTTCGGCCCGCTCGAGAGCGCGCCTACTGGCTGCAATCTGGTCCTCTGAGGTCTCAGAGGCTTCGCCTTGCACACGGAATTCCATCAGGCCTGAAGTAACGACTTTGGCCAGGTGGCTCTTCTTGCTGCGCTCGCCCACGCGGATGGCTTCGTCCAGGTTGCCCACACGCAGCGCTCCAGCGACGACCGGGGCAAATTGGCGCGATTGCTTGCGGGCCGCGGCGTAGACAATCCAACGATCAATCATGACGCCGATGGACCACGCCGACATGATCAGCAGAACCACCACAACGCTGCGCGCCGGCCATTCCATGTCGCTCCAGATCTTCAAGGGATTCCAATGGAAGCCTGTCTGTTGGAACAGCCAAAAAGCGGCGATGTGAGTTTTGGCCAGAGCGGGGACTGCGAAGCTTGCCAAGGGCATGGGTTTGGACCTCCTTCGCTAACTGGCAGAACTTCCTCAGCGAAAGTTCTGTTTTTGCTGAGAAGGTTTGACACCGGGAGGTCACAGTTTGCTCCCGTTGCAGAAGATCGCTCTCGATAGGAGGGTACCAAGAGCGACTTTCATGATCCCAAGCCCGCTTTTCATGCATGTCATAGATCAGAAACGGGCCGGAACCGGCTTCCGATCGGTTCCGCAATTTTTCCTGCAAGGAAATCGCTATTGGTGCGTTCTGCCTTGTGCTACCGGTTTCGGCGGCGGGGTGAGGCACGTCCGGTCCCGCTTCGCAACGCAGGGGCACGCGGCCGGAGCGAACAGGGAAGAATGTGTATCTCTGTTATAATCACGGTTTTATCCCAGACAACGTAGGGTCATAAGTTAAGAATGCGCCGAGAGAAGTATGTCCTCACAATCTGGATTGCGGCACTCACCGTGTGGTTGGCGGGCTGCGGCAGCTCCAGCAGCAGTAGTTCGACCCAAGCCACCACATCCGGCCTGAAGAAGAGGGTCCTGATTACCAACTCTCAAGCCGGCGCCATCCAGCTTCTTGATGGCCAGAAGGACCAGTTCAACAGGGCCATAACCACCACGACGCCCACGCGGATCGTAACCTCCGTCACCGCTGGCCAAACCGTGGTCCTGAACGACGGCGTGGCCACGATCGCCATGGTCGACAACACCAAGGAAGCAGCCGTTGCGTCTGGAACGCTGCTGAATCCCGCGTTCGATGTGGCCATCACTCCGGACGGTAAAACCGCCTACGCCTCGGTCCGAAACTCCGGGGTCGTCGAGATCTTTAACACCGCTGACGGGACCCTGGTGACCACTGTGAACGTGCCCAGCGCAACTCGCCTGGTGATGGGCCCCAAGGGCAGCAAAGTGCTGGTATTTCCCGACGATCCGGAGCACCTGGGTTCCAACCCAAACTCATTCTTTGTCATCGATACCGCCAGCAAAACCGTAGCGCCAGTCCTGACATTGCCGGTCGGCGCCCAACCTTTCAGCGCAGTCTTTGACCCCAGTGACACGAATGACACCACGGCTTTTATCTTGAACTGCGGAACGGAGTGCGGGGGATCGGCTGCTCCCAGCGTGGCCAAGGTAAATTTCGCGACTCCGGCGACGCCCACAGTGAACGTCGTAACCGGAACGATCACAGGTGCGACCGTTGGCCTGCTCAACGGCTCAAACCTGTTTGTTGCGGGAACACCCGTGGCTCCCTTGCCCCAGCCTGCGGGATGCCCATTCACCGCCTGTGGCAGCTTGCAGCTCATCAACACCGGGACCCTCACCGCCGGAACGGCCATCCCTATCACCGACGGCCTCCATACGCAGATGGCCTTGACCAGCAACAACCATCTCTACGTAGGCGCCAGCAGTTGCACCCCGGGAGTGGTCGTTGCAAACCAGGTGCGCGGTTGTCTCTCTATCTACAACACGGGCGCGCCGGTGGTCAGCGGAACCAATCCTTTTTCCCCGGCAGAGTCGTCCTTCCGCTCGGATTTGAACGTGACCGGGCTTCAGACCATTTCCGGCCGCAACGTGATTTACGTGATCCAGGGCGGGGAACTCGACATCTTTGACTTCACCACTGACTCTCTTACCCCCAACCAGTTGGACGTCGTGGGCCATGCGGTGGGCGTGGTGCAGATTGATCCGTAAGAAAGCAAATAGCAACTAGCAGTTAGGGAAAACTGGACCGGAAAACAGTTCGGATGAACACGCCCCGTCCTTGATCTGCTAACTGCTAGTTGCCAATTGCTATTTGCTGCTTGGTTCCAGCCTCAACTCATGCGACTTCGCGCCTTGGATAGCCGCGTCTGAAAACGCCAGCGTGAACGTCCGGTTGTTGTACCAGGCGTCCCATTGGTCCATGTAGTAGGTGCTAAAGATCTGGCCGGACTCGCCAAGCACAATGTTGAAGGTGGAATCATCCAGGTTGGAGAAGTCCACGGTCATGCGCTCGGAGGGGCCAAACGTCCTGCCCACCTGCTTGACGGTGTAGCTACCGCCCGACTGCGGCATGGTCCCGGGACCCGCCCAGGAGCGCAGGCCGGGTACAGCACTGAAGAGTGGATGGTTGATGACCACGGGATAAGTGGTTCCGTAGCGCCACGAATTCAAGTCCGCCGGCGCATCCTCGAGCGCCTTCTCGACCGCGGCCGTTAGCAGATCGTTGAAGGTCGAGTATCCCGGCGGCAGCCAGCGCCGCGGCCGGTCGCGGACGATGTTTTCCAGCGCCACGGCGCTTTCCGACCATTCATAACGAATCCACTCCGGCCCCAGCTTAGGCTCGAGCAGAAGTTTCCACAACGCCACGCGCGAGCGGACTTCGATGGTCGGCGCGGCGGAGTCGGCCGACATGCGGCCGTCGAAGTTGTGTAGGATGCCAGCCGCTTCGCGGGCGCGCTTGCCGGCGTGGGAGCTATGGTCGATGGCATCGGCAAAACTTGCGGCGAAGAAGAGATCGTATTCTGACGTGATGTCGGTCTGCAGGGCCAGCATGTCCGCAGGGCTGAATTTTTTGTTGGGCTCGCCTTCCAGCATTTTATAAATGCGTTCCGTCCGGTACGGCGGGAACCACTGCGTTGCCATCAAGTAGGGATAGCCGGCGGGAGTGATCTTCGCGTTCGCGGTGGCGATGATGCCTGAAGGCGGATTGAAGACGCTGGGCAGCTGATAGAACGGCAGATAGCCGGTCCAATCGTGTTTACCGTCGGCGCCGGAAACAGGCACAGTGCCGTCACCCGATCCCCGTACCGGAACAAACCCCATGGCCTGATACCCGATATTGCCGTCCACGTCGGCGTAGACCACATTCTGCGACGGCGTGGCGAACAGGGAAAGCGCCTTACGGAACTGCTCCCAATTTTGCGCGGTGTTCAGCTCGTAAAGCGGGATGCTGATGCTGCGCGTATCGTAAATCAGCCATCCCAGCGCGATCTTGCGCGTCTCGCCGGGAAGCAGGCTGGTGATGATCGGCCCGTGACGCGTTACTTCGACATCCAGAGCGACGTCCGGCCGGCCCTTCACACGGATGACCTCGTGAAACATCTCCGGTTTTTGCCAGCCCTTGGGAGTTTCGTATTCACCTGCGGCGTTGAAGTTTTCCACGAAGAGGTCTTGTACCCCGGGATTCAGGTTGGTGTAACCCCAGGCCATGCGCTGGTTGTGCCCTACCGTGACCATGGGCATGCCAGGCAGGCTGAATCCTTCCACATCGTAATCGCCCGAGTGGAGCTGGACTTCATACCAGACCCCAGGGACGCGATGCGGCAGGTGCATATCGTTCGAAAGCAGCGGCTTGCCGGTGGTGGTGTGTTGGCCGGAGATCACCCAGTTGTTCGATCCCGGCAGACAGGCTTCGCAATCGTTCCAACCCGCGCCGGCGAGGAGGGTGATGCCGGCGGCGGACTTAGTCTTTCTGGTGTCGGCCTTAGGCGGACGCGGAATGAAATAAGGCACACTGCCAGGGGCGGTAGCGCCGTCGTTCGCCAGGCTGCCCGGCGGGCGATCGCGCCACGAGCTGGGCGGATAAAGATCGGCCATCAGATCCGGCGAAAGATGTTGTCCAATTTTTTCTCGCCAAAATTCCATTTCAAACTGCGGATTCAAGAGCTGGCTCATGCCGATGCCCACCAGCACGGAGTCCGAAGCGGTCCAGCGGCGCGGCGCGTAGTTGAGGATGCGAAACTCAATTGGGAGGTTCTTCTGGTGCCGATCGATGTAGGCATTCACCCCGCGCGCGTAGGCTTCAAAGAATTCGCGGTCGCGCGCCGGGAGCTGTGCCGTCACACGGTCGGCCACCGCGCGCAAGCGCAGAATGCGCTGCTGTTTATCGTAATCCACCCAGCTCCTGCTGGTCCGGGGTGCTGCGGTCGAGCGTGAAGGCGGGGCCGCGGGCGCGCTGGCCGCGGGAAGGACCTCGGCCATCTCGCCGGCCACCGACCGCCGCGTCATGTCCATCTGCCACAGGCGGTCCTGGGCGGTGACGTAACCTTGCGCGAAGAACAGATCGTCCAGGTTGGAAGCGGTCAGGTGGGGCACGCCGTGTTGGTCGCGGACCACGGAGACCGGAGCGCTCAGCCCAGCGAGCGAAATTGTGCCGTCTAACTGTGCCAGGGGAGAGTGCGATGCCCGGTAAAACCATACGGCTGCGCCGACCACGGCGAGCATCCCCAGCACCAGGAAACCCGCGACGATTCTGAAGATAATTCTTCCGGCGGTCAGCCGGCCCTTCGGGGAGGCAACGGTCGTAGCCATGAAGTGCGATTGTAACCCATCCCGAATCCCGCGTAGCCCGCAGCGGCGGGCGAGCGGCGTGAGGGAGCTGCTCTGCTACGGCCGCGTGAGCCTGGAAGCTGATCGTAGTGCTTCATGCTGACGAGGATGTATCGCTTCCGGATCCAGAGGCGGAGCAGGTTCCTCGGCCGCGCCTCATACAGGGAGGTTCCAGGTATCGTTGACGGCCCGGCCCCGGAATGGTCTCGTGGTTTTTATTGTCTGGTCGAGTACTCGATAACTTAAACCCGCGGTTGGTTACAATTGAAAATGAATTTCATTTTCATTTAGCATGGACCTTGCAAGCCCTTACCAGCCATGCTGCAACGGCGCATTGATGATCACGCTCCACCCACGCGCGAAGCCATGCGCGAGGCCCAGGACATCTTTTACAAGCACCTGAGGCGCGTCGGCCTGAAGCACACCGAACAGCGCGACACCATCCTGCGTACGTTTCTCGACACGCGCGACCATCTATCCACCGACGAGCTTTTCCGTCTGGTTAAGAAACGGGACGCCAAGATCGGCTTCACCACCGTTTATCGCACGCTCAAGTTGCTGGCTGAGTGCGGCCTGGCCAGCGCCGTCCCGTTTCCTGACGGCACGGCGCGCTACGAACACCAGTTCAACCGTCGCAGCCATCACCACATGGTGTGCACCGAGTGTGGCGCGTCCGTTGAGTTCTTCTCGCCGGAGGTCGGCAAACTGGAGGAAGAGATCGGCCGCAAGTATCATTTCGACGCCACCCGCCACAACTTTCAGATCTATGGCATTTGCGAAGATTGCCGTAAGAAGACGGCGCGCAAAGCCATCTGAGCTCCGTGTTCACTCTCCGCAAGTACCGCCCCGCTGACTTCCCTCGTCTGCTGGAGATCGACCACGCCTGTTTCGTCGCGGGCATTGCGTACTCTGAAGACGAGCTCTGCTATTTCCTAAGCATGCCGTCGGCGATCGCGCTGGTGGGAGTGGACGCCGGCGCGCGCGCAGCTGTGATAGAGGGCTTCATCGTCGCTGACTGCTTTCGTCAACCGCGGACTTCGCGCCCCATGGGCCGCATCATCACCATTGATGTCGCGCCGCAAGCGCAACACTCCGGGCTGGGCACGCTCCTGCTCAAGAAAGCCGAAACAGCGTTGTCCGAAGCCGGCAGCGACTCCGTGCTGCTCGAGGTCGCGGTGGACAACGATCCGGCGTTGCGCTTTTACAAGAAGCACGGCTATTCCGTCCTGAAAACTCTGCCGAGGTATTATCTGGATTCCATCGACGGTCTGCTGATGGGGAAGAAATTGTGAAAGTGCCGGCGAGCCCGAGTCGTGCCACAGACCTTACTTAGTCCTGCTTAGTTCCATAAAAAAGAACCTACATAGTAAGCCAGCGTTTATCCAGGAACTCTCATCCAATTTGCAGCCGCCACTCTTTGCCGGCGTTCGCCTGTTAGAACGCCCGTTCCGCCGCTCTCGCTAGAACAGAACAACACTGATCCGGAGGAAGCCGCCATGTTGTCGAAGCAAATCCAGTCGAAGCGTTTCCAGATTGCGGCGTTGGTGGCGTTGCTGCAGGGGGTCGTGGTGTGCAGCGTGGCTTCGCCGCAGGAGACGCATGACCGCTCATCGCCGCGACTGGTATCGAAAGAAGAAGGAGCGGCGCTGGCCCAGGCCGCTTTGCATCACTGGCCTCAGATGCGCGACAAGCCTGATTGCTCCCATCTGGTGCACGAAGTTTATGCCGAGGCGGGATTGAAGTATGAGTACGCCCCCACCAATGACATCTTTGAGGGATTAGATTCCTTCCAGCGTGTGCCACAGCCGCAGGCGGGAGACCTCGTCGTCTGGCAAGGCCATGTGGGGATTGTGATCGATCCCGAAGACCATTCTTTCTACAGTTCCGTGATCACCGGCTTCTCGGTAAGCAACTTCAGCTCTTCGTACTGGGAGAGTCGAGGCCCGCGGCGTTTTTATCGATACCGGATCACGAATGCGCAGTCCGTGCGCTTGCTCCAGCGCGCTTCCCACCACAAGACGTCTGCGGCCGTGACACGACCCGCAGTCAAGAAGCCTTCCTACATCACGGAAAAGAAAAACCTGGAAGACGAGTCAACAGAAGCTGAAACGGACCTTCCTGACCGCAGCGTTGATAAAGAAAGCGGACCTGCTGCCGTGAAGGAGAATCGGATTGCCGCTGGGGTTATTACTACCACGCGCAGGCCCATCAAGGAAGAGGTTCGCTCCGCGTTCGTGAGATTGAGTGACGCCAACGCTGCCCAGTGGCAGCAGAGTGCGGCTCTTGATGCCCCAATCGAGATCGTGGACGGCTTTGAGGCGGGCCGATTCGAAACTCAAGGCAGTTCGGGATGGGCAGAACTGAAGGTGACAACGATAGCCTTCTTCGCGGACGGGCGAATGCACACCACCAGGCGGACGATGAAAGTCCGCTTCACGCTGCTGCGACAAGCCGACGGCTGGACTTTGCAGGCCCCGGCGAATCGCTTTTATCTGCTGCGCGCCGCGGCCGTGAGAATGATTGCTGCCCGGCTTGCGATGTTGGCGCGCGACCCGGACAATGCAAAAGACGTCAAGGATCTGCACAAGGCGCTCGGAATTCTATTGGCTGAAGATCGGAGTTGAACACGCGCCACTCTCGAGTTGAAGCTTGCCTTTCGGCAAACCCCAAGGATCTCAAAAGAACATCTTCTTCCCGTAAGTTTTGTCGTCTCGAACACAAAATAATCCTGTCATCCTGAGCGGAGCGCCGCGAAGCGCTTGACGGGAAACGGTGATAGGCGCGGAGTCGAAGTTGAGCCGCTTTGCGGGCGTCTGAGCCCGCAGGCGAAATCCCGAGCGCAGCCGAGGGAGCCCGGACCCCGAAAGTCTGTCCGCAACGATGCAGTCTCAAGGAGTTCTCTTATAGAATCTCTGGTTCGCACAGCCGGGAAGAGCAAGCATTGTCGAGAGAACGCCTTGCCGTTGCATGGAACACCAAGCATCCTCGGGGTCCTTCGACTCGCTCTCATCCCGCTACGCGGGACTCGAGCTCGCTCAGGATGACAGCACTAGGTGA
>DATFQZ010000198.1:0-17965 GCA_035263765.1 Candidatus Angelobacter sp. | reverse complement strand
CTTTCGTCTCTCTTTGGACGGGTGTTGGCGCCCCTCCGGCTTGGGGTCAGATTCCGTGCAGCCCTAGCGCACTAAAGGCAATCCAGGCGCAGGGCCTGCAAGCCGACCTTCGCAAGGCCGCGGGCATACTCCAGGGGGTTGATCCAACAGGAGCCCTATCGCAGAAGTTTGGGACCCTTCTTAGTGACATTGTCGCGAGTAACGTGGCTGGCGGTGGTGCAGTGATTCCAGACGCTCTCTCTAGGATGCTGCAAATGACAGAGAACTATGCCAACTTCACCGACTCAGCCAGCAGCTTGCAAGCGATGCAGGA
This sequence comes from Candidatus Angelobacter sp., assembly GCA_035263765.1. Classification (GTDB taxonomy): domain Bacteria; phylum Acidobacteriota; class Terriglobia; order Terriglobales; family Acidobacteriaceae; genus Angelobacter. The sequence continues at coordinate 17,652 of DATFQZ010000198.1, read as the reverse complement.
AGCATATGAAGGCATTTACTCGATGCGCCAGCAATTCGGAGTCATTCCGGAGGGAATCTTCAACCGAGCTGCAGGATCGACAGGTACGCAATTCCAACCGACCTCCTGGCTTGAAACCGCTAGTAATGCGAATGGCCTGGGGCAGGCGTTTGAGATCAAAGGCTACCGCAATCTCGTAGACGGCGGAGTCTTGCCGGCAAGCCAGCGACCGGTTTTTGGTAAGGTGTTCTTCACTGAGCTGGGAGATCTTGAATGCGATGTCTTGGTGGCATTCATTTGCGTCGATTTCAAATTCACAAGGAACGCCAACTTCAACCTTGACGGCCCCGGCAAGGCCGCGCAAGCCATTATTGATAACGAGGTCAATCAAGTCTTCTATGCTGTATCGCCAACTGCTAGCGTAGCTCCTGGGCCTTTTCAGGATGCGGTGGCCCAAGCTGCGGCCGGAGCGAAATTCGGTCAGAACACGTTAGTCATCATCGACGCGGGGAACTTTTGAATGCTCGCTGCATGAATGGCCTTCGTCTCCCGTCGCAGAATCGCAATAACGAGCGGAAAACAGGTCAAGAGATGAAGCCGGGGAATCTGCCTTTGCTGCAATCACAGGAATGGAAGGCTCTGATTGACAGCGCATCGCCGGGATATCGAGAGCTTGCCTCCAGGCTTGATTCTGACGACGTCTCCTCTTTGATCGATTACCTCGAAGGCGCAACGATCGAAGAAAAGGTAGCAGCAATTGCCTTGCTGCAGGCAGCAGTGCAAGAGGACATCCCGTTCAGCGAATCCAACCGCAAAGAGTTGATTGCCAAGCTCAAACCCCTCATGGCCAACTATCCGGACCAACCCGGCTTGAGAGCTTTTGTTTTGATGAGCCGCTTGGCGCTTCCCTTGGCTGAGAGCTTCCTGATGGAGGACGTCGATCCATCGAGGATTCCGGCCTCATACTTCAAGTTCCATTTGGCAGATCTGCGGCGTGTCAAGTCTAGCCGTGCCATGGATCGCATTGTTGAGTATTCGAGACAGGAAGGGCAGCAAGGAGAGGAGGCTAAGCGGTTTTTGAAGACTCTCAGGGTCATCGATCAGTCCGAGATTGACAAGCTAATTGCGAACTGGAGGGAAACAAAATCCCTTAAATCGTTCAATGATTTGCACTCGTTTTACCTCCCGCAACAGGTAGGGAAACCTATCGGGCCGTTGTTGGAGCTCTTGGGCCCTTGGGATAGGCACAGCTTCAACGAATACTGGTACGACAGCGTGGAAGGCCCCAGTCTTCTCCTGCAGAAGGACGAGCTCGGAAATCTGAGAACTGCGCGGCTCAAATGAATGCCGGGCTTGCAGTCAAGAGGACAGGGAGGGAGTAGTGGATCGAACAGCTCGAATTCTCTTGGTTGGCATTGTGCTCCTAGCCACTGGCTGCATCATGTAGAAGAAGATACCGGGTTCCGTCTACGTGTCGAACGCCGCTGCCAACAGCATTGTTCACTTCGGCGAACACCGGCCTGGCCAGGTCGGGAGGCGGTGCTGGACCAGTCACCGCCAAGGGAATTGCCCTCGACCCAATCTGCTGACTAGGAGCGTGGCGCGGGAGCCGGTCCTGGAGGAAGAACCTCAGGGTCAGCAGAGCGAACCACGTGCTGGCGCGTCACGAAGAAAACAGCGGCCGTCCAGGTGGGGAACATATCCAGGCCCGGCACCAGTTCTGCCATCAGCGACGGCAGGAAGGCCCAATGCCAGCCAAGAAGTTTAGTCAGCACCGCCGCCACCGCAACATCAAGAACAGCATCAGCCGGCGATGCGCCGCCCTCGATAAACGCGGGAAACGCGACAATCTGCAAGGCGTCCGCTACGATAGCCACGAGCCAAGCCATGCGCTGCTGAGGCGACTTGATGGTCTTCAAAAAGTTCCAGGGCAACATAAAAGTAACCCTAACAGCATACAACGGGAAGGAGCATCAAGCGAAAACCCTAGGCCTGCGAGTCGGCAAAGTGCCGTGTCCTCAAGTGGTTTGGCTTTCGCCTGCCTGTTTGATGTGCCGGCGGACGAGCATGTCCAGGCCTGCTTTCGCGGTCGCGTAGTCCTGCTGCGAAATCTTTCCTTGCAGCCGGTCTGCTTCAAGCTGAAACAGTTCGTCCTTAAGAGCGTCCAGTAAGGAACTCTGGGGAGCGCCCTGCTGCTGCGCGCGCGGGTCTTTAACCGGACGAGAGGGGCGGTAAGTGCCCGAGCCCGCGCTTGCGATCTTGCTCGCCGGGCCGGCGGAGCCCTCTTGCGGGGAAGGTTTGCGGCGCACCATCCAAATGCCCAATCCGGCCATCACCACAATCAGTCCGCCCAGCAAGGGCCACTTGACCGCAGTCAAAGGATCGGGAGCGCCGATCGGCGCGCCCAAACCTCCGCCCGGCCGGTCGCTGGGAGCTCCTGCCTGGCCGCCCTCCGCGCCTTCGCTTTGTGCCTCGCGCGGGGCCATGCCTTCTCCGGAGATGGAGAACGTCACTTTTTGCCCTGGAGCCAGGCTTTTGGCAACGTAGGTTGTCATGCCTTGTTCATCTTGGGTCTGGACAAAACTGTTGCCACTTGAGCTGAACCGCATGCTCTTCGGCAGCATCACCCCTAATTCACCAAGCGAAATGTCAGGGCTAATGACGAAATCCTGGGCCCCGCCATAAGGCATTTTGTAAGTGACTTGTAATTGCGAACGTCCTGGACGAATGGCATAGGCAAAAGCATAGCGATTGCTTTTTCCGGTAGAGACCGGAGAGCTGGAAATTGGCATGCCTCCGGGCCCCACAGCGATGCCATCCTCCACCTTGGCGCCGTCTGGAAGCGTAATCTCAAAGGTGCGGTCGTTCACCCAGGTGCGTGGAGGTTGCGATTCATTGCGTAGAATGTACAGGTCGCTTACCTGCAGCTCTTTGTCCGCCGCCTGCAAGCGAATGACGCGGCCTTCGGTCGTCAAGTTGTCCACTTTCTTAGCCGCATCATAAACAGTAACGGCAACCGTCGTTTTGCCCGGCGGCGCCGGCTGAAAGTAATTGGCTCCCTGACGGCTTACTTGAACAAGGTGGGGCACCCCTTCGTCACGCACGTCGAAGGAGAATTCGCCCTTGGCGTCCGTCTTGGTCCGGCCGATTTCATCCATGCCGCTGGCGAGCGACAGCAACACGACCTCGTCGCCCGAAGACGGCTTTCCGGTCGTCCCATTGGTGACTTTGCCGGTGATTTTTGCCGCAAAGAGGCTGCTGGACAGGAGAAGGCAGCAGACAATCAACCGGATTTGGCGCCCGAGTCTCATGGGTTGTCTCGATTCCTCGCCCCCACTAGGCCAGTCAATTAGGGTGTCTTCAAGTTGTATTACAAGTGGGCATCCAGCGTCAAAACCCTCTCGGCCTCGACGGCATCCACATTACGGCTGAACAGTCCGGTGATCATCTCTCGCGTGTAGCTTGTGGCCCCGGGGTTGCTCTTCCGCGTCTTGACACTCTTTTAAGAGGGATGGCAAGGGGGGCTTGCGGGCTCGGTATAATCCCGGCACGCAATGAACCAATCAACCTTTATTCTTAGGGCTTCTGACGGAGTTGATCTTTTTGTCCGTCGCTGGCTGCCCACCGGAGTGCCGAAGGCAGTGGTACAGATCGCGCATGGCTTGGCCGAGCATAGTGAGCGCTACGCGCGGCTGGCCGAGGCCTTAACCGGCGTGGCTTACGCGGTCTATGCCAACGATCATCGCGGCCACGGACACACTGTTAAAACGCCGGCGCATCTCGGATTGTTTGCCGATCGCGACGGCTGGCGCAAGTGTCTCGACGACCTGTGGATGCTCAACGGCCACATCACTGGCGAGCATCCGGGCGCGCCGATCTTCTTGCTGGGACACTCGATGGGCTCGACCATGGCGCTCCAGTTCATCATGGAGCACGGCGAATCCATCGCCGGAGCGGTGCTCTCCGGACCCAGCGGACAGCCCACAGCAGTAGCTAAGATTGGGCGCTTCATCACCTGGGTTGAGCGGCTGCGCCTGGGACGTCGTGGGCACAGCGCTTTGGTCGGCAATCTTACCTTCAGGGCTTTCAACAAACGATTTGCACCGGCACGTACCGAGTTCGACTGGCTCTCGCGTGATCCCGCGGAGGTGGACAAGTATGTGGCCGACCCGCTGTGCGGTTTTCCTGCCGGCCTGCAGGTCTGGGTCGAATTGCTTGCAGCCTGGACAGAGATCTCTCGTCCCGCATCGTATGAACGTATTCCGAAGGACCTTCCTGTCTACGTAATGGCAGGAAAGAGAGATCCTGTGAGCGCCGGCGCGCGGCAAGTCCAACCGATGCTCGCAGCCTTTCGCGCCGTAGGGCTCAAGAATGTCGAGTGCCGGATCTACGCCGATGCGCGGCACGAGCTTCTGAACGAAATCAATCGCGATGAAGTGACCCGCGACCTGATCGACTGGCTCGATGGCGTGGTCGGTACTGGAGCCGGGCAGGCAAAGGATGCGAGGAGTGGGGAAAGCCAAGGCGGTCCAGAAAAGTAAAAAGGCTGTGACGTTGGTTATGCTCTAGCTGCCGGCTCCTGCGAGGGAGCCAACCGCGTGGATGCATGTACCGTCACAGCCCTTGATGCGATCACTGCTTTCGCAGTCCCTTACCCCAACGACTCCTCGCAGAGCTCGTTGGTTTTTTCGGGTCCGGGTATCTGACGAATCGCTTCGTCAAACTGATCACCCAGCCTACTTCGGACCAGCAACCTTTGATTGAAGCCAACCCTTTCGGCCGTCGACGCACGCCATCCTAATGGAAAGCATGTAAAAGTCAACGCCGAAGATTGGTGCAAACAAGGAAAATTTTCGCGAAGCTCGTGAGCGCGCAACGCTCAAAAACTCCAGCGTTTACATGGACCTTAGAAGATTGCTGACGCGTTCTCCACAACCTTTTCCACAAAACGACATATCCTAAATCGTTGGCTCTTCGGGACGTGCTACGAAATTCATCTTGACGCCGCGCCTCAATTGCCGCATTGTGGAAAACACAGGAGTACGAAATCTTGGCCAGCCTCATCGCTCACGTTGACGGTGGTTCTCACGGCAGCCCGGGGCCTTCCGGCATCGGCGTGGTGATCACGAAACCTGATGGCGAAATGGTGAGGATCGCCAAGTGGATCGGCCATCACGATAACAACGTCGCTGAATATGCCGCCCTGCTTGAAGCCTTACAATTCGCACTCCGCCTGAAAGCCACCGCCCTTCGGGTTTACACCGATTCGGAAATCGTGGTGAAGCAGATGACCGGCGAATACGCTTGCCGCAGCCCGCGCCTCTATTCGCTGCACTGGATGTGCCGCAAGCTGGCGCGCTCCCTGGACTTCGCGATCGCCCATATTCCACGCGAAGACAATCTTGAAGCCAATCGCCTGGCGAACCATGCGGCCCGCTCCCGTGGGTCACGGATCATGTGACGAACCTTCCTTTAAGCAATTGAAAACAAAATAGATAATGAGAATGAATCCTTTTTAGGCAGGCATCCGTATAACACCCAGGGATTTATGATGAGCCGGGTTGCCGATGCTGTTTGGGGAGTGGCGGTGAGTCTGGAACGCGAACTGACACGGCTACGCAGCGGCGATGTTGAAGCCGTAGCCGCGCTCATGGCGCGTTACCAGCACCGTCTCTACAGATACTTACTACGGCTGGTGCGACAACCAGCAACCGCCGAAGATCTGTTTCAGCAAACCTGGTTGCGGGTAATGGAGCGCATCCAGAAGTACAACCCTCAGCACAGCTTTGAAGGCTGGCTGTTTGCCTTGGCCCATAACCTGGCGATCGATTTTCTGAGACGCCACCAGCCGGAGAGCCTGGACGACCCGCTGCCCTCGGGTGACTCTCGGGTGGAGATGATCGCGGGCAGCGGTCCCGGAGTTCTCGAGCAGTTGCTCGCCCGCGAACGCGCCGGCTGGATGGCCGAGTGCGTGGCGGAATTGCCGGTGGTCTTTCGTGAAGTCCTTACGCTTCGCTTCGAAGAAGAGATGAGGCTGGAGGAAATTGCCACGGTCCTTGGCCTGCCGCTGGGTACGGTGAAAACACGTTTGCATCGCGCGTTGAAGCATTTGCGGCATGCCGTGGAAGAAAAATCGGGAGTACGGAATTGAGCATGAACCAACACGACGATATTCGCGATCTCTTGAGTCTGGCGGCGGCCGGCGCGCTGGATGCCGCTGAGCAGCGGCAAGTGGAAGAACACCTGCGCCAGTGTGCCGCCTGCCGTGCTGAGCTCGAGTCCTGGCAGCGGCTCACCGGCGCTCTGGAAGCATTACCCACGCCGCAAGCGACGGTCGGATTGGTCGAGCGTACCCGTCGCCAATTAGAAAACCAAATTGCTATCCGCGGTGAACAGCGCACCAGGCGCACGCTGTTCGCGTGGCTCATCGTGGTTGGCTGGACTATAACCTTCCTCACCTGGCCGCTGTTTCACTGGGGCAGCAACTTGGCCGGAATACTGGACATTTCTGTTAGCGAAACCGGCATCACGCAAGTTTGGATTGGCTACATCGTTGTCACATGGACGGTTACTGCGATTGTCGCTGGCTTACTTGGCCACCGTTACCGGCAGAACCACGAAGGAAGCACGATATGAGCCGCTTTTCTGATGACGTTCGCATTATCCCAGCCATTGCCTGGATCATCGCTGTGGTATTCGGGGCGGGAATGTTTTGTTTGCTGTTCTTTGTCGCAATTCCCCATGGCCACAATGTGAAGCATTGGCCCTTCGCGGCGCAGATTGCATATTCCTCGATCGGAGTGCTTCTTGCGGGTTGGGTTCTGCTGATCGGCTACATCAACGCTGATGCCCGGCGGCGCGGCATGCGGTATGTAATGTGGACGCTGCTGGCCATTTTCATTCCCAACAGCATCGGAATCATTCTGTACTTCATTTTTAGGGACCCGCTGCTCGCGCAGTGCCCAAAATGCGGCGCACAGGGACGAGCGACCTTCACATTCTGCCCCCAGTGCGGCGCAGGGCTCGCGAAATCTTGTCCCTCATGCAAACGCGCTGTCGAGGCGGGATGGAGCCGTTGCGCCTATTGCGGCAGCGCGCTGAGCGGGGGGAGCGTAGACACGTCACATTGAAGGAACGCGCCAGGCTCTTCCTTTCATGTCGACAAAAATCTCGACGTAATCGCCTGCCGCTCCCGTATCGCTCATCCACCAGAAATACCAGCATGGGATCTTGTCTTTATCGGCGGCGTTTTCACTTCCGTACAGAATGTATCTTACTTGGGAGAGCCAGTACGAGGAGATGTCGATATGTTGCTTGTCAATGTAGTTCTCGGCGATCTTGAGCGCGTCCTGCATTGGGAGTTTGGGCCGGAATGTGCGCGCCAACGGGAGATTGGCAGCTTTTTGTTCTTTTGGCGTCACGGTTTCTTGGTCCGCTGAGGCGGCTGGCCATGATTGGCCGCCGGACTTCAGACTAGAGCCTGCGAGCAACAGCATGGCTACCAGCATTGAAGCTCTTCGCATAATGCCTTCCTTCCGTATCGTAGAATAAACCGACTTGCGCCCTCTTGCTGAATTCGACCGTCTCTCTGTTGTTCTAGTCAACACGCGCAATCCTCTCAACATCGGTGCGGCAGCAAGGGCTATGAGCAATTTTGGATTCCGTGATCTGCGTCTGGTCAATCCGTTTGAGCCTTCGTTTCGCGAGGCCCGCTCCGCCGTGGGGGCCTCAGCGACAGAGCTGCTTGCCGGGGCCCGCGAGTATCCGAGCGTCGCGGACGCCGTAGGTGATTGCAATTTGGTGATCGGCACCACCGCCGCGGCGCGAAGGGAATTGCAACATCCTCTGCGTAGTCTGGGAGAAGCCGAAACCACGAACCTCATCCGACGGAAGCTCAGTCGCGGACGCATAGCCCTGCTCTTCGGATCGGAGAAACGCGGCCTTTCGAACGAGGACTTCAGCCATTGCCACTGGTTGCTGCGCATTCCCACGCGCGAGGGACAGGGCTCGATGAACCTGGGACAAGCCGTGGCTGTGTGCCTGTACGAGATCGCGCGAATCAGCAGCCGACCAGGAAAAGCGAAGGGCGGCGCGCGTGCGGCCGCCAAACCAGGTAAAGGCAGCCCTGCAACGGTCGCCGAGACGGAGCGGATCACCACCTTATTATTAGAAGCCTTGCGTGGCAGCGGATACCTGGCAGCCAGGCCCGCGTCCTCCGCGGATGAAAGAGTCCGGCGCATGGTCCGCCGCCTGGACCTTTCCTCGTCCGACGCCCAGGTCTGGCTGGGCATGTTGCGTCAGATAGCGTGGAAGATCAACAAGTTCGGGTGATTCCGTAGAGCGGGATCGCGTCATCAGGAAGGCCGGGAGCCACCGCCAAGGGCCAGAAGCCGGCCCTAACAGCGTTGCATCCAATATGTTAGGCTTTATTTTGATGCCTTCCACCCGCACTGTACCAAAGTCTGAGTTCATCATACTCAACGAGGAAGCAGAGAAGAGGAAACAAGGAAATTGATCGGAAAAGCGCTGGCCAAGGTTTTTGGCACCCAAAATGAACGTGATTTGAAGCGGATGCATCCTCTGGTAGAGGAGATCAACGCCCTCGAGCCCGCGATGCAGCAGCTCAGCGATGAGCAACTACGCGCCAAGACGGACGAATTCCGCGCCCAGATTAAAGCGCGAATCCAGGAGGCCGAAGCGGAGATGGCCCGCGTCTCCGCGGCCATGCAGTCCGCGCCGGACGACCAGTTGCGAAGCGAGATGGAAGAGCTCAGCAAGCGCCGCCTGGAGGCCCGCAATGAGGCGCTGAATGAAATCCTGCCTCAGGCATTCGCTGTGGTGCGCGAAGCCGGCCGCCGCGTCCTGAACATGCGCCACTTTGACGTCCAGTTGATTGGCGGCATGGTCCTGCACCAGGGCAAAATCGCGGAAATGAAGACCGGTGAAGGCAAAACGCTGGTGGCCACTCTGCCCGTGTATCTGAACGCGCTTTCTGGCGACGGCGTGCATGTCGTCACGGTGAACGATTACCTGGCCAAGCGCGACTCGGAATGGATGGGTAAGATCTATCGCTTCCTGGGACTGAGCGTGGGCGTGATCGTGCATGAGCTGGATGACGACGAACGCCGCGAAGCATACGCCGCCGACGTGACCTACGGTACCAACAACGAGTTCGGCTTCGACTACCTGCGCGACAACATGAAGTTTGATCTCAAGGACTGCGTGCAGCGCGGCCATAACTACGCCATCGTTGATGAAGTGGACTCCATCCTGATTGACGAAGCCCGCACGCCGCTGATCATCTCCGGCGCCAGCGAGGAATCCACGGACAAATACGAGCGCGTGAACCGCATCATCCCGCAGCTGACGAAGGGCGAGGAGCTTGACACTCCGCCCGGTGAGCCCAAGATCTACACCGGCGACTACACGGTGGACGAAAAACACAAAGCCATCACCGTGACCGATGAGGGGTTCGAAAAGGTGGAGAAGTTGCTGGGCATCGGCAACATTGCCGATCCGGAAAACTGGGCGCTCAAGCACCACGTGGAGACCGCGGTGAAGGCCCACGCGCTCTACCGCAAAGACGTGGAGTACGTGGTCAAGGAAGGCGAAGTCATCATCGTGGACGAGTTCACCGGCCGCATGATGCCCGGGCGCCGCTGGTCTGACGGCCTGCACCAGGCCATAGAAGCCAAAGAAGGCGTGAAGATCGAGCGCGAAAACCAGACCCTGGCCACCATCACGTTTCAGAATTATTTCCGCATGTTCAAGAAACTCGCCGGCATGACGGGTACGGCCGAAACCGAAGCTGCTGAGTTCGACAAGATTTACAAACTGCAGGTCACGGTGATTCCCACCAACCGCACGCTACTGCGCGTGGAGAATCCCGACATTGTTTATCGGACGGAGAAAGAGAAATACTTCGCCGTGGCTGACGAAATCCAGAAGATCTCGAGCGAGGGCAGGCCGATCCTGGTGGGTACCACGTCAGTCGAAAAATCCGAACGGCTCTCCGACCTGCTGAAGCGCAAGAACGTAAAGCACGTGGTGTTGAACGCCAAGTTCCACGAGAAAGAAGCCGAAATCGTAGCCCAGGCCGGCCGCCTGAACGCCGTGACCATCGCCACCAACATGGCCGGCCGCGGTACTGACATCCTGCTGGGCGGCAACGCCGAATTTATGGCCCGTCAGGAGATGGTAAAGAAGGGAATCGCGCAGCAACTGCGTACTGCCGGCGGCGAAGTCGCGCTGGAACAGGACACTTCGCAGTCCACCGTTTTCTATTACAACGGCATCGAGTACAAATGCCCGGCGGACAAATGGAACGACGCCTACGGCCGGTACAAGGTCGATGCCGATGCCGAGCACGAAAAGGTGGTTGAGACCGGAGGTCTGCACATTCTTGGCACGGAGCGGCACGAAGCACGGCGCATCGACAACCAGCTCCGCGGACGCGCTGGACGCCAGGGTGATCCCGGCTCATCGCGATTCTATCTGTCGCTCGAGGACGACCTGATGCGCATCTTCGCGCGCGCCTGGGTCTCGGGCCTGCTGCAGAGGCTGGGGATGGAAGAAGGTATTCCCATTGAGTCGCGCATGATCACGCGCCGCATTGAAGCTGCTCAGAAAGCGGTGGAAGCGCAGAACTTCGAGTCACGCAAACACCTGCTGGAATATGATGACGTCATGAACAAGCAGCGCGAGGCGGTGTACGGCCTGCGCCGCGAGCTGCTTTCCGGCGTCGATCAAAAGGAGCTGATTCTCGATGATTATGTTACCGGCATGGTCTCAGAAGCCATGGACCGGTTTGCTCCGCGCAACGTGCACGCCGATCAGTGGGACACCGATGCCCTGCGCAAGAACCTGCTCGATAACTTTGGCTTGGATCTGACCAAGCAGGGCGTTGACCCCGACCAGCTCAACCGCCAGGAGCTTGGCGACGCAGTTTTCGAAAAGCTGCGCGAATCCTACGACGTCAAAGAAAAGCAACTCGGCGCTGACGCCATGCGCTATCACGAGCGCATGATCATGCTCAGCGTGCTCGATACGCAGTGGAAAGACCACCTGCTCAACATGGACCACCTGAAGGAAGGCATCGGGTTGCGTGGCTACGGCCAGCACGATCCGCTGGTGGAATACAAACGTGAATCGTTTGACATGTTTGAAGGCATGATGCAGCGTTTTCAGGAAGACACCGCGCGTTACCTGTTCCACATGCAGATCGTGGAAGCACCTTCTCGTCCGCCGGCTGCGACGGCCGCCGTCGCGCCCGATGGCGAACAACAGAGCTCTCCCGAGCCGCCTCCTCGCCGGCGCGCTTCGACTTCGGTGGACGATATTGAAGCCCAGTTCCAGCGCCGCAAGAAACGGGAGCTCGAACAGGCCCGCATGGCCGGCGGCAATGGCAGCAGCGCGCCGCAACAGGTTGTGCGCGGCCAGGCAAAAGTCGGCCGCAACGATCCGTGTCCCTGCGGCTCAGGAAAGAAATACAAGAAGTGCCACGGAACCACGGCGTGAGCTGGTCGGAGAAGGCATAAGAGAAACTCAATGGCTTCCAGACAATCCCGATTTCGCCTATTCTCGACTGGAATCGGTTCTGCTTTTCTGGTGTTGCTGTCGCTGACCGTAGGATGCAGTTTGGTCAAGGGACACGGCTGTGCACTTCAGGACAAAGCAGTGACGAATATGCGAGTGCTCACTACTGCGGTCATAACCTACCGAGATTCCTACCATGCTTACCCTCCGACCCTGGCCGCACTCGGGCCACCGCCTCCAGGCCAGCCTTTGAGCGCACAGGCCGCGGGATATATCACTCGCGAGCTTTCGTCCGGCAATCACGCAGGGTATTTGTTCCGCTACTCTCTGAAAGGGCCGTCGCGCAAAGGCCACGAAAGCGAACGATACCTGATGGTTGCCGATCCGATCGGGGAGGGCCTGGGAAAGCACCATTACTTTACGCAGGAAGACGCCGTGATTCGCTCCGAGGAAAATCACCCAGCAACAGCAAAGAGTCCTCCCAGCAATGAAGACGGCTGTATTTGTTGGTGAAGCCGGCTCCTCTAAAAGCTCCGGGCCGCGAATCTACGCGAATGAACTCGAATCTTATTTTCTGATTCGTGTTTCTTCGCGTTAATTCGCGGCCCTATAGTCCTAATCTGCGTTCTTCTGCGTAAATCTGCGGCTTGCTTCCTATCGATTGCCGCCGCGATCACCACCGCCGCCGCGAGGACCCCGATCGCCACGCGGGCCGCGTCCACGTCCGCCGCGCCCGTGCCTGCGCCCTCCGCCTCCACCTCCGCCGTGCCGCGGACGATCATGACGTCCGCCGCCGCCGCCGCTGCCGGCGCCAACGGTTTCGCGGTTGGCGTCTTCACGGTTGAAGTTGGGTTCGGCCTCAGTTTCGTCGAAGTCGCCTCCGCCTTCAAAAGTGATGGTTTCCTCTGACCCCGCTGCTGGCGTCGAGGCCGGAGAGGGGATTCCACCGCCGCCGTGCTCCATGTGTTCGCCTCCACCTTCGCCGTCAGGGCGCGGAGCCGGAGCCGGAGTCATCTTGGCGCGCTGCTCCTTGAGGATGGCTTTGCGCGAAAGCTTGATGCGGTTGCCTTCGATCGCCAGAACTTTCACCAAAACCTGATCGCCTTCTTTGAGTTCGTCTTCCACGCTGCGCACGCGGTGCTCGGCGATCTCGCTGATATGCAGCAAGCCGTCAGTGCCGGGAATGATCTCGACAAAGGCCCCGAACTCGGCGATGCGCACGACTTTGCCGAGATAGGTCTTGCCAATCTCGGGCACAGCCGTGAGATCGTTGATCATCTGGATGGCCTTCTGCGCCGATGGTCCGTCGCTGGAGGCCACGTTGACTTTGCCGGTATCGTCTACGTCGATCTTCACGCCCGTCTGATCAATAATGCTGCGGATCATCTTGCCGCCCGGACCGATGAGGTCGCGGATCTTATCCACAGGAATTTGCAAGGTGTAAATGCGCGGCGCGAAAGTGGAGATATCCTGTCGGCCGCTGCTGATCACCTGTTCCATCTTGTCGAGAATGAACAAACGGCCGCGGCGTGCCTGCTCCAGCGCCTCGTGCATGATCTTAGAGGTGATGCCCATCACCTTAATGTCCATCTGCAGAGCGGTAATGCCCTTGCGCGTACCCGCGACTTTGAAGTCCATATCGCCGTAGTGGTCTTCGGCGCCGGCGATGTCGGTGAGAATGGCATACGATTCTTCTTCCTTCACCAGTCCCATGGCGACACCCGCCACGGCCGAAGCCAGCGGAACGCCGGCGTCCATCAGCGAAAGCGATGCTCCGCAGACGGAAGCCATGGATGACGACCCATTCGATTCCAAAATGTCGGAAACCACGCGCATGGCGTAGGGCCACTTGTCTTCGCCAGGCATGACCGCGGAGATCGCGCGCTCGGCCAGAGCGCCATGACCGACTTCACGGCGGCCAACGCCGGTCATGCGGCCCACTTCGCCGACTGAGAAGGGCGGGAAATTGTAGTGCAGCATGAAGCGCTTCTTGGTTTCGCCTTCAAAACGCTCGATGCGTTGCGCGTCGTCGGGCGTGCCTAGCGTTGTCGTGACTAATGCCTGGGTCTCACCGCGAGTGAAGATAGCGGAACCGTGCGTGCGGGGCAGAACGCCGACCTCGATCCAGATATCGCGGATCTGGTCGAACTCACGGGCATCTGGACGGCGGCGCTTGTGTGTTACCTGGTCGCGGAAAATGCGCTCGCGCAACGCTTCATAATAATGAGAGAGCTTGTGCGCGGCTTCTTCATCGTCTTCGGGCAACTCAGCTTTCAGGCGGTCCTTAATGTCTTTGACCAGGTTGTAGCTCTCAAGCTTGGGATGCTTCTTGGTGTCAAGCGCGTCCGTCAGTTCGGCTCCTACCTTGGCTTTCAACTGATCGTAATAGGCCTGGTCGAACTCGGGAGGCTGGACTTCCATCTTTTTCTTGCCGGCTCTTGTGGCCAAGTCGTTGATGGAAGCGCAGATCTTCTTGATCTGTTCGTGGGCAAACTCAATGGCTTCAAGCACGCGGTCTTCGGGGATTTCCTTGGCGCCCGATTCCACCATGACGATGCCTTCGGCCGTGCCGACCACCATGATATTGAGCAGGCTCTCAGCCATTTCGGCGTAGGTGGGGTTCACCACCAACTGGTCGTTGACGATGCCGATGCGCACAGCGCCTACCGGGCCGTGAAATGGAATGTCAGACAGGGTGAGGGCGCAGGAGGCGGCGTTGATGGCGAGAACGTCAGGATCGTTTTCCGTGTCGGCGGAGAGCACCAGGGAAATGACCTGCGTCTCATTGCGGAAGCCTTCGGGGAACAGCGGGCGGATGGGCCGGTCAATCTGTCGGCAGGTAAGGATTTCGCGTTCGCTGGGGCGGCCTTCGCGCTTGATGAAACCGCCGGGGATACGTCCGCCGGCGTAGGTGTATTCGCGATAGTCGACGGTAAGCGGGAAGAAGTCTATGCCTTCGCGCGGTTCCGGGTTGCAGCACGCGGTGCCGATGACAACGTTATCGCCGCTGCGTACGATGGCCGAGCCTTGCGCTTGTTTGGCCAGATGCCCGGATTCCAAGTGGAGAGTTTTGCCGCCTGCAAGTTCAACAGTGGCTGTCTGCTTCATGAGTTCCTCATTTCCAGGAGGACCAGCAGTGATGTGATTTTCGAGAGAGAGCTTTTTGTCTTAGCGACGTTACGAACTTCGAGAAGCTACACTTCGCCCAGAGGCGCGAGGCTTCCATGAAAAACGTCCGACCAATCGGTTATTTGCGGATTCCAAGTTTCTGGATGACGTCTTTGTAACGTTCGGTATCGTACTTCTTCAGATAGTCCAGCAGGCGACGCCGCTTGCTGACCATCATCAAGAGACCGCGCCGGGAGGCATGGTCCTTTTTATGGTTCTTGAAGTGCTCCGTCAGCTCTCCGATCCGCTCGCTCAGGATTGCAATCTGAACTTCCGGGCTTCCGGTGTCTGATTGGTGAGTGCGGAAACGGCTGATGACGTTGGCTTTTTGCTCTCTCGCTAACACTGAAACTGGTTGCACTCCTATCTCTTAAATCTTGTCCTTTTAGTGACTTAAACAGCGTAACACGCGACGCGTCAGGCTGTAAAGCTTGCCTCCTATAACGCCCGGAGAGGTTGCCACGAAGGTGCAAATCAAGTAGCCGTGAGAAAGAGAAAACGCGAGAAACCGAATGTTTTGTTACAAATGCGGGAAAGCTAGCGGACGATGCTGCCGCGTGCCCCAATTGCGGCGCGCCGGCGGCCAGACCGGTACTCCGCCAGCTGCAGCTGCTTGATTCCTTCCAGCCGTTGAAGCACAGATGGGACATCACGTTGCCACCGTGTTAGGTGGTCGTGAGCTTGCCGTTGCTATTTCAATAAGGATGGGGTAGTTTGCCTCATTCGTAGCAACGGTCAGGAGAAACGCAGCAATGTTCTGCTACAAGTGCGGCGGATCCATGCCCGATTCCGCGGCAGTTTGTCCGCAATGCGGCGCGGCGACGGCCGATGCGCCGCAGCCCGCGCGGCAACCCGCGCCTCCGCCCACGACCCCCTACAGCGCCGGCCCGATGCAACCTCAGGCCTACCGGCCGCCGACGGATGGCCAGGCGACAGCCAGCATGATCTTTGGGATTCTGAGCCTCACCTGCTTCTGGGGTGTCTTCGGCGTTCCCGCTGTAATCTTCGGCCATATGGCCAAGTCGAATATCCGCAGGAGTATGGGACAGCTCGGCGGAGATGGCATGGCCATGGCGGGTCTGATCATGGGCTACATCAGCATTGCCGTCAGCTTGGTGATTGGGTTCGCCCTTGTTGTTCCTAACCTGCAACGCGCCAGAATGGAAGAGAGCGAAAGCGCGGCCAAAAGCACCATGCGCAAGCTGAATACTTCCCAGGTGATTTACGCCACCCGCTATTCGAACGCGGGCTATGCGCGCAACTTAGCTGCCTTAGGACCTGGACCGGGTGGAGTTTGCTCCGGGGAGGGAAATGAGGCCCACGCCTGTCTCGTTGATTCACTCTTAGGCTGCGACGTGACTTGGTGCAATAAAGGCAGTTACAGCTACAACCTGACCGGCGCTGATTGCGCTTCGCAAGAAGGCTGCCGGGATTACGTAATCGTCGCAACGCCGATCGCCGCCAGAGGGGATACGCGGTTCTGCTCAACGTCGGATGCAGTCTTGCGTTCGCAGAACGGAGGATCGCTAAGAACTCCGCCGACACCTGCCGAATGCCAGTCCTGGACTCCGATCTAGAGTCGGACGCCGGACTCCCCGCAGCAGATGTTACCATCGATTCGACTACAAGCCATGGAACGCAATGTTTCAGTGCTATAAGCAAGGGAACCATTTCCACATGATTGGCGTACAAGGAGCGTCTAGATGTATTGCTTTAAATGTGGTGCATCGATTCCTGACACAGCATCGTCCTGTCCTCAATGCGGAGTTTCAACCACTAACGTTACGTCGCCCAGTGTTCCGCTGCCACCGTCACCTCCAGCCGCTGCCCAGACGTCATCCCCGGGCTGGCAAGGTGTGCCGCTGCAGACACAGATTTACACCGGAGCGCAGCAGACCGACGGCAAAGCAGTAGCTAGCCTGATCCTCGGCATTGTGTCGATTGTTTTTTGTTTGTCCCTTATTGCTGGAATCCCTGCCGTCATTCTCGGGCACTTGTCCAAGTCCAACATCGCGAAGAGTATGGGACGCCTCAAGGGCGATGGCATGGCCACGGCTGGTCTGATCATGGGCTACATCAGCGTCGCTTTCATACCAGCGATCCTGATCATCGCCGCCATCGCGATTCCAAACCTTTTGCGGGCCAAGATTGCTGCGAATGAATCAGGGGCTGCTTCCACGGTCCGCACCGTGAACATCGCGCAGACAACTTATTCGACCACATATCCCGCCAAAGGCTATGCGCCTGTTCTTTCAACGCTGGGGCCTGGACCATCTGGAGTCTGTGAATGGGGCGCCAGCGAAGCTCATGCCTGCCTGCTCGACCGAATCCCGGTTGCCCGTTGCGGCATCGGAGTGTGGTGCTTAAAGAACGGATACAGCTACCTAATGATCGGTGTTTGCAGCCCCGAAGGAACATGCTCAGACTACGTGATTTTTGCTACTCCGAGCGCTTACGGAAATACTGGATATAAGACCTTCTGTTCCACCTCGGACGGCATCGTGCGTGTCAAAAACACGCTGCCTGGGGCAGGTGCGTTCACAGCGGATGAATGCAGACTGTGGCCTCCGATCACCTGAATTTGAAGGCGGTCAACCGCCAGAGCTGCAGCGGCTTCTAAGCCTATGAAGAGTCTGTACTTGGCATGGGAATCCTTCATCTGGCCGATGCCGCCGATCCGCCCGGCGGCAACGCTCCAAGTTCGCTGACCAGCCGCGCTGCCAAAGCGCTTCCCGGTATCATTGCCGGCGCAGCTGACTTGGACCCGGCCGCGGTACTCACTGCCACGGTAGCCGGGGCTAGTTTCGGGTATTCGTTGGGATGGGTAGTCCTGTTGTGCGTCCCGGTCCTGTTCAGTGTCTTTGCTGTCTCTTCGCGGATCGGTCAGGAGACGCAGAAGGGCCTGGTGGAACTGGTTCGCGAAAACTATGGAAGAAGACTCGCCCTGACAATTGCCTTGCTGATCGTTGG
>DATFQZ010000197.1:0-3750 GCA_035263765.1 Candidatus Angelobacter sp. | reverse complement strand
TTGGTGATGTAGTCGTAGGCGCCCAGCTTCATGGCCTGGACGGCGGTTTCGACGGAGGCGTGCCCGGTCATCATGGCGATCTCACAATGCGGCAGCCGCTGTTTCACCTGGGGCAGAAACTCCAAGCCACTCATGTTGGGCATCATTAAATCCGCCAGCACGATTTCCGGCGGCTGGGCTTCCAGGCTTTTCAGCGCTGCTTCCGCGCTCTCGGCCTCCGTGCATGCGAAACCAAGGGAGGATCCGACGGAGCTGCAGAGCTTGCGGATACTCTGGTGGTCGTCGACGATCAGGAACTTGACTTGGAAGTCCTCGCTCACGATTTCGCCTTTCCAAAGACCTTCTCCACCGTCACCATCAACTCGGTCACTCGAAACGGCTTTTCGATGTAGGGGACCCCGGTGCGCACCAGTGTCTTCATGGTGTCCTCATTGACCGTATCGCCGGTGATAAAGAGCATTCGATCGCGCAGGTGAGGACGGTGAGCCAGGATCCATTCGTGGACATCGGCTCCACTGGCGCCGCCGGGGGTGCGCATGTCCGAGATAATCCCGGCAAACCCGCCATTCTCGAGCAACCGGATTCCCTCCGCTGCGGAGTTGGCGGTGGTGCAGGCGTAGCCGTGGCGCTCCAAGGCAACGCGGATGAAATCCATCACCGAGCGTTCGTCCTCGATCAACAGTAGCGGCAACGTGTCCAGGCTGGTGGCCGGCTTCATTGTTTGCCCCCTGCCACAGCCATCGCGCTCGGCTCCGCCTTGGGTCGGACCGGCAGGCGCACGCTGAACGTGGCTCCAGGCCGATCATGGTTGTTGGTACAGAGGATTTCGCCCTCATGCTCGCGTACGATGCCGTAGCAAATACTCAGCCCCAAGCCGGTCCCTTGCCCCACTTCTTTGGTCGTGAAGAAAGGATCGAAGATGCGCTCCGGATGCTGGATGCCTTCGCCATTGTCGCGGAACTGCGCTTCCAGCCAGCTTCCCTCTTGCGTGGTTTTGATCTCGATGACGCCGCGGCGCCCGGTGGCGCGGACCGCATCGTAAGCGTTGTTGAGGATGTTGAGAAACACTTGCTGCAGCTGGTGCGGATCGCCGATGAGCTCGGGTAAACGCTCATCGAACTTCTCCACGACTTCAACCCCGTGATTGGAGAAATCGTATGCCCGCAGAGCGATGGTCTTGTGAAGAATGTCGTTGATCTGCAAGGAGTGGCGTTGCGGAGGCCGCTGCCGGGCAAAGCTCAGGAGGTTCTGTACGATTTCCTTCGTGCGCTGCGCCTCCTCCAAAATGACCTGCAGGTCTTTGCGAGCGCTGCTTGGGATCTCCGGATTCTCCATGAGCAGGTCGGAAAAGCCCATGATCGCCGTTAGAGGATTGTTGACCTCATGGGCCACGCCCGAAACCAGCTGGCCCACCGCGGCCATCTTCTCGGTGTGCACTAGCTTGGCCTGGATCATGGAAGCGTCGGTGATGTCGGTCATCAGAACCACGACGCTGTTCACGTCGCCGCCTTCGTCGCGCATCGGACTCAGGTTGGTGGAGAATTTTCCCGGCGAGCCGTTGCCGCGCACGATGACCAGCTCCAGATTGTCTGTCTGCAAGCCATGCAAGCTGGACTCGAAGGCTTTGGCAAAGTCCTTTTTGTGGGACGACGAGATGATCTTGTCCAGGCGATGCCCCACCAGCTCATTCTGGTCGAAGCCACCGGCCTCGTAAGCGCGGCGGTTGGCATAACTGACCAGGCCGGCCGTATCCGCTACCATGATCATGGTCTGCGTGTTGTTGAGAATCTTGCCGGTAAAGTCGCGTTCGCGTTGTAGCTGCGCCTGGAAGTTCTTCACTTCAGTGATATCCAGGAAAACGCCGCGATATTGCAGGATCTTTCCCTGGCCGTCGCGCACCACGAAGGTATTTTCCAAGGCATGGATCATGGTGCGGTCACGGCGGCATAGCGCCACTTCGAAATTGCGAACCGCGCCGTCGGTGTTCAATTGGCGCAGGATGTCCCGGCGTTGCGCTGCGGAGACATAGACCTCGTTCTGCAAATTGAGCTTGAGGACTTCCTCACGCGTCTGGTAGCCGAGCATTCGCACCAGGGCGTCGTTCACCTCGATGAAGTGGCCTTCCGGCGAGGCGAAGAAGACACCCTCCTGAACGTTGTCAAACAGCTCGCGGTAGCGCCGCTCGGCTTCACGACGATCGGTGATGTCCTTGAGCACGTGCACGGTCTGCAGCCCTTCATCGAGCGCGCCGTGAATGCGCGACGTGGAAACCAGGTAACTCCGCTCCAGAACAGGATGGCGGAATTCGTCGGAAGCCTTCTCGCCGCGGCAAAACGGGCAAGGATGCGGCGAATCCGAGGCCACTGAGATGAGCGTGCGCATGCTGAGCCCGATCAGCTCCGCGGGCGGCGCGCCGATGGACTCGGCCAGAGAGCGGTTCACGCGTAATACCTGATACTGTTCGTCATGGACCACAATGAAGTCAGAGATAGAATCGAATATCTCCGCCCATTGCCGGCTGGACTGGGTGATCCGCGTAAACAGGCGCAAGTTCTCGAGAGCCACGGATGCGTGCACGATCAGGGCTTGCAGCAGATTGAGATCACCTGGCAGCAACTCGTCGTGAAAGTTGGCCAGGGCAAGGATTCCCAGCAGGTCGCCCTCCGTGCCCTCCAACCGCACCAGGGTGACGTTTTGCCAGCCGAGGGCTGCGGTCAGTTCCCGGCCCAGGGCCTGGACTCCGCTGCCGGTGATCTTTAGTTCGGGATGCCGCTCCACAAACTCGGAAAGCGCAATGTTGAGTTTGCGCAACAGCTCGCGCTCCGGTTGCACGCCATAAAAACCAACGCTCTCCACCACATTCCCCTGGGCCAACCCCAGAATGGCGTTCTCGGCGTGCATCATCCCCGCAACACGCTCAGTGAAATTCTTGACAAAGTCAGGAAGCCGCAAGGCTGAGCCGAGATCCAAAGACATCTCCATCAAGTCCTCAGCCCGCTTCTTGTGCTCGCGAAGACTCTGTTGCAAAGTTGGGACTTCGCTGCGTCGATTGCCTGGCGGCATCTGCCTTCCCATGCGTCCGTGGCTGGCTTTCCTTCTTTGCTTCATGGAGATACGCGGAGTCTATTTGTGGGGAAGCCCGAAGGTACTCTGGAATCTCATTTTGAGTCAATAAGGAAGGGACCCCGGTGAACCAGAGACAGAACTCCCTTCTCCGTCTCACGATGAGACCAAATTGGCGCTTCTTCTTGCGATGGCACACGCCTGCGGCGCCGGCGCCGCCCAAGATCAGCTCTCCCAGCACGGGACAACATGCTTAGTTTTCAATTGTTTGACTTACCGCAGAGCCAAACGGGCTAAGACTTGTGGAGCATGGCACTGACATTGCATTTTGTTAGCGGATCGTTCCGGGCATGTGTCTGCCCGGACCTCGCTCGCCCATGAGGGCATGCTCCTTCGAGACCGGTTTGGGGCGGGGTGGGGACAACAAAGCACGATGCCGTACCCAGAGGGGTGGCGCGTGGAGGTAGCAACGATGCGAATCGGCAAAACCATTGGCAGCAAACTTTACTGGGGCTTCGGCGGGATTCTGGTTGTGGTGGCCGTGCTGTCTGTGGCCAACCTGGTCGCGCTGTTCTATGAGCAAGGCACGAAGGAGACCTACAAGCGCGTCATCGAAATGTCCCGGCAAACATCCGAGGTGGAACAGGCGGTCCTGAACAGCGGTCTGCATCTACGCAACTACCTTCT
>DATFQZ010000196.1:0-4235 GCA_035263765.1 Candidatus Angelobacter sp. | reverse complement strand
GCCGCTAACGCCCGCAGAAGCGCAACTGCAAGTGGAGCGGACCGCCGCCGGCAAGGAAACAAAGCCGGCTGAAGGCGCGCCTGCCCCGGAATGGTACGGACGCGGTGAGATGGAAGAGCACCTGAAGCGAACGTTCCCCACGCCACGTCTGCAGTATGACGATGCCTACGAGATGCAGACTTTCCGCACCTCAGAGGACGACTGGCTGAAGAGCACGGGAAAAGACGGGGCGGGAAACATCCATATTCCGGTTGAGCGCGCCATGGATTTACTGGTGCAGCGCGGACTGCCGCAGGTCAGCGGGCCATTCCAGCCGCCAACTCTGCCGTCAGCCACACCCCTGGTTCCGGCTGCGCCGCGCACCAGATAGAAGTTGTGATGTTTGCAGTGGATGTAAAAATGACTACGAGTAGCACAATTCGAAGGCTTTTGGTTACGTGCCTTGTCCTGGTCTGCGTCTGGCTAGGTGCGCCGGCGCAGGCGCCGCCAAAGATGCAGCCCGGCGAGGGCGGTACAAACTCGAAGCTGGCAATCCTGGACCAGATCGGGATCGAGCAACGGCTGAACCAGCAGGTCCCGTTGGATCTGGTGTTTTCCGATGAGAGCGGACAGCCGGTCGAGCTTCGCCAATACTTCGGATCGAAACCGGTGATCCTGGCGCTGGTTTATTACCAGTGTCCGATGTTGTGCTCGGAAGTTCAGAATCATCTGGTCGGCGCGCTCAATGGGATTGTGCGCTTCAATATCGGTCGCGACTTCAACGTGATCACGGTCAGCTTCGATCCCCGCGACACGCCGGAGAGCGCAGCCGCCAACAAGAAGAGTTACCTGTCGCGCTACCGGCGGCCCGGCGCTGAACAGGGCTGGCACTTCCTGACCGGACGCCAGGACCAGATTGAAGCTCTGGCCTCGGCCGTAGGTTTTCGCTACAAGTGGGACCCGGAAAACAAACAGTTCGCTCACGGAACCGGCATCATGCTGCTGACGCCGGACGGCCGGCTGGCGCAGTACTACTACGGGGTCGAGTATTTTCCGCGCGACATCCAGATGGGGCTGATCGAGGCGTCGCAAGGCAAGATCGGAAACCTGGCCGACAAGGTGCTGCTCTATTGCTATCACTACGATCCAAGGCAGGGCCGGTATGGAGCGGCGATTTTCAACATTTTGCGAGTTAGCGCGCTGGCCACAATACTGTTGCTGAGCGGATTCATCCTGGTGATGGTTCGTCGCGACATGCTGGCAGCCAGACATAGCCATTAGGACAACCGAATCGAATGCAATTTAACGTGCCTCTATTTCCGGAACGGGCTTCAACCATCGCAGGGGAGATGGACGCCTTCTACCTGTTTCTGGTCCTGATCACTACTTTTTTCTCCCTGCTGATCGCTCTGCTCATTCTTTTCTTCATCATCAAGTACCGGAAGCAACCGGAGCGCGAGGCTGAGCAAATCCACGGCTCCACGCTGCTTGAGATCGTCTGGACGGTGATCCCGCTGGGGATCTCCATGGTCATCTTCGTGTGGGGCGCCAGGATCTACTTCCACCAGATGCGCCCGCCGACTAATGCTCTGGAGGTGTATGGAGTCGGCAAGCAGTGGATGTGGAAGTTCCAGTATCCCGGCGGACAACGCGAGATCAACTCTGTGCACGTTCCCATCGACCGTCCGGTCAAGGTCACGCTGATCTCGCAGGATGTGATCCACGACTTCTTTGTCCCCGCCTTTCGCACCAAGATCGATGTCTTGCCCAACCGTTATACCTACGCCTGGTTTACGCCGGACAAGGTTGGCACCTACCACTTGTTCTGCTCCCAGTACTGCGGCACCAACCACTCGGCCATGGTCGGTGAGGTCACGGTGATGACGCCCGAGGGCTACGCCGAGTGGCTGGCCAGCGGCAAAGCCGAAGGCTCGCTGGCGGCGCAGGGGGAGAAGATGTTCCAGGAATTCGGCTGCGTGACCTGTCACCGTCCCGACTCGGGCGCGCGCGGTCCCAACTTGCAGGGAATCTACGGGCGGCCGGTCCGGCTGACCGACAACCGCGTGGTGATTGCCGATGATAATTACATCCGCGAATCTATCCTTGAGCCCAACGCCAAGATCGTGAGCGGCTTCCAGGCCATTATGCCGACGTTCAAGGGTGTGATCACAGAAGACCAGCTGATCCAGGTCACCGAATACATCAAGCATCTCTCCCAGCAGGATTTGCAGCCGCTGAACAACCGGAGCACGCCGACGCAGATCCGCGATACCGAGGTGCCAACCATCCAGCAAGAATTAGAGCGGCAGAACAAGTCTGCTCAGCCCGGGAAAAAGCCATGAGTACCGTTGCCACGACCGTTAAATATCAGATGCCGGAAAAGAATTACCTGAACGATAACTACGGAATCCGTTCCTGGCTGCTGACCAAGGACCACAAACGGATCGCGATTTTGTATCTGGTCTCGATCACGGTTTTCTTCTTTATCGGCGGCCTGTTTGCGGCGCTGATCCGGCTGCACCTGATTACGCCCGAGGGAGCGCTGTTCCAGGCGGACACGTACAACAAGATGTTCACCATGCACGGCGTCAACATGATCTTCTTCTTCCTGGTCCCTTCGGTACCGGCGACGCTGGGCAATTTTCTGGTCCCGTTGATGGTGGGTGCTAAAGATCTGGCTTTTCCCAAGATCAATCTAATGAGCTGGTACATCTACATCGCCGGTGCGGTTTTTTCTCTGGCCGCTATGGTTAGCGGCGGTGTGGATACTGGGTGGACCTTCTACACGCCGTTCAGCACCGGCTACTCACACACCCACGTGATCGCGATGGCCGTCGGCATTCTGTTCGCCGGATTCTCCTCGATTTTCACCGGGCTGAACTTCATCGTCACCGTCCACCGCATGCGCGCTCCGGGCATGACCTGGGGACGGCTCCCGCTGTTTGTGTGGGCCAACTACGCAACCAGCCTGATCATGATCCTGGGCACGCCGGTGCTCGCCATCACCCTGACCCTGTTGGCGCTCGAACGCGGCTTCCACATCGGCATCTTCGATCCCAAGCTGGGCGGCGATCCAGTGCTGTTCCAGCATATGTTCTGGTTCTATTCCCACCCCGCGGTCTACATCATGATCCTGCCCGGCATGGGGGTGATCAGCGAGCTCATCACCTGCTTCTCGCGTAAGCGGGTCTTCGGATACCCATTTGTAGCGTTCTCAAGCATCGCGATCGCCGTCTTCGGCTTCGTGGTGTGGGCGCACCATATGTTTGTCGCGGGCATCTCCTTGTACTCGGCCATGGTGTTCTCGCTGCTGAGTTTCGCCGTAGCCATCCCTTCGGCCGTGAAAGTCTTCAACTGGACCGCGACCATGTACAAGGGGTCGATCGACCTAAAGACACCGATGCTCTATGCGCTCGCCTTCATCGGCCTGTTCACCATCGGCGGATTGACGGGACTGTTCCTGGCTGCGTTGGGTCTCGACATCCATATCCACGATAGCTACTTTGTGGTCGCGCACTTCCACTACATCATGGTGGGAGGCATGGTCACGGCCTACCTCGGCGGCCTGCATTTCTGGTGGCCGAAGATGACCGGGCGAATGTATCCGGAAGCCTGGGCCAAACTTTCGGCCTTGATCGTTTTCATCGGCTTCAACCTGACCTTCTTCCCTCAGTTCATCCTCGGATACCTGGGGATGCCGCGGCGCTATGCCGCTTATCCTCCCGAATTCCAAGTGTTGAACGTGCTCTCGAGCGCCGGTGCTTCGATCCTGGCGGTTGGTTTCATTTTGCCCGCCATCTACTTTATTTGGTCGCTGAAGTACGGTGAGGTTGCGGGTCCCAATCCCTGGAAGGCCACGGGTCTCGAGTGGGAGACCAGTTCCCCTCCGCCTACGCACAACTTCCATGAAACGCCGGTGGTGACCATGGAGCCTTACCACTACGGAGTTGAGGAGGAGGTCCCTGTTGCTCACTAACCAGACGACCACTACCGAACATCATCCCGCGCTGGTCCATCACTTCGACGACATGGCACAGCAGCGTGAGGCCTCCACCTTCGGCATGTGGGTCTTCCTGTTGACGGAAATCATGATGTTCGGCGGTCTGTTCACCGCTTACCTCATCTACCGGATCAAGTTCTATCCCGCCTTTGTCGCCGGCAGCACCAGCATCAGCGTCAGCTGGGGCTTCGCCAACACCCTGGTCCTGCTGGGCTCGAGCTTCACCATGGCCATGGCGGTGTGGGCAGCGCAAAAA
>DATFQZ010000195.1:0-2648 GCA_035263765.1 Candidatus Angelobacter sp. | reverse complement strand
AAAACGTTCTCCTGAAGAAATGGTTTTCAGGCGGCCGATCAGGGTCTCTTCTGCCAGGCGTTTCACGTCCGCAGCCACGGCCGGAAGCAGACAGACCTCCATCAACTCGAAGGGGTAGAGCTGCCGGATAGCTGGAATCGAGACGTGGCGGGGCGTGCGTGGATGCATCACGATGGCCAGCCGCACCTTGCGATGCTTGATGACCGCGCCGTTCTTGTTCAGCTCCTCCAACGCTTTCGACGGCAGATCACGGCGGTTGAGCATGGACAGGGCGAGGTCTTCGGTGAGGCGGGCATCGCCGGCCACCGCGATGAGAACGTCAGGCGATCGATCGTGAATGAGTTGATCGAATCCAGCATCGGAGGCGAGCGGGATTTTCCTGGTGGCGCCCGCGGGCCGTTCCGTCACTTCAAGGCTCCCTGAGCAGCGAAGGCCAAGGCTCCCAAAACGGGACGAACGTAGGCGAAGCTGAGAGCGGCATTGGGACAATCTGCTTGAATTTTTTCCTGGAAGGCGCGCCGAACAAGGCTGGAGCCCTGAAGCACGCCTCCGGCCATGGCCACACGCACTACTGCATCGGCGGGCCACAGGCGAGCGATCACTATTGCCGCAAGAGCCGCCAATTCCCTGCCCGCGCGAGTAGCGATTTCCTGCGCGGTTGGATCTCCTTTTTCTGCGGCGGCGGAGACGGCTGTTGCCAGTTCGGCAAAGCGTACAGGAGCATCTGCATTAGCGATCCGGATAACCTCTTCCGGCGATCCGGCCTGCCAAATTTCAGAGATAGTAGAGAGCAAGCCGTTATTGTTCGACCGGTCATAAAGGCGTAGCGCGGCCGAGAGGGCTTCGCGGCCAATCCAGAATGCCGATCCTTCGTCCGAAACTGGAGGGCCCCACCCGCCGGCGCGTGCTGTTTGTCCTTTTTCGTTGCGTCCGTAGGCAAACGATCCGGTGCCGGCGAGCACCAGAACTCCCGGCATTGCTCCGAAGGCGGCGCGGTGGGCGATGATGTGGTCGCCCATGACCTTCACCTGGCTGGGAACCAGCTCATGAATCACCCGCTCGGCCCAGGCCGGAACTCCAGCCTGCGATGCGCCGGACATGCCGATGCACACCTGGTTGATTGCTTGTGGATTGATTTTGGCCGCTTCGCAGGCGCGCAGAATTACCTGGTGCAGGTTGCGGCGGGCTTCTTCCTCGCCCACACGCGACAGCTTGCAGCTTGCGCCCGTGGCCTGGCCCAGCAGCTCAGCGCCATTGCTGACAGCACTGTCTGTTTTGGTGCCTCCGGCGTCAATTCCCAGATAAAGAGCCATTTGTAATTTGTAATTTGTGATTTGTGATTTTTGATTTATGAATTCTTATCACCGCCCAGATCCTGCTGCTCTTCATAATTCAAAAATCAGAAACCACAAATTCAAGAGTAATTTTGCCACAATTTGCGTTCGACCATTTTTGCTGGTACTGATATTGCCGTGCGTCTTCATCCGGTTGATGTCGCCATCATCGCCGTCTACCTCATCTGTATCACAATCTTTGGACTCAAGTTTCGCAAGTCACAAAGGTCGTTGCGTGATTACTTTCTTGCCGACCGCAATATTCCCTGGTGGGCGATTTCCCTTTCGATCGTGGCTGCCGAAACCAGTACGCTCACTATTATCGGCACACCTGCCATCGCCTACGGCGGAAACTTTGGCTTCCTGCAGTTGGTCTTTGGATACCTGCTGGGGCGAATCGTGATTTGCATTCTGTTTATTCCCCAATATTTTCGCGGGGAAATGTTCACTGCGTACCAGCTCATTGATCGGCGCTTTGGCAAGGTTCTGCATCGAGTCACAGCCGCTGTTTTTCTGGTGCTGCGCTCGGCGGCGGAGGGAGTCCGGGTCTGGGCTGTCTCCATCGTGGTCTTAACGGCATTCCAGATGAGCGATGTGGCCGCTGTGGCAGTCATCATGGTGCTCACCCTGATTTACACATTTGAGGGCGGACTCGCGGCCGTCATCTGGACAGACGTGATTCAGATGGTAATTTACGTTGGCGGGACAATCGTCGGGTTCATCACGCTGACCCATCTGGTTCCGGGCGGCTGGTCTGCGATTCATGCAGCCGCAGCGAGTGCAGGCAAATTCCGCGTATTCGATTTTTCCCTGAACTTTTTTCAGACTTACACCTTCTGGGCGGGAGTGATTGGAGGAATGTTTCTCAATACCGCCAGCCACGGCACTGATCAGCTCATGGTGCAGCGGCTATTGGCAGCGCGGAACGAACGCGAATCAAAGCTGGCGCTGCTGTCCAGCGGCATCGTGATCCTGGGGCAATTCATATTGTTTTTGCTGGTCGGCGCGGGGCTGTGGGTATTTTACGGAATGCATCCGCAGGAAGTGCACTTCGCCAAACTGGACTACGCATTTCCCACGTTCATCGTGGAGCACATGCCTCGCGGCATCTCCGGTCTCCTGATTGCCGCTATTCTGGCGGCAGCGATGTCCAATCTGAGCGCGGCTCTGAATTCGCTTTCTTCCACCACCATGGTGGATTTTTATTTGCGGATGAAACCTGAGACTTCCGACAGTCGCCGGATTTTTCTATCCCGGGTTGCCACAGTGATTTGGGGAATCGTGCTTTTTGGGCTCGGGCTTGCGTCTCGCTAC
>DATFQZ010000194.1:0-2316 GCA_035263765.1 Candidatus Angelobacter sp. | reverse complement strand
ACGTCCCATCGCGAGCCGGCGTGAGTTCGCTCGCGGGCAGTGTGTGGCGCACGCAAATCTCTTCCATGGCGGTACGCCAGCGCTGGTAGGTACGCCGCAACGAGGGCCAGTCGGCGAGCGATACGATGGCGGGTAAGGGCAACGCGCTCACCACGCCGAGATCTTCGGGATTTTCGTCTGTCCCGTGGGATCAAACCAGGCGTGATCGACAGGATTTGTGTTGGCCACGCCGCGATGCCCGTAGGGATTCCTGGTGCAAGGGCGACCCGACTCTCTCCCCCATGAGTGCGCCGAACGGTCCGGTTGAGCGGCGGCGGCGCGCACATTCGCCTCAGCCGCGAACCAACCACGCCGGCCGCTCCAATCGGTTGTTAGACGACCGGCGGCGGGCGAGCTCTCCCTTAGCGCGGTTCGCCGGTCCACCAGGTATGTCGGCGCTTGAGATCCGCGCCGCCGGCGTGGGTGATATCCGGTCGATATGGCCGGACGGTGAGAAAGAGGATCGCCAGGAGAAGGCAGAAGATCCCCGCACCGAGAAAGTCGACGCTGGCATGGCCACTTAGCGTGACCAGGTCGTCGGCAGCGGCATCCGGATGGAAGAAGTAGTAGACGGCCCACGCGGTGAAGCCAATGGCAGCGACGCCCGCCGAGAGACCGAAGACTCTGGCGAAAGTATTGAGGAGACGCAGGTGTAGGCGTTGCAGTCGCCGCCATCGACCCGTCTCGTTCTCCATTTGTCGTCTAACCTTCAGCATCAGCTGCGGCGCGAAGCGTCGTCAGCTGCATGCTGTTGTTAGGCACCCGCAAGAAGACGGCAGGTGCGGCCTACGTTCCCGCCAGCTGCAGGACCGCGCGTGTCAGATCACTGTTGGGAAGTCTCAGCTGATCCAGGATCGTGAAGTGGTTTGTGTTTACGACCGGAATCAAGCTACCTGAGAGATGAGCCTGGGCCCGGTAAGCATGGAAATCCCGACTGCTAGCGATCATCGCCGGCAACTCACCCGTGCCATAGGCGATGGACAGCGGCTTATTGACGCCCGGCAAGCGCATCGGAGAAAGGGTTTCGATCTCGACCTCCGTCAACTTGACTTTATCGTTGACGTGGAGGGAGTCGCGCAGCGGAGCAAGTTCAAACACGCCCGAAATCGCCAACCCTGCCGCCACTCGTGGATGATCCAAGAGAAATGCCGTTAGATGCCCGCCGGCCGACCAACCCGAGAGTATGACGGGCCCCGCAATACCGTGCGCGCCAGCCTGCGCGGCGAACCAGTCAAGCGCGGTTCGCAGCTCTTTCGTGATCTGCGAAAGGCTGGCGGCAGGAGCTAGCGTGTAGCCAGGCAGCGCCGCCGACCAGCCGCGCGCGAGAACGCCCTCAGCCATACAAGCAAATATCTCCTTACTGCCGCGTTGCCAATAGCCGCCATGAATGTGAACGTAGCAGGGCGCTCTAGGATCGGTGCCGGGATACAAGTCCCACTTGGTCCGCTCTGCTTGAGCATAGGCCAGATCGAGGTGGTTCGGGCGCTGCGCGCGGAGAGCCTTCGAAGCTACAGCCCATCCTTCGGTTTTCTGCCGAGCGAATTCGGGGCCCACGTGCGCAACATTATTAAAGGCCAGGTTACGTGCTTCCAGCGACATGGTCATCCAGCCCATTCGCGACGACTCCTCTTCTTTTGCGGCAATAACGGTGGGGGCGACAACACCAGCTGCCGTTACAGCGATGAAAGCGCGTCGGTTAAGAACGACCATGATGAGCCTCCTGATCCGTCAAGCCGAGCTGCCTTCGCTACATGACTTGATGCGTCTGCCTAACGCTCCGCATAACCTGCGGGCCGGCCCGGCGCGGCGCTTGCGCCCTTTGCAAGCGACGTGACGGGCCGGCCCGTCAGGTTGATGCGGTGGTTAGGCGCCATCGCGTCAAGGCACGAGGGTGACGCATTCAAGAGTTGCCACTTCATCGTTTGTCCTGTCTAGAACTGGCAACGCGCTGATAAATCTGTCCAAGAGGGCCGGCTCCGTTCGCAGGAACATTTTCGCTTCCGGTGCCACTTGGCCCAGCTTGAATCGGATGTACTTGCCCTGCTGGACGGTGGATATCAACAACTGGTTCGGCTTGTAATAGTGAAAGCGAGCACGGAATGCTCCGCTCGCGTACTCAGGCCCACCATCACCTGCTTCGAGGTCGTAGAGCCCTCCATGAACATGGTGGCTAAATCTGGCCAAGGCCGTTGCGGTTTTCGCGCCCCAGTCAAGTTCAGCATATGCTTCCATCGAGAAGACTGACTCGCCGTCGCACACTTCGAATGTGAGCACGGC
>DATFQZ010000193.1:0-25173 GCA_035263765.1 Candidatus Angelobacter sp. | reverse complement strand
GTGGAGTTCCAGGCCATCATCGCGATGAGTGGACGTAGGCTGCGACGCAAAGCCGGCCTTGTGCAGCACGCGATAGAGAAAGTGTCCGGAACCGTCGCCGGTAAAGGGACGGCCAGTGCGGTTGGAACCGTGCGCCCCTGGCGCCAGTCCTAGAATCAGCAAACGCGCGTGCGGATCACCCCATCCCGGCACCGGCTTGGCCCAGTAGTCCCATTCAAGATAGGCACGGCGCTTTTCCTGTGCGATCTTGCGGCAGTGCGCAATCAGGCGCGGGCACCGCGTGCAGGCGATGATCTCTTGTTTGAGTTGGAAAAGCTGCGGCTGGCTCACAATCAGGAATGTCTCTACTTCGGGACAACAGGCCGGCTCGGTCCGACCCGGTGCTCGATATCTCTTACCTGCATCCAGGTGCTAATGGAGGTGAGTTCGCGCTCGTTGGCCGCTCTGCCCAAGGCCTGTCGCATTCTTCGGCGCATGACAATCTCAGTAACCCAACCCGAAACTGCGGACACAATGACGATCAAAAAAAGTATCTCAAATACTCTCAATACTGTGCTCCCCTAGCCACCAGTGCATTATAGGCGATCCCGGGTTTGACCGCCTGCAGGAACGTCTCTTACACTGGGCCCTTGGGGTACTGTTCCGGAAATCCTCGTCCGCCGTCCCGGCAGGACATACGAAGGAAGCCATCTTGGACGCCGAAAAGCCAACTACCGAAAACCTGGAGACACAGCCCTCGACGGCGCAAGCCGCAGCTGCCGAACCCGAGCCGGCAACTCCGCCGGAGGGTCCCGGTGGAATGGAAGAAGCGTGCAAGCGCGAAGTCAGCGTGGAAATCCCTGCGGACGTCGTCAGCAAGCAGCAGTCGGCTCTGATCGAGCAGTACGCCAAGCAGGCCCGTCTTCCGGGATTCCGCAAAGGCAAAGTACCTGCCAGCGTTGTCCGCAACCGCTTCTCTGGAGAGATCCAGAATGAGGTGATGGAGTCGTTGGTGCCGCAGTACTTCCGGGAAGCCGTGGTCCAGGCCGGGTTCCATCCTGTCTCACAGCCGTACATATACGCGTTGGAAGCTGAGCCGGGCCAGCCTATCCGTTTTAAAGCAGCGTTTGAAGTGTTGCCGGAATTCGAGTTGGGGAGCTACCAGGACATCAAAGTTGAGAAGCCCAACATCAAAATTGCCGAGCATGAAGTGGAAGCTGAGATCGGGCGGTTGCGCGAACGGCAAGCTAGCTTCGATCCAGTAGAAGAAGACCGTGGAGCCAAAGAAGGCGAATTTGCGCAAGTTGCCTTCACGGCGACACCCAAAGAAGCTGCCGCCGAGAAGCCTGCCGAAGGCGCGGCCAAGCCCGTGCAGATGGATGAAGTCTTGGTGGAGATCGGCGGGGCCAACACCATCCCCGAGTTCTCCGAACATTTACGGGGCGCAAAGCAGGGCGGCGAATACAGTTTTGACGTAACTTATCCGCAGGACTTCCACGACCAGCGGCTGGCAGGCAAGGTCTTCGGCTACGCGGTGAAAGTAAACGCCATCAAGAAGAAGACACTGCCCGAACTGAATGACGATTTTGCCAAGGAACTCAGCCAGGAGTTTCAGACCCTGGACCAGTTGAAAGCGAAGATCAGAGAAAGCATGGAGCACCAGCAGCAGCATGCGGCTGAGCATGAGGCCAAGGAGAAGCTGATCGACCAATTGGTCGAGGGACATACCTTCTCCGTGCCGCGGGCAATGGTGGAACGGCAGATAGATATTCGCTTGGAGCGCGGGCTGCGCGCGCTGGCGGCGCAAGGCATGCGCACCGAAGACATGCGCCGCATGGACTTCCGGCGTTTGCGCGCCGGCCAGCGTGAGGCCGCGGTGAAGGAAGTGAAGTCCGGGCTACTGCTGGAGAAGATCGCGCAGGCGGAGGGTATTCAAGTCAGCGACGAAGACCTGGAGCAGGAAATTTCCGCGCTCGCGCAGCAGATGGGCCAGACCCCGGAGCAGGTGCGCCAAAAGCTCAAAGAAGAAGGAGCGCTGGAGCGCATCCGCGGCCGCATGCGCAGCGAAAAAGCGCTAAACTTTCTATACAGCAGGGCAGGTTGATCACGGCAGCTGCCCAGCAGCGCAGCTCTTGATTGGAGGAACAGGCAGGTATGGCACTGGTACCGATGGTGGTTGAGCAGACGAGCCGCGGCGAACGCGCTTATGACATTTACTCCCGGCTACTCCGGGACAATATTATCTTTATCGGCACCCCGATTGACGACACGATTGCCAACCTGGTGATCGCCCAGCTATTGTTCCTGGAAGCAGAAGACCCGGAAAAAGATATTCAGCTTTACATCAACTCTCCCGGAGGCTCGATCACGGCGGGCATGGCCATTTATGACACCATGCAGTTCGTGCGTCCTGATGTCATGACGATTTGCTGCGGCCAGGCCGCCAGCATGGCGGCCCTGCTGCTGTGCGCCGGCGCCGCCGGTAAGCGCTTTGCCCTACCCACTTCTAGGATTCTTATCCACCAGCCCCTAATGTCCGGCCTGAGTGGCCAGGCCACGGATATTGATATACATGCTAGAGAGATCCTGCGGATGCGCGAGATCACGAATCAGTTGATTTCCAAGCACTCGGGTCAAAAGCTCGAAAAAGTGGAAAAAGACGTGGAACGGGACTTCATCATGAATGCGCAGCAGTCGAAGGAATATGGCATCATTGATGACATCATCTACAAGCACAAATAGTTACTAAAGTCATATTCAGCCGGGCCCGTGGCCGTGTAAAAGTTGTAGGGTCCGCTTGTTAAGGAGTTCGACGTGAAGCCTAGGACGCCGGAAGAAACTCTTCGCTGCTCTTTCTGCCACAAGTCGCAAGATGCGGTCGCCAAACTGATTTCTTCCCCCAGTGATTACCCCCGGGCCTACATCTGTGACGAGTGCGTCGCCGTTTGCAACTCCATTCTGGAAGACGATCGCAGCGAATCGCACGCTGCCGCCGCTCCCAATCATTTGCCCAAGCCGCAAGAGGTGAAGGCCTTCCTCGACGAATACGTCATCGGGCAGGAGCCCACGAAAAAGAAGCTCTCCGTCGCCGTTTACAACCACTACAAGCGCATTCACATGAACCGCGCCAAGAGCGGCGAAGTGGAGTTGACGAAATCGAACATCCTCCTCATCGGCCCCACCGGTACCGGCAAGACGCTGCTGGCGCAGACCCTGGCGCGCATGCTCGACGTACCTTTCGCCATCGTGGACGCCACCACGCTCACCGAAGCCGGCTATGTGGGTGAGGACGTCGAGAACATCGTGCTCAAGCTGCTCCAGGCCGCGGACGGCGACGTGGGCCGCACCCAGACCGGCATCATCTACATTGATGAAATCGACAAGATCGGCCGCAAGGACGAAAACCCGTCCATCACCCGCGACGTCAGCGGCGAAGGGGTGCAGCAAGCGCTGCTCAAGATCCTGGAAGGCACCGTGGCCAACGTCCCGCCTCAGGGCGGTCGCAAGCATCCGCACCAGGAATTCACGCCGGTTGATACCACCAACATTCTGTTCATCTGCGGCGGCGCGTTCGTGGGGCTGGAAAAAATTGTGGCCCGGCGCATCGGCAAGAAGTCCATGGGCTTCCGCACCAGCGAGCAGAAGGAAAAAGAGTTTACCGAAGCCAGCAAGCGTGACACGGAATTGCTGAGCAAAGCCGAGCCCCAGGATCTGGTGCGCTTCGGCTTGATTCCGGAATTCGTCGGCCGCCTGCCCGTGGTTGGCATTCTGAACGACCTGGACGAGGCGGCACTGATCGAAATTCTCACCAGGCCACGCAACGCCATCATCAAGCAGTACCAGCGCATGTTTGAATTCGAAAACGTCAAGCTGCGCTTCTCCGATGGCGGCCTGCAGGCTATTGCCCGCGAAGCCATGCACCGCAAGGTCGGCGCCCGCGGCCTGCGTATGATCCTGGAAGAGCTCATGCTCGACCTGATGTACCAGCTGCCCAGCCAGAAGCGCATCAAGGAGTTCGAAGTCACCAAGGAGATGGTGGAAAGCCGCGACATCTCCCTGCCGGCGATGGAGAAAGCCGGCTAGCCGACGAGTCCCATCCAGCTGACCGCCTGCGCAAATAGCGCAGGCGGTTTTGTTTTTGACGGCCTAAAGCCGTTCCCACGCAAACCCAACAACGCGGGGAAGACCGCGCGAATTCGGGCCAAGATCCAAGGCCTAACGTACTTGGTAACCAGTCTCGGGTAACCATGGTGTTTCCCCTCCCGGTGTTTTTCCTCCAGAAGTGCTTGATTTCGCAGGCGGAACTGGGATATACACGGCAGTACCCCGTCCTCCTCGGGGCCGGGCTGTCCGTGATATTCTTGAGGTTAACCAGGCCGAATGCGGCCGCCGCTTCCAGGAAGTAAAGATTGTCCAAAAAGGCGAATCTGTGACCCAAGGTAAAGAAAAATTCGAGACTCGCAAGCTGCCCATGATGCCCATTCGCGACGTGGTCATCTTCCCTTACATGATGACTCCGTTCATTGTGGGACGCGAATCCAGCGTCCGCGCGCTGGAAGAGGCCCTCGCCTCCGACCGCAAGATCTTTCTCGCCACGCAGCATGATGCCAGCGTGGACGAGCCCAAGCCCCACGAGATTTATCAGGTCGGTACGATCGCCAACATTGTCCAGAACCTGAAGCTGCCGGACGGCAACATCAAGGTGCTGGTGGAAGGCGTGGAGCGCGGCAAGGTCCTGAAGCTGGTCAACAATGAAGGCTACTTTGAGGCCGAAGTCCGGACCGTAAAGATCGCTGCCGAGCCTTCGCCGGTGCTGGACAGCGCCATGCAGCGTGTGCACGGGCTTTTTGACCAATACGTGAAGCTTTGCCAGTCACTGAACCTGGAGCCGGTCATCATTACCGGGATGAGTGACCCCGCCAAGCTGAGCGACACCATCGCGCAGAACCTGCAGCTGTCCATTGAGGAAAAACAGGAGCTCCTGGAGATTTTTGATCCGGTCGAGCGGCTGAACCGCATCGCCGACGTTCTGGACATCGAGATTGAGAAGCTGAACATGGACCGCACCATCCAGACGCGGGTGAAGCGGCAGATGGAGCGGGCGCAGAAAGAGTATTACCTTAACGAGAAGATCAAGGCTATCCAGAAAGAACTGGGCCGCGGCGAGAAGAACGAATTCGACGAGCTGAAGAAGAAGATTGATTCGGCGGGCATGCCCAAGGAAGTTCAGGAAAAAGCGATTCAGGAACTCAAGAAGCTGGAAGCCATGCCGCCGATGTCGGCTGAGTCTACGGTTTCGCGCAACTACCTTGACTGGCTGCTGGCCGTACCGTGGAAGAAGAAGTCGAAAGAGATTCGCAACATCGATCACGCGGAGAAGATTCTCAACCAGGACCACTACGGCCTGGAGAAGATCAAAGACCGCATCCTGGAGTTCCTGGCAGTACGCCAGTTGGTGAAGAACCCGAAGGGTTCGATCCTGTGTTTTGTCGGACCGCCGGGCGTGGGCAAGACTTCGCTGGGCATGTCGATCGCCCGGGCCACAGGCAGGAAGTTCGTTCGCATGTCGCTGGGAGGCGTGCGCGATGAAGCCGAGATCCGCGGTCATCGCCGCACCTACATCGGCGCGCTGCCCGGACAGATCATCCAGATGATGAAGAAGGCCGGCACCAAGAACCCGGTTGTCATGCTGGACGAAGTGGACAAGCTGGCTTCCGACTTCCGCGGCGATCCCTCGGCGGCGCTGCTCGAGGTGCTTGATCCGGAACAGAACTGGATGTTTCAAGACCACTACCTCGACGTGGAATACGATCTGTCGCAGGTCTTTTTCGTGGCTACCGCCAACGTGCTGCACACCATTCCGCCGGCGCTGCAGGACCGCATGGAAGTGTTGCGCCTGCATGGATACACAGAACCGGAAAAACTGGAAATTGCCAAGCAGTTCCTGGTGCGCAAACAGCGCGAGGCCACGGGATTGACTGAAAAGCAGATCCAGTTCAGCGACGACGCTATCAAGGAGATCATCCGCTCCTATACGCGCGAGGCCGGCGTGCGCAACCTGGAGCGCGAGATCGGCAATGTGGGCCGCAAGGTCGCGCGCAAAGTGGTGAAAGAAGGCCAGGATTACGCGATCGCGCTGACCGCGGAGAACATCTCCGAGTTTCTCGGCGTCACCAAGTTCCGCGACACGTTGGCCCATGAGAAGAATGAAGTCGGCCTGGTCACAGGACTGGCCTGGACGGAAGTCGGCGGCTCCATTCTGACGACCGAAGTTGCGATCGTCGACGGCAAGGGCAAACTCACGCTGACGGGCCAACTCGGCGACGTGATGCAAGAGTCGGCGCAGGCCGCTATGTCCTACGTGCGCTCGCGTGCCGCCAGGTTGGGCGCACCTAAAGACTTCTACCGCAACGTGGACATCCACATTCACGTGCCGGAAGGGGCCATTCCCAAGGACGGCCCCTCGGCGGGCATCACGATGGCGACCGCGATTTCGAGTGCGTTGAGCAAAATCGCCGTACGCCGCGATATCGCTATGACCGGTGAGATCACGCTCCGCGGCAAGGTTCTTCCCATCGGCGGGTTGAAAGAAAAACTTCTCGCGGCTCTCCGTGCCGGAATCGCCGAAGCCGTGATCCCGAAGGAAAATGAAAAGGACCTTCCTGAAGTTCCCGAGAACATTCGCAATCAGATGAAGATCCATCTGGTGGAGAACATGGACCAGGTTCTGAAGATTGCGCTGGAGCGTCCGCTGCCGGATTATCAGGAAGAAGCAGTGCAGCTTCCGACTGTCCCACCGGAAATTCCGCGGGAAAGATACCTATAGGCCAGAACCTCAGACCTTACAAAGCCTCGCTTCCCAGCGAGGCTTTTTGTTTATTGAGTACCAGCGCCCTCGGCTTGATACACTCTGCTTTTCCTAGGATTAAGCTATCCCGCGATTGTTAGATAAGGGTAAAATATCCGGCTCGGGTGATACTGTTCCTTCTAGCACTGATATTTTCAGGCACGGGACCCAAAAATGTCGTTCTATACCTTTCGCATGGTTACGCGCCTGCTCGCCAAGCGCAGTAAGCGCTTTTCTTTACTGCCGAAAGTTGCAGTATTGCTGCTCGGGCTGGCTGCTCCAGCGTGCTTGCACGCTGAGACGATTTCCGGCACGGTCCAGGATCCATCGGGGGCGGTCATTCCCGGGGCGCGCATCGAGATTACCGGCGGGGACCTGGCGCAAGCCATCGTGCTTTCCTCGGATGGCCAGGGCAAGTTTTCTTCTCCTGATCTGAAGCTCGGGACCTATTCGCTGCGGGTTACCCGGGAGGGTTTTGAACCCCTGGTCAAGACGATCGATGTGCGCGGAAAAGTAGAACTGGATCTCAGGCTTGCTATCGCCCAGCAGCATGTAGAAGTCAGCGTTTCCGCAAAGGGTTTCGCCTACGCCAACTCAGATCCTGTCTACCAAAAACTCCGTGGTATTGGGCTTGGTGACACATTCCGCTTTGATAATTTCACCGTGGAAGCGGACATTGCAACCTTCCAATTTCAGCAAGGCACGCTGACCCTACTGAATCCGGTCAATGGAATCGTGACCGGCGCCATCTTTGTTGGCGAGGGCCACTTGAATCTAAAGCCCATCACTGTTCTTGATGCCAAGGAACTTAAGCGGCGTTCCGGCGCTGCGGAAATTGACGAGGAGTTCACCGAGGTGGTCTTCCGGTTTACGGAGGGGGAACGCCTGAAGTTCCTTCCCGGGATGAAGGATAAGGTGGCAACTCCGGCGGAGGCTGTCGCGGCCTTCGACCATTGGAAAGAGAAGGTGCGAAGACGCCGCGAAGAAGGGGTGGGCTTTACCGATAGCATTCTGCACGGCGAATCGATGGATAACGTCGATGCTGATCTGCTGGCCGCTATCTACAACTCGTCCCATCCGCCATTCTTCAACGCCTATATCCACGGGAAGAAGCGTAAAGATTTGCGCTTTTTCGTGAGGACACGCGTGGGCGCAGTACCTCAGCTTGATTCGCCGGAAGAAGTCGCGCTCATCAATTACGACCCTGAGGGAATGGACGACGGCATTTGGTATCTGGCGCACTCGAAATCTGAGTATTTGAACCGCACGGCCACCTCCGGCGAAGATCGTCGCCTGTTCGCCACACACGCATACAAAATCGAGACCATCATTTCAAAGAACGACCATTTGTTCAGCACCGCTACCGTCACTTTCCAGCCGTTGGTCCCGGGCGAGAGAGTTCTCAAGTTCGACCTGTTGCCGAACCTGCGAGTCACGCGGGTCATCGACCAAGGACAAGACATCCATTACGTTCAAGAGAGCCGCAAAGAAGACGGTTCGTTTTACGTCATTCTTCCTACGGCGCCAGAAGCCGGCAAGGAGCATTCCGTCACGGTGCTATACGAAGGCGACAAGGTCCTGGAGCACGCCGGAGACGGAAGTTTTTATGTACTGGCCAGAACATCTTGGTATCCCAACCTGAATGGATTTGGCGAGCACGCCCTGTACGACCTTACCTACAAAGTTCCACGCAAGTACAAAGTCATTAGTGTCGGCAAGTTGAAAGAAGAGTCCGTCGAAGATAATTACTCGGTCAGCCATTGGGTTACTCCCAACCCCGTGGCGGTGGCCGGATTCAACTATGGCGATTATAAGAAAGTCGAACTGTCCGACGAAATCACCGGCTACAAAATTTCAGGTTATTACCTGGAGGAATTGCCTGACAACCTCCACAGAGTACGCGCGCTGCAAACCCTGGCGCCCCACAGCATGACCAAGTATGCCCTGGAGCAAACGCGGGCACAGATGCAGCTCTGCACCTTTTTCTTCGGCAAGATCCCTTATGATGAGATCTACATCACCGAGCAGCCCGATTTTAACTTTGGTCAATCGTGGCCGAATTTAGTCTATCTGCCCATCTCCGCGTACACGGACTCAACGCAGCGATGGATGATGTTCGGCCATATTG
Source organism: Candidatus Angelobacter sp. (assembly GCA_035263765.1). Lineage (GTDB taxonomy): Bacteria > Acidobacteriota > Terriglobia > Terriglobales > Acidobacteriaceae > Angelobacter. The sequence continues at coordinate 16,219 of DATFQZ010000193.1, read as the reverse complement.
ACGACAAGTTCACCGGCTTCGTGCAAGAGGTAACTCCACACGAGGTCGCCCACCAGTGGTGGGGCCACGCTGTGGGTTGGGCTTCCTACCACGATCAGTGGCTCTCCGAAGGCTTTGCTGAATTCTCTGCGGGGCTGTTTCTACAACAGGCCACGGGCGGAGATTGGCGTAAAGACTACATTCAGTTCTGGGACCGGCTGCAAAAACGCATTCTGGAAAGGAACAATTTTGGCGTAGCTCCTAACGACGCCGGTCCTCTATGGATGGGCTTGCGTTTGATTTCTCCACGCTCGGCGAATGCCTATCAGAATGTGACGTATCCCAAAGGCGCGTATGTTCTGCAAATGCTGCGCTCCATCATGTACAGCGCCCAGGACCAGGACAAACCTTTCATCGCCATGATGCATGATTTTGTGGAGAGCCACCGTGATCGTCCGGCCTCGACTGAGTCATTCAAGGCCATTGTCGAGAAGCACATGTCGAAGGCTATCGATCTCCAGGGAAATGGGCGGCTCGACTGGTTCTTCAACGAGTGGGTATACGGAACCCAGATTCCGAAATACCACTTCGAGTATCAGCTGGCTCCCGCCGACGGCGGCAAAGTCAAGCTGCACATGACCATTACCCAAAGCGAAGTTGATGATAGCTTCGCCATGCTGGTCCCTGTATTTGCCGATTTCGGCAAGGGCATGATGCGGATCGGCCAGATCGCGGTGGCCGGCAATTCCAGCCGCAGCGTCGATGTTCTGCTGCCCGTCCAGCCCAGGAAGGTCGCCTTGAATGCCTATAAAGAGATTCTAGAGCGGTGAGGGCACCCGGCTTCCTCCTTTCCCCATCGCTTATGCGGTGGCTTACAACATATCGCCCTCTGGGGCTGAGCGTCAGACAGTTGAAGATGCCATCGCCGTCCCACACTTGTGGCACACTATCTCCTTGAAGCCGCTTCTTGCCAAATTCATCATATCGGCTGCTGATACGGCTGCTTTTCCGGCCGAAGGGCCGCCTGAATTCGCTTTTCTCGGCCGCTCCAATGTCGGCAAATCGAGTCTCATCAATTCCCTGCTGGGACGGAAGCTGGCGCATGTGAGCTCGACGCCTGGAAAGACACGGACGATCAACTTCATCGGCATCTACTCAAAGCCCGACCAGCCGCACCCGCAACTGCTTCTGGTGGACTTGCCGGGTTACGGTTACGCCAAGATTTCCCGCTCGGTCTCTGCTGAATGGCCTAAATTCATTGAGCCGTACCTCAAAGACCGCGCGACACTCAGCCTGGCTTTGGTGTTGGTTGACGCCAACGTGCCGCCGCAAGTGCCGGACTTGCAGCTCACGCACTTCCTGCGCAGCGCGGGACGCGACTTCCTTCTCGTAGCCACCAAGACCGACAAGCTTTCCGGCAACAAACTGCGCAGCGCGCTCGATGAACTCAAGCGCGAGCATGGAAGCAACGACATTCTTGCGTACTCCGCGAAGACGGGCGCGGGGAAAAGCGAGCTGTGGCACGCCATTCGTGCCCGCATGAAAGAATAACCCGTGGATCCCTTTGCCAAGAAGATGCTCCTCGGCGTCGCGGCTTTCGGCTCCGCGATGGTGCTGATGGCCGGCGTTCTGGCCGGCGTTTACTTCCACAACCGTCCACCGTGTAAGGAGGAGATCGTCTCCCAAGTGGCAAGCCCGGGAAAACAATGGGTCGCTGAAGCCTACGAGCGCCGATGCAGCGATCCTGTGGAGTGGCTGGCTCACGTCAACCTCCGCCGTAAGGAGGATCCAATTAGTACCAACTATTTCTCCGGTCGGGTTAATGAAGGCGAGGTTTTCCTGGTGGAACAACGCGGTGAGGGCCAGCGGCCTGAGCTTGAGTGGACGGCCCCAGACCACCTTACCATCCGCTGCGCTACGTGCAAGTTCTCAGCGCTGAGGCGCGATGACCGCTGGGGACCCGTCACCATTACCTACGAAGTCGAGCAGCACTAGTCGCCGCACCGGCAAGAGTGCCGGTGCCACGCTTGGCCGTCGCAATCAGGCCGGCGATTTCGTGCGATTCCGCGCAATGACAGCCATGTCGGCGATTGGGCTACCGGTTTCCGGCTATCCCGTTCGCCGGATGTTGTTCCAGCCAGGACGCCAGACTGTTCTGCTGGCGGTTACGCAGGTTGATGCATGCGTCAATGTTCTCAGTGGCCTGTTTCAGCACCCGCTCCGAGGAAGCGACCTTATGTTCGGCAAAGAACTTCTGTACATCGTCACGAGTGCCGGCATCACAGGCGTAACGGGCTGCAGCAACAATGGCTGCGCCGCTCGACATCGTGACTTTCTTTTCCACGTCCGGCCAGTGCGCTTTGACCCAGGGCCAGGCAAAGTTCTGGTTGTCCGGATTACCGAGTACCGCTGCAATCGCGAAGGGAGCGTCCTGGCTGCGGGTCTCTTCGGAAACAGCCACTTGAAGCACGCGCTCCACCAGTGGATCCCCGCGGAAGTCAGATAGGGCTCCACCTACGTTGTAGAACTGCTCAGGCTGGTCCATACGCTTCAGTGCCGCCAAGTAATCATCCAGGAGTTGCGAATCGCCGTAGCGTGCCGCGACTCTCAGCACTACCCTGGCCAGCGTGGCGTCCACAGACTGCGGATCCTGGAGGTACTGCCGCGCCAGTTTGGTGGATTCCCGCACCGCGTCAGGATCTTCTCCCAGCAAGCCCAGAATCTTCGCCAGAGCGGCGCGCAATTCCTTCGTGTCATCGCTTTCGCCGGCCATGGGTTTCCACATGACCTTGGCCATCATGGGACGGAAGGTGACGCGTATCCAGGCGTGGAACGCTTCGCGGTCGGACGGCGTGACCAGGTAGTTGTTGATCAACTCGAGGGCGGGAACATAACTATCGACAACTGAATTCTCTTGATCGGAGCTTAAGGCGCTGATCAGATCCAGCAGTGATCCGACCTTGTCACTTCCCGATTTCACAAGCGCGGACTCATCCTGAACCAACGAAATCCGCTCAGCAGTGCTGAGATCGCGGGTTGCGTCGGTGAGTTTCCGGAGCAGCTCAGGATCGTATTGTGTCCGATAGTAGCCAACAGCATTGGCGTTGGTGAAAACCCATGGCGCGCAGCCGACCATGGGGACAACCTGGCGTTTTTCGCTCAGGAGCTGGCAGAAGGGTTTGTTGTCTCCGGACTTGATGCACACCGGAATCGTCCAGAGCTTGCCGGAGGTATCTTGTTTCCCATCGCCGAAAAAGCGCTCCTGCGAAAGTGTGATCTCTGTCTTAGGGTGGGCCTGAATCGGCCGCCGGGCCCGCTTTCCCTTCTTAGGCTTGGACGCCGGCTGCTGAGGCGGAGTTATGCAGGCGGCCTGGACCTTGACCAGCGGTTCGCCCGGCTGCTCCACGAATCCAGGCATGATCTTGTCGACAGGACGGCCGCCCGAGGCGATCATGATCGCGGTCCAGAAATCTTCTGAGCTGGCGTTCGAATAGGCAAACTTGCGCAGATAGGAGTTCACGCCTCTCCGGAAGACTTCGGGGCTCACATACGCCTCCACCATGCGCAGGACCGAGGCGCCCTTTTGGTAAGAAATCGGATCAAATAGCTCGTTGATTTCGTCTGGCGTTTCGGCCTTGGCGCGTATGGGATGTGTATTGGTCAAGGCGTCGAGGGTTAACGCCTGATCGGTCTCTTTCACGGCATCCAGCGTGGCGTTCCATTCCGGATGCAGCGCTTGCGACGGTTTGAGCGCCATCCAGGTGGCAAAGCCTTCGTTGAGCCAGATATTGTCCCACCATTTCATGGTCACCAGATCGCCGAACCATTGGTGCGCCATCTCGTGCGCGAGCACTTCAAACACCGCCTGATGCGACTCGACGGACGAGTTTTTGTCATCGATGAAGAGCAGCGATTCACGATAGAAGATCGCGGCGGTGTTTTCCATGGCGCCGGCTTCAAAGTCCGGAGCGCCCACGATATCGAGCTTCCCGAAGGGATAGGGGGTTCCATAGTACTGGTTGTAATACTTGAGGATCTCACCGGCATAGCGGAGGGCCGCGGCCTGCAAAGGCTTTTTGTCCGTCGTGCCGCAGACGCGAATCGGAACGTTGTCGGCCCGGCTCTCGCTGCACTCAAAGTCGCCGACAGCCATGGCCACGAGGTAGGTCGACATCTTGGGCGTGGTCGAAAACTTCACCGTGTGCTTGTCGGCGCCGGGCCCAGAGACGTCAGCCATGATGTGCCCGTTGGAAATCGCGGTATCGGCACGGTCGATAATCAGCGTGATTGCGAACGTGGCCTTGAGGGCCGGCTCGTCAAACGATGGAAAAGCGCGGCGCGCGTCCGTAGCTTCAAACTGCGTGACGGCGTAGTTGCGGAGTCTGGTCTTCGCCAGATAGAAGCCGCGCAGCTTGTCATTGAGCGTTCCCGTGAACTTGATGTGGATGCTGGCTGGTCCGGCTTCGAGCGCGGCCGGCACGTCCAGCTTGACCTGTTCCTGTTCCGGTGCAAAGGTCATTTGCGCGGGCTGCGTGGTTTCGCCTTGCGTGATGCTGGCTTCCTGGATCTCGATCTCAATCGAGTTCAACGTGACCGTACTGGTGCGGTTCAATATCTTGACCTGGATAGTCTCCTCGCCGGCAAACGAGGCCTTCGCCAAGTCGGGCGTGAAAGTCACGTCGTAATGATCAGGGGTCACGCCTCCAGGCAGGCGCTGCCCGACGGCTAACAGCGGCAGGGCCGCCATGATTATAAAGACCCATATTCTTGAAAGCCTCATGTTTCTCCTTGAAAATTCATCAGGCCGGTACGGCCTCATTCTTGTCTATTCTCATTACGGCGCTTTCGCGCAATCATGATGCAAGATGCTGGGTACTTTCCGGCCCGCGGTTTGCGTAATCGTCGCGCAAAGGCTAGGCGCATATGTCTTTCCGTTCCAGTCGTACACCGTGGATTCCACCTGCGCCTTGCTGATTTGGACTTTCCCCGTCAAAGAAGGATAGCCGCGTTTGAAGACCCGCACCGCGTGCATGGACGAAAAAGCGCCAGACAGCGCCAGCTTGAAACCCGCATTGTTCTTCAGATAGACGTATGTTCCACAGGCAGAGTCCCGGCAGTGGCAGGCGTCGTTGAACGTCACAATCACTCCTACATTCGCGCCGGCCGCGCTATGGATGTCCTGCGTGGTCACCGCAGCGTCGAGCATCGGCGACGGCCCGGCTTCGGCCGGGGCCGGCTCGACCCCCGGGGTTTCCAGACCGCCCGGTCTTGGTGGGCTGGGGTGGTCAGCCGGGCTGCAGGCTGCATCGCGCAGCAGGGCATCCCGTAAACCAGGCTGCAGCCCGGCCACAGTTCCGGGCTCGGCATGGCACAAAGCACAGTTCAATAACACTATGGACATGACAACAATCGTCAGTTTGGTTTTCATTGGCCCCAGGTATTCTCGTTCGTGAAATTGGACTACGGGTCAACCGCACACGGCCGGCCATGCAACGGCTGCTCCAGAAGGTCCGGCGCGTTACTGCATTCCGGGATCGCGGTGCCGGGCAGCAGCAATTCGCCGCGCGGGCCCACCACAATGCCGGCTTTGTGAAAATCACTCTGTGAAAGCGATCGCAAGACAGGCACGATGCGCAGCGCGGGGTCAAGTTTCGGCCCACCCGGCTTTTCCTGCTTCACTGGATACACTTGCCCGCGAAGAAATGTTCCGTCCGGAGCCAGATGCGCCTCCAGCACGAGAGAGAGGCCATTCTCGCCGCTCAAATTGAATGGGCCATAGGTGGCAAAATTGCCCAGCGAATAAGCGATCAGCTTTCCGTTATAGATCTCCATGGCGCGGACCACGTGGGGCCCGGAACCCACTACCAGTTGCGCGCCGGCGTCCACGGCCGCGTGCGTGAACTTGCGCAAGTCGCCGCGGTCTTCGCCGAGAAACGTCTCGTCGCCCAGGACTACATGCTGGTGAGTGGCGCCTTCGGCGCCCCCATGAAATGATACGATCACGAAATCCGATTCCGCGCGTGCCTTGCGGATTTCCGCCAACGCGTCATCGAGGTCGAGGAAGTTGTATGCGTTTGGATAAGTGGCAAACGCGAGGACAGCAATTTTGCGCCCCTTCACCGTCAAGTACCCGATGTCGCCTACTTCGCCGGAGTGCGCGATGCCCATCGCGTCCAACACCTGGCGCGAGCTGGCACGACCTTCCGTCCCGAAGTCCATGGCGTGGTTGTTGGCCAAACCCATAACATTAAAGCCTGCGGATTTCAGATACTTGCCGTAGCGCGTGGGCACCCGGAAAGCGTAGCAAGTGCCGGCGCGTTTGCCATGGCACTTGGCGGACTCGCCTCCATCCACCAGCGGCCCTTCCAGGTTACCGAAGATCACATCGCCGTGCTTGAGGATGGGCGTTACTTCGTCGAGTAGCCCGGCGCCGTCGTTAGGCGGCAGGTCACCGCCGGTATCGTCCGGAAAGGTGGTACCCAGCATAACGTCACCAACGGCGGTTACGACAATCTCATCGTAGGCCGGAGGCGGCACGGTAGATGCGTCAGCCTTTGTAGCGACCGCCAAAGAAGCTGGCGCCATCGCTGGGGTGGCAGATGCACCAGATGCGTTTGATGTTTCCTGGGACGGTTGCTGAGCTTGCACGCCTGCCGGCCTGGCACCGGCCCGCTCCGCGGATCCCGGAGTTGGCTGCGCTTGGGCCGCCTGTGCATACAAGGCGCGGGTTATCGCCAGGACCATAGCCCCGGAGAAGACAACACCAGCCCATCTGCCCCTATGCGAACCCTTCATACCGTCTGACCAGAAACAATCATTTGAACACAGCGATTCCAGCCGAACCAATAAGCGATTTCCCTGTGGTCACCCACATCAAACAGGGCCAAGTCGGCGTCTTTCCCCGGCTCGATGCTTCCCTTACGGCCTTCCAGCCGCAGGGCGCAGGCTGCGTTGATGGTCGTGGCGGCGATGGCTTCGGCCGGCGTCATCTTCATGTGCGTGCAGGCAGCGGAGAGCACAAATGGCATGCTCGGCGTGGGGGATGTGCCAGGATTGAAGTCGGTAGCCAAGGCAACAGCCACGCCTGACTCGATCATCCGTCGTGCCCTCGGATATTCCTTGTGTCCCAGAAAGTAGTTCGCCGCCGGCAGTAACACGGCCACGGTGTTCTCGCCCGCCAACGCTTTGAGGTCTTCCTCCCGGACGCAATCCATGTGGTCGAGCGACGCCGGTCGACAAGCGAGCAACCCGCTTAAATCTGACGGTGTGAACTGGCAAACGTGAGCGCGCGTGCCCAGACCGTGGCTGCGGGCCGCGGCCAGCACGCGCTCCGACTGGGCCAACGTGAAGGCCCCGCGCTCGCAAAACACATCGACGTAGTCCGCAAGTTTGCGCTGAGCCACCCGTGGGATGATCTCCTCGCATACCTTGCCAACATACTCGTCCCCGCGGCCCGCATACTCCGGCGGGACCACGTGCGCGGCCAGCAACGTGGGAACCACCGTCCCCGGCCAGCGATGGGCCGCGTCACGAATGGCTTCGAGTGATTTGATTTCGTCTTCGATGGTCAGGCCATAACCTGACTTGGCTTCAACAGTCGCCGTACCGTGACGAAGCATGGCCTCGAAGGCGCCGAAGACTTTCTCGCGAAGCTCCACGCGCGTGGCCTGCCGCACGGCAGCCAGACTCGAGCGAATCCCTCCACCAGCCGCGGATATCTCTTCATACGTCGCTCCGGCGATACGCTTCTCAAAATCAACCAGGCGCGGCCCGGCGAATACCGGGTGGGTGTGGCAGTCGATGAAGGCGGGTAGAACCACGCCGCCCTGGCAATCGAATTCCTGGAGCTTCCTCTTGTTTTTTTTCAGCCAGGGGTCACGCAAGATCTCGCGTTGTTTTCCGGCCGCGATGACCTGTCCGCCGCCGCACACGACCGCGGCGTCCTCAACCAGGCCGACGTCATTGAGGGCCGACCCACGTCGCGGAGCGCTCTTACCCTGCAAGGTGACCATCTGGCCAATGTTGGCCAGAAGGAGGTAATGGGATTTGGTCTTAGCTGGCAAGGCAAATCAAACCTACCACGGAGACACAGAGGCACGGAGAAAGAAGAGAATGGAGAATCAAGTGATTAAAGCGACGGAGTTTCTGACTGGGATCTCTTTTGAGCCAAGAACTGTCATCCCGAGCGCAGCGCCGCGAGAGCTTGTCCCAGGCCGCAAGGATTGGCGCGGAGTCGAGGGACCCCGAAAGTGCGCACCGCTCCAGAGAGTCTCCGGGAGTTCTCATCATGGGGTGGCCCAGAACAGCATTTTTTCCCCAGTGTTCAGCCAAATTCTGCCAAGCTCGGGTTCATGGTGAGAAACTCCCTGAATCGAGTGAAAGAGGATGCTTCCTCGGGGTCCCTCGACTTCGCGCCCATGGTTCATCTATGGAAACACATCACCCCGGCGCTACGGTCGGGATGACAGTTCTTCGTGAGAGCTGGTGCAGAATCCAGACTAGGCTACCCCAATGGCACCTTCACACCGTTCTTCTCCGCAAAGGCCTTGGCTTCGTCGTAGCCAGCGTCCACGTGGCGGGCGATGCCGATGCCGGGATCGTTGGTGAGCACTCGTTCGATGCGCCGCGCCATGGCATCTGTGCCGTCGGCCACTGTGACTTGGCCGGCGTGCAGCGAGTAGCCAATGCCGACGCCGCCGCCATTGTGGATGGAGACCCAACTGGCGCCGCTGGCGGTGTTGAGCAGAGCGTTGAGCAGGGGCCAGTCCGCCACGGCATCGCTGCCGTCGCGCATGCTTTCGGTCTCACGATAGGGTGAAGCCACGGAGCCACAATCAAGATGGTCGCGCCCGATCACGATCGGCGCCTTGATCTTTCCCTTCTTCACCAGATCGTTCATGGCCAGGCCAAACTGCGCGCGTTCCCCGTAGCCCAGCCAGCAGATGCGCGCCGGCAGTCCCTGGAACTTGATGCGCTTCCGCGCCAGCCCGATCCAGCGGTTCAGGATGCGGTTCTTGGGGAAGAGCTCCAGTACCAGATCGTCGGTGACGGCGATGTCCGCAGCGTCGCCGGAAAGCGCCACCCAGCGGAACGGGCCGCGGCCTTCGCAAAACAACGGGCGGATGTACGCGGGAACAAACCCGGGAAAATCGTAAGCGTTTTTCACTCCGCGCTGGAAAGCGAACGTACGGATGTTGTTGCCGTAATCGAAGGTCACGCTGCCCATCTTCTGCAGGCGCAGCATGCCTTCTACGTGGCGGGCCATGGAATCGAGCGAGCGCTCCAGATAAGCTTTGGGATCGTTGCGGCGAAGTTCGAGGGCCTGCTCGAGCGCCATGCCGGCCGGGACGTAGCCGTTCAGAGGATCGTGGGCCGAAGTCTGATCGGTAAGGATATCGGGGACAACGCCACGCTCGGCAAGTTCTGGGACCACGTCAGCGCAATTGCCGATCAGCCCCACGGAGACCGCTTCTTTCTTCCGAACTGCATTCTTCAGGATGCGCAGCGCTTCATCGAGATTGTTGACCATGAAGTCGCAATAGCCGGTCTTCAGGCGTTTCTTGATGCGCTCCGGGTCAACGTCGATGCCCAGAAAGCAGGCGCCAGTCATGGTTCCGGCCAGCGGCTGCGCGCCGCCCATGCCGCCCATGCCGCCGCTCACAATCAGCTTGCCCGCCAGGTCTCCCTTGAAATGTTTTTCTCCGGCGGCGGAGAAAGTTTCAAACGTTCCTTGAACAATTCCCTGTGAACCGATGTAAATCCAGGAACCTGCCGTCATCTGGCCGTACATCATCAAGCCGGCGCGCTCCAGTTCGTTGAACTTCTCCCAATTCGACCAGTGGCCGACCAGGTTGGAGTTGGCGATCAGCACGCGAGGTGCGTAGTCATGGGTCTTGAAGATTCCCACGGGTTTGCCGGACTGGACCAGTAGCGTCTCGTCGTTCTCGAGCGCCTTCAGCGAAGCCAGGATCGCTTCCAGCGATTGCTGGTTACGCGCCGCTTTGCCGGTCCCGCCGTACACAACCAAATCCCGCGGACGCTCGCCGACTTCTTCATCCAGATTGTTCATGAGCATGCGCATCGCCGCTTCCTGCGGCCAGGCTTTGCAAGTCAGCTCGGTTCCGCGCGGAGCCTTTAAAGGAGGCAAATGCGTTGCCTGGATTTCAGTTTCTACTGGCATAGGGAGATGGTAGCAAACTACCAGCCGTTACGGGCGGGAGGCACAAGGAGGATTGACAATCGGGTAATCCGGTAATCGGGTAATTTGAGATTTATGATCCCACCGTCTAAGGATTCCCACGCAATTACCCGATTACAAATTACCCGATTACCAATCTTGGACTTACCAAGTGTTGTACGCAGTGCCCTCGGAGCTGATCCTGTCGGAGCCGCTGTGCACGTCAGTAATGCCCGGCTGCGTCTGATCCAACGTGTCCATCACGTCTTCTTGGACTGGCTGCCACGTGGAATTGGATTCGGTGAACGGGTCTTTGGGAATGGCGTGGAGATAGCCGGAACTGACCAGGTCGTCCAAACTCTGCGGGGCTTTGTTTTTGTCCTGTGTGTATTGGCTGATGGCATCGCGCATGGCGTTCAAGTCTTGTTTCAGCACGGCCTCACGCGCCCGCAGCACGTGCTGCTTGTAAACGGGGGCGGCAATTCCGACCAGGATGGCGATGATGGCTATGACGATGATCATCTCGATCAGCGTGAAGCCATCCTGCCTTCGCTCCCGTGACTTCAGAACCGTGATGCTTGCCATCTTTACCAATCCTTATATTTGGTGCCGTTCAAAGCCGTTCCGCTCGACTTGGTATAGACATCAAAGACGTTTTGCCCGCCCCAGGACTCCGAAGTGGGATCGTCCTGCATCGAGCGCATGCCCCAATCTTTGTTACCGGTCATGGGGTCGATGGGAATGCGGCGCAGGAAGCGCAGTTTCTTGCCGCCCTGGGCTTCCACGCCGTTGACCAGAGTGTCCAAATCCGGCGGGTAGCCTTCCGTTCCCAGCTTCTGCGAAAACGCGTTCTTGTCGGCCGCGTCCTTGTAACGATCGATGGCAGTGCGCATCTCCCAAAGGTCACGACGCAGTTCGACTTCGCGAGCCCGCCGCACGCTGACCCGCACCACAGGAACCGCTGCCCCCATCAGAACCAGAAGAATGGTGATGACGATGATCAACTCCAGCAAGGTCACGCCACGCTGGCGAATGGAGTTCCTGAAATGGCCCATAGAGCAGGCTTTTACCTTCAGGGGCTGAAGCGTCGAGATCTCTAGCCCTCGGCGCAGGTCTGAAGGCCTGTTCCACCCCGCCGGTGGACACACTCCAAATGAACTCGCTCTAAAGCCTCGCATAACGCCGTCCACCATCATCCCATTGTAAGCCGCTAAGGTCAGTTAACGGTGACCGTGGCTTGCGCACCCTGTACTGTTAGTTGCTGGTTCTGGCTGTTGCGTGCGCCGGGAGTCGCCACGGAGACCACGCCTCCGCCTTTGGTCTTGGCCATGAACATCAGGCGATAGACTGTGCCACTGCCGGAAACACCGGCGCTGCCCGGAGGCCGCTGCGCATTGATCACCAGGCGTCCAGGGGGATCGTCGCGGTGGACCAGCGTAACCGGCTGGCCGTCACGATTAAGAAAATCGCCTGGAGCGACGCTCTGGAATTCCATGACCTTGGGGTCGTAGGAGATCTCCACAGGAACCGTAGCGATGTCCTGCCCGTTAGCCAGGATCACATTCAAAGCGAAACTGCTTCCCTGGCCAGGCGACAGATTGCCAGGATCCAACCGCAAGCTGAGCAGGTTGCTGCCCGGGGACGTAGCTGTTGCGCCGCTGGGCTGGGCCGTCGCTGGCTTTGTCGTCGCCGGCTGTGTCGTCCCTGGCTGTGTCGGCGACTCCGTCGCCGCAGGCGGCGGGGTCTGCGTGGCTGGAACCGCACCTGGTTGACCGGCTGCTGGTCGGGTCGCGGGCGACGGCGTAGGAGCAACGCCGGCCGGCTGTGCAGCAGCTCCACCTGCGGCAGGAGCTGCAGCGTTGTCTGTGCGCGGCGTCGGACGGGCACCAACGCGCAGGTCGGGTGTTGCACCGGTACCGATGTCGAGCGAGCGGCGGTTCAGGTCACTCAGTTCCTGGCTGCGGACAATGTGCGGAACCAGCATGAAGACGATTTCGTTGGTGATCTTCTCCTTGTTGTCATGGGAGAACAGGTACTTGAAGATCGGAATGGACGACAAGAAAGGCCAGCCTTCCACCGACTGTGTCTCTGTCTGCTCCAAGATGCCGCCCATCAGGTTGATCTCGCCGTCGCCCAGCCGGATGGTCTGATCCGCTCGGCGCTGGCTGACGATCGGCTGGCTGATGCCGCCGACGCTGGAGTTTCCCGTGACGTTGGAGATTTCCATCACCGTCTTGAGGGTCACTTGGCCGTCAGAATGAACGTGCGGCGTGATCTCCAGATTCACGCCGACCTCCATGTAGGTGAATTGCGTGTTCACGCCTACGGCACCCGTGGCCGTCCCAATGCCTACGGGCGTGCCGAATGAACCGGTAGCAATCGGGATCTTGTCGCCAATCTTAAGCGTGGCTTTTTCATTGTCCAAAGACCTGACGCGTGGGCTCTGCATGATCCTGCTGTTACTGTCGGTAAACAACGCCGTTGCTTTGATGGGATCGAGCTGGACTGCCCAACTGCTGAGATTGAGGTGCTCCAGGCTGTCAAAGGTCAGGGGGTTGGTGGTTGTGGTTGTGGTCGTCGTCGTTCCGCCGGTGGTCGAGGGGGTCGTGGTGGTGACGCCCGGTCCCTGGAGGGTCACGATAGCGTGCTCTGGCGGAATAATGCCCAAATCACGCAGCCTATCCTTGCGCACCTGTGCTACCCAGACGTCCACAATCACTTCCGGCCGCGGTTTGTCGATGTCATCCACCATCTTCTGTGCCAGAGCCAGCTGATCGGGCGTTCCCTTTACGATGATGGCGTTCTGCGACGGGATCTGCAGGATCCTCTGGACTTCAAGCACGGTGCGGATGGCGTTCACGATATCCTGCAAATCCGTGGGCGAGCTCACATTGCCTAAATAAAAAGTTTTGATGACGTTTTGCTCGAGCTCGCGGCGCTTGGTCTGCGTGTCTGCAGCGACAAAGATCGTATTGGGAGTGACCGGGCGCCAGAACGTGCGGGACTCAAGCGCCACGATGTCCAGGGCTTCCTGGAGCGTTACATTTTTCAGCCTGATCGAGAGCGGGCGCGACTGGTAGTCGGGATCGAAAAGAACGTTGAGGCCGGCGAGCTTGCCGATGGTCTCGTAAACGGACTTGGAGTCCGTCTGCAGCATCTCCAAAGCGCTGAGCGGCGCGTTCGGAATGTCGGTCAACGCGACGGGGGAACGGGCCGACTCCAGGCGTTTGCGAAGCGCGTCGTCATCTCCCTTGGGAGGAGAGGGCGGCGTTGCCTGGCCGCCAGGGGCCTGCTTCTGGACCATCTGCTGCGTACGCCGCACTTCCTGCGCCGCCAGATCGTTGGAGGGATCGATGGAGGCTGCTTGCTCGAAGAGGACCAGCGCTTCTACCAATTTGCCTTCCTCACGCAGCTTCTGCCCGCGATGCACCTTGCTGGCCGCGGCGAGAAAGCGCGTCCGTTCAAAAGACACGCGATACCTTAAATCTGTGGGCCTCTCGTCGTAAGCTTGCTTATAGTAAGCGTATGCAGATTCGTAGTCCTGCCTGGCTTCCGCATTGACACCTTTTTTGTAAAGCGATTTAGCTGACTCTGCCGAGGCCAGCGCGACCGAGCACATAAGCATGATCGCCGTGATCATGAGTGCTCTACGCATTCGCTCTGGGTTACGTTGTATCATTTAACTCCTTCTGTTTCACTCAGATAGGGACGGCACGATCCCAGGGCTGAGTTCGGGAGCCCCGATTATATCATCGGAATCTGCGCTCCCAAGTAGAACGAGTTTGATGACGCGCTTTTGCGCTGTGTTAGCATAAAAATTTTGCTGCACGCGGCGACACTTGCCATGGCCCGCCACACCGTTCACCAAACAGAAGCGAATAAGCCGAAGAATCCGAGACGCGATCCGATCGCCTCGGGTGAACGCGACGCGACGGTGAATCGGGCCGCAGGCCACAACTATTTTCTTGAAGACCGGCTAGAAACCGGCATGGTGCTTACCGGCTCCGAGGTAAAGTCGGTTCGCGCTGGACGCGCCAACCTCAAAGATGCTTACGCCCTGGTGAAAGATGGCGAGCTCTGGTTGCTGAATGCGCATATCGGCGCTTATGAGAACGCCGGGTATGCCCACCATGCCCCAACGCGCACGCGCAAACTGTTGGTGCACGCCGGCGAGTTGCGCAAACTGGCGGGCAAGACCCAGCAACGCGGTTACACCCTGGTGCCCACGCGCCTGTACTTCAAGAACGGAAAGATCAAGTGCGAAGTGGCGCTGGCCAAAGGAAAGCAGTCTTGGGATAAACGCGAAACCGAGCGCCGGCGTACCGCGGATCGTGAGGCGCGCGAAGCTATCGCCCGGTCACGAAAGCAATAACCTTGTGGCAGTCGTTCATCGCGGTAGCGATGAAGGCCCGCATGAGTAGTGAAGCATCTTCGATGTTATGGAAGCACTACTGAACTTCTGGAGTCTAAGAAGAAAGCTATGGAAATACGACTGATCGCCGCTGACTCTTCCGCCGTAGAGACCGAATGCCTGGTGGCCATCGCGCTCGACCACGGCGACAAGCAAAAACCCGTGCTTAAGCTTGCCGGAAAAAATACTGCTGCCGAACAAGCCATCGCCAATCTGGCTGCCTCCGGTGAAATAGCCGGCAAAGCCGGCGATGCCGCTCTGCTGCACAATCCGCAGGGGCTGAAAGCCAGGAGATTACTGATCGTCTGCGCAGGTCCGGCCGGAGGTTTCAACCACGTAGAGCTGCGCAAAGCGGCGGGCACGGCTTTGCGCTTTCTCAAGGCGCGGTCGGTGCGGAGCTGCGCCTTCGCGCTGCCGGAACTGGGATCCGGCGCGGAAGATGCCGTGCGCGCCATCATCGAAGGCGCTTATGTCGCGGACTTCGATCCAGACACCTATCGCAGCGACCGCAAAGATCAGAGCATGAAGGAAACAGTCGTCGTCGTGCCGCCCGGCGCAGACTCGAACCGGCTGCAGAGAGCGTTGGACCACGCTCGTATCGTGGGCGAATCCCAGAACTTTACACGCGAGCTGGTCAATGAGCCCAGCAACCGCCTGACGCCCACCCTACTGGCCGATCGCGCAAAAAAAATGTGCGACAGCGTGGGCCTGAAGTGCGAAATCATGGGCCCCGACAAAATCAAACAGATGAAGATGGGGGCGTTCTGGAGCGTGGCGCAGGGATCGGACGAAGAACCGCGGCTCATTGTGATGCGTTACGAACCGCAAGGCGCGCCGGAAAAACCAATGCTGGGCCTGATCGGCAAAGGCATAACCTTTGACACCGGCGGCATCTCGATCAAGCCTTCTGAAGGCATGGAGAAAATGAAGTATGACATGGCGGGCGGCGCGGCCATGATCGGCGCCATGCGCGCAATCGCCTTGCTCAAGCCCAATGTCAAAGTCATCTCCATCGTCTGCGCCACGGAGAACATGCCCAGCGGAAAAGCTCAGAAGCCGGGCGATGTTCAGATCGCGATGTCCGGCAAAGCCATCGAGATCATTAATACTGACGCTGAAGGCCGCCTGGTTTTGGCCGACGGTCTGCACTATGCTCGAACCCTCGGTTGCACCCATCTGATCGACGCCGCGACCCTTACCGGCGCATGCGTGGTGGCCCTGGGAATGGTGAATGCCGGCGTTTTCGCGAATGACGAAGACGCTTACCGGCACTTTACCCGCGCCCTCGAGAAGACGGGAGAAAAATTCTGGCGCCTGCCTCTGGACTCGGAATACACGGATATCATTCGCTCCAACATCGCCGACATCATGAACACTGGCGGCCGCTGGGGCGGAGCCAGCACCGCCGCCGCCTTCCTGCAAGAATTTGTCGATGACACACCTTGGGTCCACCTCGACATCGCCGGCACAGCCTGGATGGAGGAGGCCAAAGGCTGGATCGCCAAAGGGCCCTCGGGCATTGCCGTGCGCACGCTGGTGGAGTGGGTGAAGAGCTACGAGAATAGCAATTAGCAAATAGCAGCTAGCTATTAGCCGGCACGCCAAACATCTTGGGCACCAGTTCGGGTGGGAAATTGAAGTTAACTTTCCTG
>DATFQZ010000192.1:0-2249 GCA_035263765.1 Candidatus Angelobacter sp. | reverse complement strand
ACTCCGCGGCAATGCGCTGCTTGAGTTGCTCGACGGTCAGAGTGCCGTTCCGGCCGTCAAGACCGCGAGCGTCGTCCATCAGGATGACGTGCCCGGCAACGGAGTGTCCCAGGATAGCTTCCAGTTCCGTGGTTAGACGTTGCTTGTCGCCTTCCAGACCCGCCCAACCGTAGTATCCAGCGTCGAGCCAGAAGAGCGCGGGCTGCTTGAGCGATTGAAGAAGCGCAGGAATCTCGCGCTGGCTGTCGCCTTCCAGGATGTGGATGTGCTTCCACGCTGCAAATTTCTTCTGCGCGCGACAGGCCAACTCCGCTACATATTCCACGGAATAGATTTCAGCGAAATGCTTCTTCATGGCGGCCACCATCTCGCCGTAGTACGTTCCGGTCTCGACCAGGACGGTCAAGTTATAACGATCAGCGTACTCGCGCACGGTGCGCTGCTTGACCAGATGCGGCGACCGAACCGGCTCGCCGCGCAGCTTCCAGTACCAAAAGTCGGGATAGTGCCCCAGGGCTTTGTACGCGCCGTAAAACGGCGCGCGTTGCAGAAGTTTTCGGAATGCCCTCAAGAGACCTCGGCGCCATTGGGGGTTTAGCCGCGAATCAACGCGAACCACGCGAATGGCATTCATTATCCGTTCATTGGTGTTCTTTTCGCGTACATTCGCGGCTGCAATCTTTTGCGATTTCAGAAAAATCAGTCTAAGTGCAAGAATATGAGTCTGGAGAAAACTGTGTCAAACCCGAAGCGTCGATTGCCATTGGTTCAGATGGACGTGTTCACCAGCGTGCCGCTTGAAGGCAACCAGTTAGCGGTTCTTCCCGACGCGCGCGGCTTGAATGACTCTGAAATGCAGTCCGTCGCGCGGGAAACGAATCTTTCCGAAACCACGTTCGTATTCCCCCGCGATGCCGCCGTGGAGCACGAACGCGGCGTGCGTGTCCGCATCTTTACGCCCCAGGAAGAGCTGCCGTTCGCCGGCCATCCCACGCTGGGCACTGCCCTGGTTTTACGGGAAAATGCGTTGCGGAACAACGGCATGACGAGTAGAGACGATGAAATCACGCTCGATCTGAACGTAGGCCGGATCCCGGTGCACTTCTCCACGCGGGAGGGATTGCCGTTCGGCGTGATGACGCAGCGCGACCCTGACTTCGGTCAGGTCCACGCGCGCGAAGCCGTCGCCGGCGCCACCGGCTTGAACCTCGCCGACATCGCCGAAGATCTGCCGGTGCAGACGATCAGCACCGGCAACGCGTTTGCCATCGTGCCATTGAAGTCGCGGACGGCGCTGGAGACGTTGGCTCCGGCCTGGGCGCCGATGGGCGAGTATCTGAAGAAGACCGACGCCAAGTTTTTTTATTTCGTCTCACGGGAGGCCGTCAATCCTGAGGCCCGCTTGCAGGCGCGGATGATCTTCTACAACGGCGAAGACCCGGCCACAGGTTCGGCCGCCGGGCCTTGCGCTGCCTGGGCTGTGAAGTATGGTGTAGTGGCGCCCGATCAGCAAGTCTTGCTCGAACAGGGCGTAGAGATGAAGCGCCGCAGCCGGATCTTCATGAGCGCCGGTTGTGCCGACGACAAAATCGTGAATGTCCGCGTGGGCGGTCACGCTGTAGAAGTGGTCCGCGGCGAGATCTTCTTCTGATACGCGCCGCAAGCGATCTTTCCCTGCTCGATCAAGAAAAACCGCCGTCGGATGAAAACTTCGCCGTTTGGCGTTCGAGCCACTTTACAGAACGTCCGCTTGCGCCTATGATTCCTCTCACCTTTATCAGTATCAGAGCTTCAGGTACCGCTCCAGCCCAAAAAATTTTGTGAATCGGTTCTTAGCGGCGTTGGCCGGCTATGGACACCCAGGGGGCGATATGCGGCCAAAACGGACAATTCTCTGCGTTGATGACAACGAACAGGCGCTTTCCATCCGGAAAGTGATGCTGGAAACTCGCGGCTACCGCGTGGTGGCATGCGCCAATGGGCAGCAGGCTTGGGAGGCGTTTCGCCAGGGCGGCGTTGACCTGGTTCTCAGCGACTTGCTCATGCCCGGCGTGGATGGCGCCACGCTCGTGGACAAGATCAAAAGCTCTTCCCCAGAGACACCTGCCATCCTCTTTTCAGGAAGAGTTCGGGCCTACGAGAAGGACACGCGGGCCGATGTTTTTCTTCCCAAGGGCATGTATGCGGCCGCGGAGCTGCTGGAACGCATCCGCCTCCTGCTGGTGAAGAAGCGTGGGCCGAAGCGGGCG
>DATFQZ010000191.1:0-20869 GCA_035263765.1 Candidatus Angelobacter sp. | reverse complement strand
ACCGCCCATTCTTCAATCGTGACGTGCCCCGCGAGCGTGGCAGCATTGGCCATGATCACGCGGTCACCGACAACGTTGTCATGCGCGATGTGGGCGTACGCCATGATCAGCGTATGACTGCCCACGCGCGTGAGGCCGCCGCCTTTTTCTGTGCCACGATTGATGGTGGCGAACTCGCGAACTACGTTGTGGTCGCCCATCTCGAGACGCGTCGGTTGGCCTGAGTAAGTCAGATCCTGGGGCTCGCCGCCGATAGCGCAAAAAGGAAAAAAACGATTGTGGGCTCCGATCTTCGCCGGACCATGGATGGTAACGTGGGAGATCAGCTCGCAACTCTCACCCAGCTCCACGTCAGGGCCGATCACGCAATAGGGCCCGATCGAGCATGATGCTGGAACTTTAGCCTGAGGATCGATGATGGCGCTGGGATGATGCGGGGTCATCGATTATTCTGCGGATTCGGTTTCCGCGGCAGGAGCCGGAGATCCGGGCTTCGTGGGACGATCGATGATGGCGCAACTGACCGTGGCTTCAGCCACCAGTTTCCCATCCACAAAGACTTTGCCGCCCATACGGCCGGCGATGCGACGCCAGGCCAGCACTTCCACCTCGATGCGCAACTGGTCTCCGGGGACCACCGGGCGGCGAAACCGGGCGCGCTCGATCCCGGTGAAGACCACCAGCTTATTGTCGCGATCCTCAAGTTCAGTGAGCAGCAAGGTGGCTCCGGCCTGGGCCATGGCTTCCACCGTCAGCACGCCCGGCATGATGGGATTGCCGGGAAAATGTCCGGTGAAGAATGGCTCGTTGATCGTGACGTTCTTGAGCGCCACGATCTTTTTTCGCCGCTCGATTTCAAGTACGCGATCGATGAGCAGAAACGGATAGCGATGCGGCAGAATCCCCTGGATCTGGTTGATGTCCAGTGGTCCAGCCTTGCTTTCCGAAGCTGCTGCTACGGTTGAACTCACGTTGGCGGTTTCAGTCATGCAAACTGCGGATTATAAATCATCGGGTGATCGGGTGATCCCGCACAGCGGGATCGGGTGATCGGAGAAGCAGGGACAAAGAAGCCGAGCAGACGCTCGAAATCAGGCGCAAGAGCCAAAAGCCGAGAGCCAAGAGCCATAAGCTAGGAGCTAGCGGCTAGCAAGCTGATTTATCATTCCTCACATGTCTGAGCTCATGTCGAACCCGTCGGCGTTGTTCTACTCTCAGTTTTGCGAAGAGCATCAGGGAGCGATGCTGGCCATGCTGCAGCAAGCGGTGGAGCTGGAGTCGCCCAGTGATGACAAGGATGCTGTGGACCGCTGCGGCGCATACCTGGCGCAAGAGTTCTCGCGTCGCGGAGCCAAGGTTAGCATGCACCGCGAGGAGCACGCCGGTGACCACTTAAAAGCGGAATTCCCCGGCCGGGCGGGCGCCAAGCCGGTTTTGCTTCTGGGACACTTTGACACCGTGTGGCCGCTGGGCTCGCTCGCGAGGATGCCGTTCCGCGTGGACGGCGTCCGCGCTTACGGGCCGGGAATTCTGGACATGAAATCCGGCATCGTGATGATGCTGTTCGCCATGCGCGCGCTACGCAGCGCCAACGAAGGCAACCATCGCCCGGTGACCGTGTTGTTGGATACCGACGAGGAGATCGGCAGCACCACGGGCCGTCCCGTGGTTGAAGCTGAAGCCAAAATGTGCGAAGCCGTGCTGGTGCTGGAGCCGGCCCAGACGATCGAGGGTCGCCTGAAGACGGCGCGCAAAGGCGTCGGCGGTTACACGTTACGCGTGCGCGGCCGCGCCGCGCATGCCGGCGTGGACTTTGAGAAAGGGCGCAGCGCCATCCTGGAGCTTTCGCGCCAGATTCTGGAAGTGGCCAAGTTTACCGATGTTGCTCGCGGCATGACCGTGAATCCTGGCTTGATTCGTGGCGGCACGCGCACCAACGTGGTGGCCGCTGAAGCCTGGGCGGAAGTAGACGTGCGCATTGCTCGCGCGGCGGACGCCGGCGAACTGGATCAGAAATTCCGGGCGCTGCGCCCGTTTGATCCGGAATGCGTATTGGACGTAAGCGGAGGGGTGAACCGCCCACCGATGGAACGCACGGCAGGTACTGCAAGGCTGTTTCACGCAGCGCAAGAGCAGGCTAAGAAGTTGGGCATCACTCTGGAAGAAGCCGCGACGGGCGGCGGGTCGGACGGAAACTTCACGTCAGCTCTGGGTGTACCGACCCTGGACGGGCTGGGGGGAGTTGGCGAAGGCGCGCACGCTGCGCATGAATCAATCCTGCTCAAGGAACTGCCCCGGCGCACGGCGCTGCTCGCGTGTTTGATTGAAAGTCTATGAAAGTAAGGGGTTTAGCTGAGGTTTATCCATAGCACGTTTAGCTAACGGTGTACTTTGACTCGCTCCTCTGGTTGGCCTACAATCATGGTCAGACTTAGGTAGAACGAACACAGAACGGAACAACCCCTCTGAGGATAAAGACGGTTCCGAACGGAGCAAAAAAATGTTGAGCACTATTACCTTAGCGCAAGGCCTGTTTGGTGGAAGGCTCGGAGTTACGGAACTGCTCCTCCTCCTGGCGATCGCGTTGATCTTCTTTGGGCCGAGCAAGCTGGGCGATCTCGGCAAGGGCCTGGGCGACGCGATTAAGAATTTCAAGGGCGCCATGAAAGAACACGAGCAGGGGTCTCCAAGCCAGCCGCCAGCGGCCCAGCCTCCACAAACCGCCGACAAGAAATAACCGCTAGCCGGCGCCGTTCGCGCGCAACATCTCCTTCACGAGCGCAAGGGGTAATCCAACTACGTTGGAGTAGTCACCCTCGATGCGCTCGGTCCATTGCGCCGCGCCCCCTTGGATCGCATAAGCTCCAGCCTTGTCCATCGGCTCTCCGCCGGCAATATATTCCGAGATTTCCCTTTCTCCGATTTTTCTGAAGAACACCTGTGTGGTCGCCCAACGCGTGTCAGTTTCTCGTGCCGGACTTACCAGGCTCACCGCTGTAGTGACGGAATGTCCGCGGCCGGAAAGCAAACGCAACATGCGCGCCGCATCTTCGGCATCGCGCGGTTTTTCCAGGACTTCATCGTCCACCAGAACGATGGTATCCGCGCCCAGGACGCAACGTGCGGGAAACCGTTGTGCGATCGCTCTCGCCTTTTCGCGGGCCAGGCGGCACGCGTACTGGATCGGCGCTTCGCCCGCACGACGCTCTTCCGGAATATGCGCAGGATGGACCTCGAAAACGATTCCCGCTTCGCGCAGTAGCTCCTGTCGCCGCGGTGAGGCGGAGGCAAGAATGAGAGGTTCGTTCATGATCTGTTGAATGTCCTAAGCATTAGCTTTTCTCCGAAGTCCCGAGCGCAGCGAGGGATCCCTATAGCTACGAAATTCTCAAGGCGACGACCATCAGGACGGAATTGCATGCAGGCATCTGCTACTGTTCGTGAGCTCTTCAGAGCGTCTTGGCGATAGGAATCCCTCGCTCTGCTTCGGGATTTCAGAAAAAAAGCGGCTAGCGGATTCCCACTTGACCCTTCACAGACTCGATGAGCTTCTTCGAGTCCCAGCCCGCGCCGTCTTTGAAGACGAGTTCCACGTTCTCGATGTCCTCGATCTTCGCGGAAGGGTCGCCCTTTACGATCACAATGTCAGCTTGTTTGCCCGTAGCCAGCGAGCCGACCCGGGCAGCTTCGCCCAGAAACTCGGCGCCGTTGAGCGTGGCGATCTTGATAGCCTCCAGCGGCGTGAAGCCGGTTTCCACCAGCAGTTCGACTTCGCGCTGGTCGCCGAAGCCGGCCACAGTCCCGCCGATTCCCGTGGGATCGAGCCCGGCGAGCAAGGTTCCGCCGGCTTTGGCGAAGGCGTGCTCGAACTCCATCTCCTTCTGGAACATCACGGGGCGGGGCGAATCCTTGATCTGCGCGATTCGCGCCCGGTTGGCCTGGTAGGCTTTCCGCGCGTCTTCTGACAGCACATCAAGGACCCTCTGCGGTTCATCGGGACGGCTCGGCACGCTCTGCTCGAAGACCGGCAAGGTAGAAGTCACGGCCACGTGGTGAGCGACCAATGCCTTGATGGTGGTTTGGATTTCCGTCCCGCTGACTTCCAGCTTGGCTGCAGCCGCGGCAGCCTGGTTGGCACTGGGACACACGTCCGGCTGCTTCTCCGGGAAGAACTCCGTATCAACTTCAAAGCCGTGTTCCAGATCGTCAATGCCCAGGTCGGCCGCTTCGCGGAAGCCCACGGAACAGAGATGGCCGGTGACCTTCAGCCCGCGGGCGTGGGCAGCGTCAATAGCGGCTTTGAGTTCCGCGCGGGTGATGAACATGTACGCTTTAAAAGACCGTGCTCCCTCGTCGGCCCAATATTCCACGGTTTTGCGCGCGTCCTCTGGACCACTCAGCTGATGCAATTGCGCGATAAACGTTCCCGCTCCCTCAAGATAGGGGGCAGTGACGTTAATCTTGGGCCCAGGCGTCTTGCCCGCTTCAATTGATCTCTTGATTTCGAGATCAACATACGGCTCGATATTTCCCGTGGTGCGGATCGTGGTGACGCCCGCGGCAAGGTACAGCCGCGGAAAGCTGAACGGCATGTCGTGATACAGGCCGCCGCCGCCGGGATAGAAAAGATGGTCGTGCATGCCGACCAGTCCGGGCAGCGCAGTGTAGCCGGTGAAGTCCAGGCGATTGGCGCCGGAAGGAATCTGCGCTGAACTGCTCGGGCCGATGGCCGTGATCTTGTCGCCGGCAATGAGGATGGTCTGATCAGTTTTGGCGGCCGCGCCCGTGCCGTCAATCACGCGTACGTGCTCCAGCGCGATCACCCCGGCGGGCACGCGGATGAAATCCTTGATGGGCGGCTGGCCAGCCTGGGCGAAACCTAAAGGAGCGCAGCAGACAAGAAATAGAGCGGCGATGACACGACGCATAAATGGGACCTCCGGGGTTTTGAGACCATGCAGCATAATCGCGGATGGAATCACAACGCAAGGGCTCCATTCCGGGAGCAGCCACGCCACATCACGCGCGATCCGAAACGAAATCCTCCTCAAGCCTTTCAAAGCAAAGGCATTTTTTTTCTTGACATAGTGTACTAGTATTATAGTACATTAGTTCACGGATGAACTCTCGGTCGGCATTTCGATTTCGGCTGGACCTGCATAGCGGTGTGCCCGTGTACCGCCAGATCGTCGACCAGGTGCGCGGCGGCGTAGCTGCGGGAGCGCTTGCGGTCGGCGATCAGCTGCCCACGGTGCGCCAGCTCGCAGTCGATTTGTCCATCAATCCCAACACGGTGGTGCGCGCTTATCGCGAGCTCGAACTCGGAGGATTGCTGGAGACACACCAGGGAACAGGCACGTTCATCAGCGAGCAGAAAATGCACGGCGGGGTTTCGGAACGCGAGCGTGCGCGCCAGTTGGCTGGGATCGTGGATGACTGCGTGGCGCGCGCGGGCGCGGCGGGATTTACAGTGGAAGATTTGATCGGCAAGTTACGCGAATTGGCTGCGGAGCCGAGTCGCAGGAGATGATGCCATGGCAATAGTGATTTCTCCCATCAACCGGGTTGCAGTGACTGCTTCGGTGATTAGTGTGGTTGCAGGCCTCGTTGCCGGCAATGCTCTTCAGCAGCGGGCGCCCATCACCGCTGGCGTAGTTGTCGGTTTGTATCTCTTGTTCGCCATCAAAGTTGTCCGGCAATGGGAAAAAGTGGCGCTTCTGCGCCTGGGAAAATACGCAGGGCTGCGCGGGCCGGGATTGTTCATGATCGTGCCGATCATCGAGTCGCTCAGCCCCTACGTGGACCAGCGCGTGCGGGTCGCTAGCGTGACCGCGGAATCCACGCTGACCCGCGATACTGTCCCGGTGAATGTGGACGCCATCGTCTTCTGGCTGGTATGGAACGCCGAGAAGGCGATCCTGGAAGTCGAGAACTACCTTGATGCCATCAATATGAGCGCGCAGACGGCGTTGCGAGAGTCGATTGGGCGCCACGAGCTGGCCCAAATGATCACGGAACGCGAGACGCTGGGCCGGGAACTGCAACGGATTCTCGACGAAAAGACAACCGCGTGGGGAATCACGGTGCAGTCGGTGGAGGTGCGCGATGTAAAGATTCCGCAGGGCCTGGAAGACGCCATGTCGCGTCAGGCGCAAGCGGAGCGCGAGCGTCAGGCGCGCATCATCCTTGGCCAGGCGGAGACCGAGATTTCGGACAAGTTTGTACAGGCAGCGACCGCATACACCGAGAACCCGACGGCGCTGCACCTGCGCGCCATGAACATGCTTTACGAAGCCATCAAGGAACGCGGATCGATGGTGATTGTGCCTTCGTCGGCGGTGGAAACCATGGGCCTGGGCGGGACTTTGGCGACGGCAGCGCTGGGCGGAGCGAAACCCTAAATATTCCTCATAACTTGACGAAAGGAGAATGACCTATGAACCGGATACTCGTAGTGTGTCTCTTGGCATTAACGTTGGTGATAACCCTTGGGCTCGTCTTGGCTGCGCAGCCCATGAAGGACTCTGTGATTGCAAACCAGGCTGCACCTCCGATGCAAAAAGGCATAACTGTGGAGATGCCGGCCACGACCAACGCCGTGTCCATGCCCGATGCAGATCAGCCAAGCGCGTTGATCGTCACAGTGACTCGGGATGGCGAGGTGTATTTGGGAGCCGCACGACTCGATCCGGACGCACTGGGCGGCGAACTTCGCGATCATTCATCCACCAAGACCGTCTACATCAAGGCGGACGCCCGGGCGTCGTATGCTACCGTCATCAAGATCCTGGACGCGGCGACCAGGGCCGGCTTCGAGAAGACAGTCCTTCTCACAAGCCAAGATGGTTCGCCGCAACCGGGGACCGTGTCGCCTCCGAAGGGCTTTACGATGGTGACAGGTGGGTGTCTGGCGGCACACCGCCCAAAGCTTTCGTTGTGAGTTCCTGGAGTCGGGTGACCTAACGCAGAGTATTGCGCTGTTGTTTGGCGGCCGTCAGCACCTGGTCGAGTGACGCTTTGACGATCAGGATTTTCAGTTCGAGAGTTGCCCGCTGCCCCGGGGCCAGGGAGGTTTGTGGGTCCACATGCTGGCAGGTGAGCTCGGGATTGCTCCAAACGTTTCCGGTCTGACGCGTGAAGCTGGCGACGACCCACTGGCGGTCTGTGGAAAGAGTTGCAATCAACGGCTGATCGACCGGCCGCAGCTTGTTGTAGTGGGTAATGCCGTCGTCGCTGCGCTCGACCAGCTTCGGTGGCACCGGCCAGGTATAGGACGCCGCATAGCGGTTCGGCAGCCATTGGTTCATAGGCATGGTGAGCCGGGCTGGCGTCTCCGAGGCGAGCAGGTCAAAGCCGTCCTTGTGGTGGACGTAAGTCCGCTCCAGACGTTCATCATGAAAGATCGATGTGAGGCGTGGATCGGTAACGGCATAGATCATGTCGTAGGCAGTGTTGGAGCGATTCGCGAACTCGTAGTGAAAGCGAATGCCGTCGTCTTCCAGTGTGGCCCGCGCCAGCATATGCACGCCGCCGAAATCTCTTTCGTACTCGAGCGATTGCCCTGACTTACGCCAAGCCGGCCGCTCTCCCCGTGTGCCGGGCCGAAAAACATAGAAATGCTCGCCTTCGGCTGCGCCGGTTTTTCTTGCCGTGACATGTTCGGGGAACAGGACTTCAATCGCGCGATCATTGTCCGGACGACCCGGCAGAACGATGCGAAGTACAGGCTGGGTATTCGCTTCGTCCACCAGGAGGCGCATGCCGGTGGCATTCTGAACCGCCGTTGGCAATTGGGCTTGTGCCAGGGCAGTGCAGAGCACGAAAGCGAGTGCCGTAGCATGCTTGACTTGTCGCAAATCGCACATCTCCGGTGGGGAGCATAAACCCGGCACAGCCCTTCTGCAAGCTTGGATAGGCCAACGTTTAAGATATTGCGGCGCACTTGCTATTGCGATTGGCCAGCTTGGATACGGGCGCGGACCAGCAAAAATGCCCCCAGTGGAGAGGACATGAAAACCGGTTTCACGGTTGAGGTGGTGTGGTGGGATGCGGACGTTATCAAGTATCGGTGTACAGGCTCCAACGGGAGTTTTTCAGGCGCCACGGAGGTCTACATGAATCACTCCGATCTATCCGAAATGGCCGAGGCGCTCAGCGGCTTTCCCTTGCGGGCCGATGATGTTCGCGACGTCGAGCTCGGCCAATTCGATCCATCTTGCGCCGGAGGTGGAGTCAAGTTGCACTTCTACTGTCTGGACTCAGTCGGTCATGCCGCGGTTGAAATGAGGCTCAGGGGAGATACGTGCACAGCTTTGGGCGATGTGGAATCGGTTGCCCTCCGCATCGCGTTGGAAGCCGCCGCAATCGATCGCTTTGCAGACGAGATTGGAAAGATAGATCTAAGCGCGAACACCAAAGCTCATTTACAAATGGCGGGCATCGCGTAGTGAAGGAGGTATCGTAAGAGCACCTGCGGAGAACGAAACGAAGTCATTCCGAGCTGGCGCGAGCGGCGGCCGCTGGTTACACCTGTGCAAGGCGAGCCTCGCACCATTGAGCGGGCCAATCAACCGGAGTTCTTGCGTTGGGGCGTTCACCACCCTAAAGTCATAGAAAGATGTGAATGCCCGATCAGGGCCGGAAGGCTTCGAAGGGATTTCTTGCAATGCGTGAAACCGCCAGAATCCTGCTGTCGTTGTCTCTCGGTTCCTCCTTGTTCGTACCGCTCGTCGCTCGTGGCCAGGATGCTTCCGCCCCGTCGTTGGGAGACGCTGCCCGAAAGGCGCGCCAGCAAAAGCAGAACGAGGAGCCCCAAGCGCAATCGTCAAAGCCGGCAATCGTGCTCAATGACGAAGACCTTGCAACCCGGACCGAGCCGGCGCAAATCTCCAAAACCGACCAGCACCCTTCCCCAGGAGCGTCTCACGCGGGAGTTGAGAGAAAACTAACCGCCGACCAGTGGAAGTCGCTCATATTGGCGCAAAAGAGCCAGATTCTCTCCACGCAAACCAGCATCGATCAGCTCTCCCAATTGGTTTATTATCATTCCTCTACCCAGGTCCGGTGGAACGAGCGGCAAAGAGAAAAGCAACACCAGGTAGAACGCCTGCAAACGCAACTTGAGGTACAGAAAAAACAACTGGGGGAAATGCAGGAAGCGGCACGGAGGCAGGGTTACGGGAACGCAGTTTACGATCCGTAACCTCAATGGTGCCGCAAGCCCCTGGTCCGAATGCCCTGCATCGCGGATGCTAGAATAGAAGACTAGCCCATCCCGATGGACCGTTCGCACATTCGAAATTTTGCCATCATCGCCCACATCGATCATGGCAAATCCACGCTCTCCGACCGTTTGCTGGAGCTGACGGGAGCCCTTTCCCAGCGCGAGATGCAGGCCCAAGTCCTCGATGCCATGGACCTGGAGCGGGAACGCGGCATTACTATCAAGGCCCACGCCGTGCGCATGAAGTACACCGCCCACGATGGCGAAGAATACCAGCTCAACCTGATCGACACACCCGGCCACGTGGATTTCTCGTATGAAGTTTCACGCTCGCTGGCTTCGTGCGAGGGCGCTTTGCTGGTCGTGGACGCATCGCAGGGCGTGGAAGCGCAGACGCTGGCCAACGCGTATCTGGCCATCAACAACGGCCTCGAGATCATTCCGGTCATCAACAAGATTGACCTGCCCAGCGCCGATATTCCACGCGTGAAAGAGATGATCGAGCAAACCGTGGGGCTCGACACCACAGACGCGATGCTGGTGAGCGCCAAGAACGGCCTTGGCGTGCCGGAACTGCTGGAAGCGATCGTGAAGCGGCTGCCTCCACCTAGAGGCAATGCGAACAATGCACTTCAAGCCCTGATCTTCGATTCCTGGTTCGATCCTTACCGCGGGGTTATTGTGCTGACGCGCGTCATGCAGGGCACGCTGCGTAAAGGCATGAAGATCCGTTTGTGGTCGAACGGCCAGACTTTCGATGTCGAGACCCTGGGCGTGCTCACGCCGAAGCCTCTCGAGATCGAGGAGCTTTCCGCGGGCGAAGTCGGGTTCATGATCGCCAACATCAAGAACGTAGCCGACTCGAAAATTGGCGACACGATCACCGACGATTCTCATCCAGCCATCGAGGCCCTGCCCGGGTTCCAGGAAATCAAGCCGATGGTGTTCGCCGGACTCTACACCGTGGATGCGCATGAGCATACGGCGCTGCGCGAAGCCCTCGAGAAGCTCCGGCTCAACGATTCCTCGTTCTTCTTCGAACCGGAGAGCTCGGCGGCGCTGGGCTTCGGCTTCCGCTGCGGTTTTCTCGGCCTGTTGCACATGGAGATCATTCAGGAACGGCTGGAGCGCGAGTTCGGTTTGGAGCTGATCACCACTGCCCCCGGCGTGCAGTACCACGTGACCAAGACTGACGGCGACATCGTGGATGTGGACAATCCTTCGCGCTGGCCTTCCACGAGCGAGATCGCCAAGGTCGAAGAGCCGGTGATCACCGCCACGATCCTCACCAACGAAGAATATGTCGGCAGCATCCTCAAGCTGGTAGAGGAAAAACGCGGCAAGCAGAAGGGCTTTGAGTACGTTAGCGCATCACGGGTGATGCTGACCTACGAGCTGCCGCTGAACGAGATTGTGCTGGATTTTTACGACAAGCTAAAGACGGTTTCCCGCGGATACGCTTCTCTCGATTACCACTGGTCCGGCCGATGGGATTCGCCCATGGTGAAGCTGGACATCCTGGTGGCCGGCGATCCGGTGGACGCGCTCTCCATCATCGTGCACCGCGACTTCGCTTACGACCGCGGGCGGGCGCTGGTCTCCAAGATGCGAGAGTTGATCCCGCGGCAGATGTTTGAAGTCGCGATCCAGGCTTCGATTGGCGCCAAGATCATCGCCCGGGAGACGGTGGCAGCCATCCGCAAGAACGTTCTGGCGAAGTGCTACGGAGGCGACATCACCCGCAAGCGTAAGCTTCTTGAAAAGCAAAAGGAAGGCAAGAAGCGCATGAAGCGTATCGGGAAGGTGGACATCCCTCAGGAGGCTTTCCTGGCAGTACTCAAAGTCGGCGAGAGCGCCTGAATTTTCCGATAGGGGGATTCACTTACTTGCTAGCCGGTGTCTCAGCGTCGAGCGATTCGCGCGGCCGCCGGGGCGGGCGCTTTAGGCAAGCGAATCATGATGAGTTGCAAATAAAATGTAATGAGTTGCTATTAGCAAATGTGCAAATCCCCTTTCTTGCATCTTGCGTTTTCCCGTTTTGACGCGATTCCTGTGCGGACGCTCCGCTCGAAACATAACTAGTTTATCTTTTAATAACTTACAATCGACCTACAGGCGACCGCCCAGGCTCCAGGAACTTGTAAGTTATTGACGTTAAAAACAAGTTCACGACGAAATGCACAGACTTTTCCACAGGACTACATCACCTGGCGCCTGTGAAGTTGACGGTGATCAGGGTCTCCACTTCTACCGGCTCATGGTTGAGCAGGTAAGGACGATAACGCCACTGCCGAACTGCGTCCAGCGCCGCAGCGACGAGCATGGGATGACCACTGATTACGGTGAGGCTCTGAATGGTTCCGTCCTTGGTGATGATGGCGTGCAGGCGGACCTCGCCACGGATTCCGGCGCGTAAGGCGGGGCTCGGATAAGTCGGCTCGACCCTGTGAAGCAGGAATCCTTCCGTGAAGTCTGAGACTGGGTACGGGCCATTGTTTCTCGGAATGACCTTCCTGGTCGTGGTTGACAAGCAGACGTCGCAACCTGAAAGAGGTCCGTCGAAGCCCCTCATATTCGGAGGTTCTTCTGTGCCGTCGGTATTGGTTTGCGTGGGCCTGAAAATGATGTTCCTACCGTCGGCCACCGGCACAACGTCTGAATGCGGCATGGGGAGACAGGGTCCGGAGCTCGGAGTCGCATTCGTTGCATGGTGATCGACAATGGCGACGCGCTCCAATCGCGGTGCAATCACCGGCGGGCGAGCAGAGACAGGAATGATTCCCGTAGAGAACAGCGGCAGAGCCACCAGCAAACTGCACACCGTGACTTCGAGAACCACGGCCAGAATCATGGCCCAGCGTTTGCGGCGTCGAGTGCCGGGAGCGGATTCGAGTAAAGTTTCACGGAACATGGATGCTTACCTCAGGTCGACATTATCTGGCGCGTGTGAAGTTCACGGTGATTAGAGTCTCCACTTCCACCGGTTCTTCGTTGAGCAGATAGGGGCGATAGCGCCACTGCCGGACTGCTTCGACAGCGGCCGTCACCAGCAGGGGATGACCGCTCATCACCGTGAGGCTCTGAATGGTTCCGTCCTTAGCGATGATGGCGTGCAGGCGGACTTCGCCACCGATTCCCGAAATCATAGCCATATGGGGATAAACCGGCTCGACCTTCCGGAGAAGACGTCCTTCCGTGACACCTTGAGAAAGCTTGAGGGGATGGTTCCCCTCCCCCGGACCACGGGGCCTTGCATTGCAGGAATCGCAAATCGGAATTACTGGCCCGGTAGGACCAACCCCAATGATCGACGGCGGAGTCGATATATCGTCGTTGGGCTGCACTGGAGGCCCGACCCAGATATGCGGCCTGCCATCGGCAATTTGCACGACGGAAAGTTGGGGCACGACAGGGCCTCGTCCGCCGTCATGGATGATCGGCTGTTGCTGGACCACCTGAACTCGTTGCAACTGGGGCACGATCACCGGTGGGCGGGCGGAGACAGGAATGATCCCGGTGGAGAACAGCGGGAGAGCCACCAGCAGACTGCACACGGTAACTTCGAGAGCCACGGCCAGAAGCATGGGCCAGCGTTTACGGCGTCGAGTGCCGGGCGCGGATTCGAGTAAAGTTTCACGGAACATGGATGCTTACCTCGCTTGGGGAATTGGACACCGAAAGCGCACTCGTAAGTTCCGCGGTCCTGAAAAATAAAAACGGCCGCCTCGCAAGGCGGCCGCGTGAAAAGGCGGAACAATTACTTGTTCTTTGGTGTCCCAGTCGGAGTGGCCGTGGGACGCGGGGGGTTGGGCCGTGGCGGGTTGGTGGTTGCACCCGCGGGCTTGGGCGCCGGAGCGGCGACCCCGCTCTCCGCGTTGTAAGCATCCACCAACTCTTTGGTGATGATCGTTCCCTGGCTGGCCCAAAGAACCGGTGTCTGCGGGTTAGAAACGTCCAGGATCACCGAGTAGCCATTGGCCTTCGCGTATTTTTCCAAGACGTTCAGCATCTTGCCGCCGATTTTGTTCATGACTTCCTGCTCGGCCTGTTGGGCTTCGCCTTGATAGTCATCGTAGTTGCGCTGGAGCAGCTTCTGCTTGGCTTCGATGGTTCTGGCTTGCGTGGCACTGGCTTCCGGGGACAGCTTCTCGCGCTGAGCCTCAAAACTTTTCTTCAGCCCTTCGACTTCGTCATTCAGGCTCTTCAATTCCGTCTGCTTGGGCCCGAACTTGGTCTGCAGAGCGTCAAATTCCTTCTTGCCTTCGTTGGTGCTGTAGATGGCTTCCTGAATATTGACGATGCCGACCTTGGCTGGACCGGAGGCCGCCGGCGCCGGCGCTGCGGCCGATCCCTGAGCCAGGGCAGGAGAAGAAACGGCAATGCTCAGCCCGAGGCTGAGAGCCAGGATTTTGGTTTTTGACGTAACAGGCATTGCTTTACGTGCTCCTTAGAGTTCTTGTGCACATACTCTTGTTGCAGTGTGCTTCTGCAGGGCCGCCACGAACTCTTACGGCTTGGCTGGGGCGGCCGCGCCCGCGGGTTTGTTAGCCGCAGCCCCGCTCCCGGCCGGCTTCGCTGCCGGAGCTGCCGGGCTCTGAGCGTTGTATGCGTCCACCACCGGCTTGGTGATGTTGGTTGCCTCGCTGGCCCACAGAACGGGTGTCGTCTGCGGATTGGAAACATCCAGAACAACGGCATACCCGTTGGCTTTGGCGTAGGTTTCCAGCACGTTCATCATTTTGCCCCCCAGGCGGTTCAACATTTCCTGCTGGGCCTGCTGAGCTTCGGCTTGAAAATCATCGTAGTTGCGTTGCAGAGTCTTCTGCTTAGCTTCTAGCGTCCGAACTCGGGTAGCGCGCGCATCTTCGCTGAGCGTCGGGCCCTGCGTCTCAAGATCCTTTTTCAGCTTCTCCACTTCGTCATTGAGGGCTTTGAGCTCATTCTGCTTGGGTGTAAACCGCGCCTGCAGCGCGCTCAGTTCCTTCTTGCCGTCGTTGGTGTTGGCGATGGCATCCTGAATGGAGACGATGCCCACTTTGGTGGGTGCGGAAGCGGTATTGCCGCCGGTTGATCCTGCAGCCTGGGCTGAAGCCGAGGCTGAAATGCATAGTCCCAAGCCGAGGGCCAGCGCCATGAATTTTGCGTTGCCTAACATTGGATCGTAAACTCCTTGATTTTTAACTGAAATTTCGTCGCGATACTTTGCAGTCGAGCGCGTTATGAATGCGTGAAACCGGCGCAGAAGGGACGAATACAGCGATTATAAAGTTGCGTTTCCTTGAGCGTCAAACCCAGGGGTTCTCCTTAGAACGTAGTACTAACGGTGAAGCGGAACGTCTTCTTCGGTTCCTGCAGGCGAAAGTTGGAGCCAAAGCCGGCGATCGCCGATTGAAAGCTAAAGTCGCCGGCTGCCCCCGGGGGGAACATGCTGCGTGTGATCGGGCTGGCAGAGGAGACGGTTGTATTCAAGGTGAGCGGATTGTACGCGTAGTAAATCCGGAAAGGCTGCTGCACGATGGGCAGCAGCACCTGGAGTTCCAAGCCCGTTGACATGCGTGGCACAAAGTTCGTGCCGGGTATGGTCTTCATGTCCGGAGCGAAGGCTAGGCTCGTGCCGCCGGAGCATTGGAAGGCGACAATGGAGGGACACCCAAAGGGGGTTGTATTCAGCTCGGTCAGGGAAGTGGACGCGATCTTCAGTTGCGACTCCCGAAGGACCCCAACCGTCCCTATATCGGCGAATGGCGCTAGGGTAACCGGACCCAGGACGTGGATGCGGTATTCAAAGTTGGCGAACACCGAGGTGTCGCCACCGGGCAGCGTGATGTTGTTGACTGCAATGGGGACAATAACATTGCCGCGCCGCGGATTGGTGGGGTCAACGGGAACCTGGCTGCCGTCTGGGTTCGTCAAGAAAAAGCAGGTTACCGGTACCGTCTTCAAACAATCCGGCTGGGCGAGAGGAACGGGAATGAAAACGTAAGGTGAGACGGTGCGCACGTCGAAGCCGCGCAAATCGCCCTCACCTCCCATGTAGAACCGCTGGTAGGGCGGTGCTCCCACTCCACCGTACCCGCTGATGAAAGCCGCCTGGAAGCGCATGCCAAACGTGTTGTTTTTGAGCGGGATGAATTGCGTGTAGGAAATCAGAGGGCGGTAGAACTTCACATTGCCGCCCAGTCCGGCCGCTTCCGTCGAAGCATAAAAGCTATGGCCGTAGTGGGGGCGGATGGCGTTCGGCCCCACAGTGTTGAGCGTGTAGGAAGGCGTTATGGAACTGGTAATGATTCCGTTCAACGCGCTCGGCCCGGAGATGCTGCGGAATTGGAGCGTATCAAACAGGTTCTTCGATGCGTCACTGAAGGTGGAGACAGTGGTGTTGTCGAACGAGTAAGCAAGGCCGACGCGCTTGAAGGAAGTGCGCCCAAGAGCATAACTGGCAGTGCCGCTGAAGCCGGTGCTGGTCTGGTTGTAATTCAGGAGCTGATTCTGGACTGCAGCCGGCAGGTTGAGCTGCTGGCCGGTCTGGAGAGCGACCTGCTTGGCCTGATTGAAATCGTACTTGCGGCTGTAAACCTGGAAGCCAAGAGCAAGCGGCCGGTCAAACATGTAGGGTTCGGTGAAGCCGAACAGAAACACTCGCGACAAGCTGCCTACGCTGGCTTCAACACTTAGCGTTTCGCCCAGTCCCAGGAAGTTGTTGGTCTGGTAGTTCAGGCCGATGAACGAACCCTCCAGGCCGCTGACGCCGCCGGTCAAGCCAATGCTGTTTTTGCCCTTCTCTCTCACTTTCACGGTCAAGTCAACCGAGGCGTTCTGGTCGTCAATTTTGCGTTCCGTATCTTCTTCCGGCTTGAGAGCTTCGAAGTAGTTGAGCTGGTTGAGCCGCAGGATACTCAAATCCCACAACTGGGCGTTGAAGGTCTGGCCTTCCTGAACCAGCAACTCGCGGCGAATGACACGGTCGCGGGTGGTCGTGTTGCCCACGAACTCGATGCGCCGGACGGTGAAAGACTTGCCCTCGTCAGAGTCGATGGTGAGCGTGATCTGCTTCTTCGCGTCATCGATCTCGGTGCTCGGAATCGACGAGTAGTTGATGTACCCGATCGAGCCGTAGGCTTTGCGGAGGTTCTCCAATCCCTTTTGCACCAGGTGAGTGTCGAAGGTGTCGCCGTCTTTGATCGGGAACTGCGCGCGCAGTTTCTCAGTGTTGACGATGGCCTTGTTGTTCTTGAAAAGAATAGCCTTGAGCTTGTATTTGTCGCCCTCAGTCAAGGGGATGGTGATGTCCATGACTTTGGCGGGCCGTTTCTGGATCAGAGGAAAGTGGAAGCCGCCTTCGATGGTGCGCAATTTTGTCTGCGGATCATCCACGATGGCCTTGAAATAGCCCTCGTGCTGCAAGGCGTCACGAACTCGCTCGGCATCTTCGTCCAGCTTGGAAGAGTCAAACGTCTTGGAAAACAGACCTTCCAGGAAAATCGACTTAGGGATGCCGATCGGGTGCAGGTTTTTCATAGCCTCCTGCAGCGTCCGGCTCGACACGTGTTTATTGCCCTGGAATTTGATCTTGCCCACCTTGATCTTGGGACCTTCCTTGACGATGAAGGTCACGCCTACGGACGCCGGAGGGATCTGCTGCACCTGCACGGCAATATTGGCGAATTGGCGTCCATGCTCGGCCAGGAGCTGTTGCAGCACGACTTTGGCCTTGATCACCTTGGTGGCGTCGTAGGGGGAATCCACGGTCAACCCGACTTTGGTCTTTTTATAGCGTTCCAGCACGTCGCTCTGGGAGACGGAGTTCAATCCCTTGTAATCGATGGTACGGATGGTGGGCTTTTCACGGACGTAAATGGTGACCCGCCAGCCCTTGGCGCCCTGTTCCCGCTCAATGCGGACGTCGTCAAAAAAACCCATGTTCCAGACTGAACGCAGGTCGCGCTGCAGGGCGGCTTCATCGTAGACATCGCCAGCCCGGGTGTAGACGCGAGCCATGATGGTGTCTCGGGGAATGCGCCGGTTTCCAGCAGGTTCAATGCTTTCTATGGTTTGGGTGTTTTGCGCGGTCTGGGCGGCGACCGCGGAGGATGCCGGGCCCATCATGTACAGAATCAGAAAAAATAGAGCGAGCGCCGGCGACACCATGCGGCAGGCGCACTTCCGACTGGCTTTCTTCAACGACAACAGAATATGAGCACCCTCAGAGCGGTTTTGGGAAAAGACAGATTATACGGGAGTTAACACGGAAGCGCTACTTTGGATGCCGCTTCCACGCCGTGTTCCCTCAGGTCCGCTTTTCCGGCGAAATAGGGGCAAAAACCGTAGCATCACGGCAAAAACCTACACTGCCCCGTGTGGGAAGAACGTGCTTGATTCTGAAACTTGCAATGATTTTTTTGGCGCTTCAGGCTCTTTGATTCTAGGAAGGCCCCGACGTAGAGACGCAGCACTGCCGCGTCTCATTTTTGACCCTTGCACAACATTTGAGGCTGGAGGAATTTCGATGCAAGAGAGACGTGGCAATGCCACGTCTCTACGGCTCAGATCCTTCACTACGCCGTGCCGGCTCAACCTCTACCAGGCATGAATAAAACGTAGCCCCAGCTCCAATGTCGGTCAGGGTCTCAGAGGTCAGTGCGTTGATGCTCTTGCCGTCCGGCGATAGCCGGGCCCAATTCAATCGCGCTGCCACCACGCCGCGCTGGACGGCACCGTTGACGTGGGCGCGCAGCCGCACCTCGCCGCGATCGTTGAACACGCGCACCCAATCGCCATCACGGATGCCGCGGGCACCGGCGTCGGAAATGTGGATCTCGAGCAGGTCCGGCTGCTCCAGCTTCTGCATGGACTTGACGTTGCAGAACGAGCTGTTCAGGAAGTTGTCAGCCTTGCGGGAGAGCAGCTCCAGGGGAAATGTGCGCGATTTCTCCGCGTGCCGCGATTCGGTAGGAGGTTCGAAGCAAGCCACCGGATCCAGCCGCGCGGCGGCGAGCGCGGCGCTGTAAAGCTCAGCTTTGCCGCTGGCAGTAAAGAAGCCACCCTCCGCAAAGGGAAGAAACGGGCCTTCGCCCATGCTGAGACGCACATGGCCTTCTTTTTCCAGGCGTTCCCGCGTGATCCCTGTACGCCAGCAGCGCGGGTGCGGCTTGGCCAGCGCCTGGTCGATCATCTCATCCACCGTCTGCCGGAAACAGTCTTCCGGGAAGCTCAGGCGTGAGGCAAGTTCGCGGAACAAGTCCGTGTTGGATTTGGCTTCGCCCAACGGCGCAATGGCCTGGTTCGAAATCTGCAGGTAATAGTGGCCGTACGATTTCTGCAGTTCCTTGTGCTCGAAGAACGTCGTGGCCGGCAGAAGCAAATCGGCGTATGCGGTTGTGTCAGTGAAGAACTGCTCGTGCACCACGGTGAAGAGATCGGGCCGCAGGAAGCCACGCACCACGTCGTTGTGGTTTGGCGCGACAGCGGCGGGGTTCGAGTTGTAAACAAAAACCGCTTTGACCGGCGGATCGCTGAGATGATTCAGAGTCTTGCCCAGCTCGGACATGTTCACCACGCGCGCCGTGCGGCCGAGAGGGCTTCTGAGCATCAGGTCCGGGCGTTCGTTAGCCTCGTCGTCAAGCCAGAATGAGCCGCTAGTGGAGAGCTGGATACCACCGCCGGCTTGCTTCCACGATCCCATGATGCAGGGCAACATGGTGATAGCCCGCACCGCCATCCCGCCGTTCTGCGAACGCTGCACGCCGTAATTCACGCGGATGGCCGCAGGCTTCGTGGTGGCGTACTCGCGCGCCAGCTTGCGCACATCGCCTGCTGGGATTCCCGTCCATTGGGCCACGCGCTCCGGGGGATACTCCTGCACCCGCTCCCGGAGCTGCTCAAACCCCAGCGTGTATTTGCCGACGTAGTCGGCGTCGTAGAGCTCCTCGTTGATGATGACGTGCATCATGCCCAGGGCCAGGGCCACGTCAGTGCCGGGATTGATGGGCAGGTACCAGTCCGCGCAGGCGGCGGTGCGCGTCTTGTAAGGATCGATCACCACCAGCTTCGCGCCCTTGCGCCGCGCTTCCTCGATGAACGGCCACAAGTGAATGTTGGTCCCGTGGATGTTCGCGCCCCAGGCGATGATGTATTTCGATTCGCGAAACTGTTCCGGCTCCGTCCCCAGCTTGCGCCCGATCACCGTAACCATGGCGTCGCCGCCGGCCGTGGCGCAGATGGTGCGGTTTAACTGCGAAGCCCCGAGCCGGTAGAAGAAGCGATGCGCCATGCCGGCGTTGTTCAGGTGGCCTAATGTCCCACCGTAGGAATAGGGGAGAATGGCTTCAGGTCCGAATTCCTGTGAGATCTTTCGGAAACGCGTTGTGATCTCGTTCAGCGCTTCATCCCAGGAAATGCGCGTGAAGTCGCTGGCGTCGGCTTTGCCTTGGCCCTTGGGCGCGACCCGCCGCATGGGATACAACACTCGGTCGGGCGAATATACCCGATCCAGGTACTTCGCCACTTTCGCGCACAGAAACCCCCGCGTCACAGGATGCGCCGGGTCTCCCTGAATGCGCGTGGCTTTCCCGTCTTCGACGGTGATCAGGGCCCCGCAGGCGTCAGGACAATCGTGCGGGCAGGCGGCATGAACAACCTTTTTCACAGACACACATTATGCCACTCCGCAAGTCTCCGTGGGCCGAGAAGGTTTTGCTATGCTGTGACCGTGGTGACTTACCCGCATTCAGCACTGGAGATTTGGAGGATATCCCTGCCCATGAGGTTCCCCAATGCATCCTGGATTGCGTTTTGTGTCATTGCTTTGATGGCTTGCCTGCTCGCGGATGGACAAACCGCCGAGAAGATAGCCCCCTCCTCCGGTAAAGCCTTGTGCTCGGGTTTGACTGCTGCCGACTTTACCAAAGTCGGCGTCCCGGTCTCCGGGTTGCGCCAGGCCAATGTTGACGGCACGGACGGAGCCTACTGCGTTTACGATAGCAAGGCAGGGAACGTGGAGTTCGACATCTTCTTCCCTGGCGGCGTCACTCCCGCGGAGGTCATTGCCACAGAGAAGACTGTCCTGGCTGAGATAGGCGCACCCTATCAACCTGTTCCGGTGATCGGCGGCACGGCACACATCGCGCTGGACGCGGGCAAGTCCGCGAGCATTGTGGTGCGCAAAGGCAACGCGGTTTTCGCTATCAATATCCCCAAAGATCCCAACGCGCGGCAGCAACTGATTGCGCTGGCGCAGATCGTGTCGGCGCGATTGAAGCAGTAGCAGTCTGATCGTGTGGCACCGGCACTCCTGCCGGTGCGTGCGTCCTCGAGAAAGACGCTCACAGGCAAGAGTGCCTGTGCCACACATGACACTTGCACCCTTGACCAGACGTAGTAAGCCTAGACTGTTGTAGACCGTTTTCCCCTGCCGTCATTGAGAAGTCGGCTTTCGTTAAATGATGGCGGATCCTGCCTTGGCGATCCGAGTCCGATCCGCTTCGATCCGCGGTAAGGTTTTTATCAGGCTTCCGCTTTCGCCAATTCCGCCGCCCGGGCCTTCAGTGCTCTCTGATCGAGCTTGCCGGAGCCGAGGTAAGGGAGCGCGTCCACGTGGAAGAACTGGTCCTTGCGAGGCCTCCACAGCGCGGGCAGGTCGCACTCAGC
>DATFQZ010000190.1:0-5453 GCA_035263765.1 Candidatus Angelobacter sp. | reverse complement strand
GCAGAATCGCGGACATTAGAAACAATTTCTTCATGACTTCCTCCTGCTAGTTGTTCGCATTAGCGATGGCTTGTTGTTTGGCTTTCTGGTCCTCTTCCGTCAATTGCTCGGGGCCGAGTTTGAAGGTCACTTTGCCGATCTTGCCGTTGAAGCGGAACGGCACCTTGTAACCGTTGTCGTCCACCGGCGTGCGGGTGTCAGAGCCGATGTCCAGGGTTTCGTCAATCGTCAGTAAGAACGGGATAGTGTGCGGAATCGCCTTGCTGGCGACTTGTTGGCCGTCTACGGTTAACACGCCGGTTCCCCCCTTGCCCGCGCCAGGGCCGTCGTACTTGAAGTCGAACACCAGAGTGTGTTTACCGGGCGCGAGAGGCGCCGTTCCCTCCCAGCGGAAACGCTCCATGCCCAACATGTTGTAGAGAAAGACCGGCTTGCCTTTAAGCAGGTAGAGTCCGTAACCTCCGAAGCGGCCGCCGTCAGTCACGATCATGCCTTCGCCATTCGCAGGAACATCAACGTCTGCGGTGATGGTGTAGGACTTGGCCAAGATGTTAGGGGCGCTGCTATTGGGTATGCCGGCCAGTTCACCGGTATAAGTAAATACGGTCCGGCCGGCGGTATAGCTCGGACGAGGAGCCAGCAGCCGCCCAAGCACATCGTTGTCCAGAGGAAAGACGTTGTACTTCGCCGCCTCCACCATGAAGAGTTCCTGCATCGCCCGCAACTTGTCTGGCTGCTGGGTCGCAAGGTCGTGATATTCCGAGTAGTCATCAGCGATGTTGTAGAGCTCCCACTTATAACCGTTGACTACATCCGGCAGCTTGCCCAGACCCATCAACCAGGGTCCGGCGGGGGGTGTCGTGCAAGCGATCCAGCCGTCGTGGTAGATGGCGCGGTTTCCCATCATCTCGAAATATTGCGTGGTGTGTCGCGAAGGAGCGTTGGCGTTCCCTTTGTCGAAGGTGTACACCATGCTCACGCCCTCGATGGGTTTTTGCGCGATGCCGTTCAACATCACCGGCGCGGGAATGCCGGTGGCCTCCAGTAGGGTGGGGACAATATCAATCAGGTGGTGAAACTGGTTGCGGATGCCGCCCGCGTCTTTGATATGGCCGGGCCACGCGATGACCATGCCTTGACGGGTACCGCCGAAATGCGAGGCGATCTGCTTCGTCCACTTGAACGGAGTATCAAACGCCCACGACCATGC
Organism: Candidatus Angelobacter sp.; assembly: GCA_035263765.1. Classification (GTDB taxonomy): domain Bacteria; phylum Acidobacteriota; class Terriglobia; order Terriglobales; family Acidobacteriaceae; genus Angelobacter. The sequence continues at coordinate 4,243 of DATFQZ010000190.1, read as the reverse complement.
CACCGACATATGTGGCGTCGTCACGGGTGATCCCCACACATCGTAGAACTTCAGTTGTTCCGCGACAGGAACATTGATGCCTTGAATTGCTGCCAGGTCGAACGGCGTACCGTAAACCGAGCCCTCAGCGCTGGTCCCGTTGTCGCCGGAGATGTAGATGATGAGCGTGTTGTCGAGCTTGCCTTGGGCTTCCACCTCGTCGATGACGCGGCCAATCTCATGGTCGGTGTAGGCAACGTAGGCAGCGAACACTTCGGCCTGGCGCACGTAAAGTTTTTTCTCGTCCGCAGTGAGGGTGTCCCATTTCGGCAGCTTGGCGCCGCCAAACTCCGGCTGTCCATCGGGCCACGGCGTAAGTTCAGTGTTCTGCGGGACCACAGCCAGCTTCTTCTGGTTGGCAAGAATTTGCTCACGCAGCGCGTTCCACCCCTGGTCGAACAGGTGCATATTGTGAATCTTGTCGATCCATTCCTTCGTGGGCTGGTGTGGGGCGTGCGTGCCGCCGGGAACGTAGTAAAGGAAGAAGGGTTTGTCCGGAGCGGCGGCATTCAGTTCCTTCAGGTAGTTAATGGCGTCGTCCGCCATGCCGGTGATCAGATTGAAGCCGGGCTGGTCGCGCCAAGGGAAGATCTGCGTCGTATTGCGGAAGAGGAACGGCGTCCACTGGTCGGTCTCGCCGCCCATGAAGCCGTAGAAATATTCGAAGCCCATGCCGACAGGCCACTGATCAAATGGACCGGCCGTGCTGTACAGATAGTCGGGAGTGTTGTGGTTCTTGCCGAACCACGAAGTAGCGTAGCCGTTTTGTTTGAGAATCTCGCCGATGGTCCCGTTGTCCACGCCGATGATAGAGTTGTAGCCCGGGTAGCCGGTAGCCTGCTCGGAGATCACGCCGAAGCCCACTGAGTGATGGTTGCGGCCAGTGATGATGGCTGCGCGCGAAGGCGAGCACAACGCTGTGGAGTGGAACTGCGTGTAGCGCAGCCCCATCTTGGCCAAGCCGTCCATGGCGGGCGTCGGAATTACGCCACCGAAAGTGCTGGTGATGCCGTAACCTTGATCGTCGGTCATGATCAGCAAGATGTTGGGCGCGCCCTTGGGCGGGACCACCTTAGCCGGCCAGCAGGGCTTGGAATTCTTGGCGTTAAGATTGATCTCGCCGCCGAACGGCGGAGGTGGATTCGGCAGATAGCGGCCATCAATGGTGGTGGTGGCGGCAGGCGAGCATGGCGTCCCGGTAGTCTGCTGCTGCGCCGTGATCGCAGCGGGCATGAGGAGCACGAGCCCGAAGAAGGCATGGAACAGCCTCCTGGCGTGTAGCACAAGGCACCCCCTCACGGGAAATTGAGCTCTTGGGTAACAGGATGCGACGGCAAAAAGTCGGGATGTCATCTGTACACTTGATCCCTGTGCTCACACTGGCTTTCACTTTCTTCCCCCGGAAAAAGTACTCCAACCGCATCCCGTGTGTTTACGTCGAAGTAAACACACGCGAAGTTTGCGTGTGACCATGCTCTGGATCCTCTTCATCGTTCTTCTATTCGTGTGGCTGGTGGGAGTGGTGATCAGTTACACCATGGGCGGATGGATCCATCTGTTCCTGGCGCTGGCGGTGATCGTGCTGATCTTTCAGGTCACGCACTGGCGGAGATCCGTGCATTGAGATGGACCCTTCAATAGCTAGGAGCGCAGGCGCCCTCGCCTGCGAGCTTGGATCCTCACTCGCAGCCGGGGGCGGCTGCGCTCCTTATTCCGCAAGAAAAAAAGGCGCCCTTGCGAGCGCCTTTCTTTAACCAACTTCAACCAGGAGGTTAGAGGCCTTATCGGCCTGAAAAATGAAACCCGGCGGCACGACGATAGTTGCGCTGTATTCCGTAATAATTGCCGGACCACGGAGGCGGCGTCCCAGCTTCAACCCTGCCCTGTGCAGCACCGGGGTCTTGATCCATTTTCCGGCAAACCACACCCTGGAAGTCGACGCTTGCAGGTTCTCGCCGCCGGTTTCTACTTTCATCGCAGAAAGCTTCTCCGGCGATGCCAGGCGGCCACGCAGCCGTAGCGTCACGATTTCAACTTCACACTCTGGGGTGGAATAGCCGTAGCGGCGCTTGTGCTCGGCGTGGAAGCGGGCCAGCAAATCGGGGCCGTAGGCCAGGTTGATCTCGTATCCCTGGCCACGGTAGCGAAGGTCGGCGCTGGGCTCGTACACCGCCCTTCCCTCCCAGCCTTCTTTCTTCAGCTCCGCGGCGATGCTCTCGTGCAACTCGGCGTAAATTTTCGTCAGTACCTTGGCGGGAAGCGCGTTTTTCCTGCCGGCTTGGAGCAGCACGGTTCGCGAGTGGTCTTTGACCACGTCGCTGATCAGGATCCCCAGTGCCGAGAGCGCTCCCGGATACGCGGGGACGATCACTCTAGGAATCCGCAGTGACGCCGCGAGCTCACAAGCGTGCATGGCGCCCGCCCCGCCGAAGGCCACCAGGGCAAAGCGCCGGGGATCGTGCCCGCGCTCGATCGACACCACGCGGATGGCTTTCTCCATGTTGGCGTTCACCACGCGCACCACGCCGGCGGCAAATTCTTCCAGCGACAAGCGGCTGCCGTTTTGCTTGAGCCACTCGCGTACCAGGCGTTCCGCCCGGTCCACGTCGAGTTGAAACGCTCCGCCCAGAAAATGTCCGGCAGCCAGGCGCCCGAGAAGGAGGTTGGCGTCCGTCACCGTAGGGCGATCGCCTTTGCCGTAACAGATGGGTCCGGGATCGGCTCCGGCGGATTCCGGCCCCACGCGCAACGCGCCGCCCAAATCGAAGCGCGCCAGCGAACCGCCACCGGCGCCCACGGTGTGAATGTCGAGCACAGGCACGCGGACGGGGAGCCCAGCGACGTCCGCCTCGCTCGTCGTTGCCGGCCGGCCGTCGACGAGGGCGACGTCGGTCGAGGTCCCACCCATATCGAAGGTGATAAGGCGCTCGAAACCGCTGCGACCTGCGACCGCGCACGCTCCCACCACTCCGCCCGCAGGCCCAGACAACACGGTGCGCACAGGCTGCTCCGCGGCAGTCTCAAGTGCGGTGATGCCGCCGCTTGATTGCATCACGAAAATTCGTGCACGGTTTTTCGCACCGGCACGGCGCTCCAGTTGCCGCAGGTAATTTTCCATCACCGGTTGCAGATATGCGTTGACCAGAACTGTGCTGGCGCGCTCATACTCGCGGAACTCCGGCAGGATGCGGTGCGAAACCGATAGCGGCACACCGATCCCCGCCAGGCCTTCAGCCACTGCCTGCTCGTTGGCGGCATTGGCAAATGAAAACAGCAGTGACAAGGCGATGGCTTGCGGCTTTTGCAAGGCAATGCGGCCGGCCAGCGTTTTCAAGGATGATCTTTCCGGCGCGCGGAGGATTGCCCCTTCCGCCGACGTCCGCTCTTCCACGCCGAAGCGCATCTCAGGAGCCGCAAGAGGCGGATCTTTTTCAAAAAAGAAATCGTAGAGTTTGGGGCGGTTCTGGCGACCGATCTCAATGGAATCTTCGAAACCGGCAGTGGTCACAAAAGCCACACGCGCGCCCTTGCGTTGCAGCAGAGTGTTGGTCCCCACGGTGGTGCCGTGCAGGACGGTAACTTCGCCGGCGGCCGGTGCGATTTTTCCTATCGCCTCAGCGATGGCCAGCGAAGGATCTTGCGGTGTTGAAAATACTTTTAGGACGCGCAGCGTGGAGTTAGTAAGCCAGACGCAATCAGTAAACGTGCCGCCGCTGTCGATGGCGATGCGGAGGGGAGCGCGCGGCCCCCTTTGGGCTGCGGTTTCCTTAGAGGCTCTTTTTGTACGCGTGGTCACCTAGTGCTGTCATCCTGAGCGAGCTCGAGTCCCGCGTAGCGGGATGAGAGCGAGTCGAAGGACCCCGAGGATGCTTGGTGTTCCATGCAACGGCAAGGCGTTCTCTCGACAATGGTTGCTCTTCCCAGCTGTGCGAACCAGAGATTCTATAAGAGAACTCCCTGAGCCTGCATCGTTGGGCACAGATTTTCGAGGTCCTTCGAGTACGCGCCTATCACCCTTTCGAACCACGCTCCTTCGCGGCGCTTCGCTCAGGATGACAGGATTGATTTGTGTTCGAGACGACAAAGCTCACGGCAAGAGGATGTCCTTCGCAGATTTCAGAGCCCAGCGATCATTGCGGTTTGCGGAGGAGCAAGCGTCAACTAGCGGAGAGTGCTTGCCTTTAGACTGCGATCTTCAGCCAAT
>DATFQZ010000189.1:0-18372 GCA_035263765.1 Candidatus Angelobacter sp. | reverse complement strand
CAGCTCTTCCAGAATGGTCTCTACGGCGTGGTTGCGTGTGACGTTCGACATCACATAGTGGCTCTTGGGATAGATGGGCAGCCGAGTGTACTTCTGCTTGACCGTGCCGAAGAGCGGGTCGATCTGCGAAAGAGAATCCACTTCGTCGCCGAACAACTCAATGCGGTAGGCATTGTCTTCGTAGGTAGGGAAGACCTCGATCACGTCGCCGCGCACACGGAACGTCCCGCGCTTGAAGTCCACATCGTTGCGCTCGTAGAGGATCTCCACCAGCTTGCTGACGATGTCGCCGCGTTTAATCTTCTGTCCTTTTTCCAGGAACAGCAGCATACCGTAGTAGGCTTCCGGCGAGCCCAGGCCGTAGATGCAGCTCACCGATGCGACGATGACGCAATCGCGCCGCTCGAAGAGCGATCGCGTGGCTGAAAGGCGCAGCTTGTCCAGCTCGTCATTGATGGTGGCTTCTTTTTCAATGTAGATGTCGCCGGCGGGGATGTACGCTTCCGGCTGGTAGTAGTCGTAATACGAGACGAAATACTCGACCGCGTTGTTGGGGAAGAACTGTTTGAACTCGTGATAGAGCTGCGCCGCCAGTGTCTTGTTGTGGGCCAACACGATGGCCGGGCGGTTGAGCTGCTCGATCACCTTGGCCATGGTGTAGGTCTTGCCTGAGCCAGTCACGCCCAGCAGCACCTGATGCTTCTCTCCGGCGTAGACGCCGCGGAGAAGCTCGTCGATGGCGTGGCCCTGGTCGCCCTTGGGCTTGTAGTCGCTCGTCAGTCGGAAGTCCATAGAGTCCTTTGCAACCCACCCCGGAGACGCGGAGACACGGAGAAGAGATTCCCTGGACGTCTCTCTAGATGCAATTTTGAGTCGAGTAAATCTCCCTATTATATCGCGTGGATTGCGGCAGCAGTTAGGCGCGTGACTCGGCGCCGATGGACGCGATACATGTCATGCACGGGTTCTTCCCCCACAGTAAGCTTTGCAGATTTGCGTCAGCTCAAAACCCTACGAGATCCCATCCCGAATCCCCGCGGAGCCCGCCGCGGCGGGCGAGCGGGCGTGAGGGACCTGCTCCGCTACGGCTTCGCGCGCGCCAAGAGAAACCATTCTTTATTCTCATGCTTTAGAGTTTGAAGCTCGCCGCACTGCCCAACGAGCGATCTTCTGGGCTTACGCGAGACTGCAGCAGAGCAGGTCCCTCACCCGCTCCGGCACTCCCGCCTCGCGGGAGTGCCTCCGGGGTTCGGGATGGTGTCTCGTCAGGGTGACCGCCGAGCGTTCGCTAAACCTTGAACGTATGCGATCGCGTCGATGCGATATCGCATTCCGGATATCGGCCCTGAAGGGAACGTAATGCTTTTGGGCGTCTTTCGCGATCTTTCGTTCCCTCTAGCGCGGCGCTGCCACGGATCTCTTAAGCAGCACGGGAACCGGAGGCGTCACATGCAACATCTTTTGCGCGTTTCCCAGATTAATGGCGATGGCCAGACGTCCACGGGAGTCGATATAGAGCAACGGTTGGTCCTTAGCAACGTCGCTGAACGTGCGCACGAAAGGCATCGAGTACGCCTTGCCGGCCATAGAGAACTGGACCCGGTCGCCGAGGCTGTATCCAAGTTGGGCAAACTGTCCGGCCTCGATGTTGGTAATGAGGTTTCCATAGGGGCCGTCAGTGGCGATGACTTCACCGCTGAGCCCAGCCGCCTCCAACTTTGCCGGCTGCAAGGCAACACGAACCTGTTTCGTAACGATGGGCCCTACTTGCGTCCAATCGTCGCCGCGGGCGATATGTGCACCCACCGGAGAAAAGATGTCTCTTCCGTGGAACGTCGAAGAAAGTCTGCTTCCGATCATCCACTCGGGATTGGTGATTTCCCGCGCTTCGGCAATCCCATCCCGGTCTTCAACCATCGTGAGCAAGCCGTTGTCCGGAACAACGAAGTACTGCCCGAGCTTTGACTTGGCCACGATGGCCTTGCGCGCGCTGCCTACGCCGGGGTCAATCACCGCAACAAACACCGTTCCCGGTCCGTAGTAGGGCGTGGTTCCGGCGAGAAAGCGCGCTCCGTCCAGGATGGAGTACGGAGTGACCTGGTGCGTGATGTCCATGATCCGCACGTCGGGATCCACGCGCAGCATGACCGCTTTGCAGATGGCGACGGAATCATCGACCGTGCCGAAGTCGGTCATAAAGACGATCGTGTGACCCGCGGCGTTAGGCGAAGCTTCCGCAGCTGTGGTTTCTTGAGCGATTGCGGGCAAAGCCAGAAGAATGGTCAAGAGCGCCGCTGCGTAAACGGTTCTTTTGTCGATTGTCGGCGACATGAATTACTCCGTCTGCATTGTCCGACCGCAAAACTTCACATTGTCCACGCGGATGAAGAACCCCTGACCGGAAGAACATCCCACTCTGAGGTAAGTTCCTGCATCTAATGGCAAAGCGCAGCCACTACAGGGCCCCAATTTTAGCAATTGAGGAGTTGAAACACTCAGCATGCGCAAAACTATCGTTTTTTTCGGTCTCCTAGCAGTCCTTAGCCTCACCGCCGCCGCGCAGAAAAGCGAAGTCGCGGTCGTTGCCGGCGCAAAGTTTACGCCCAGCGGGACGTCTCCAACAGGCCAGACCAACGTGAGCTCGGCCTTTGCTTTTGAAGTAAGCTACGCTGCGCAGCTCGTCTCGGCGAAAGTCGCTGACCTGGAACTGGAAGTGCCTCTGCTGGCGATCCCTACCTCGCAGATCAACAGCAGCAATCTTTTCACTGCCAAAAGCTACAGTTCGCTCTATCTGATGCCCGGGCTACGAGGCCGTCTGGCGACGGACTCGGCGTTCAGTCCGTGGGCAGCGGCCGGTTTCGGATTTGTCCGCTTCGGCCCCAGCTCGAGCAACCTTGGGGGAGGACCCAGCGCTGCTACCGCCTCGACCAAAGCCGCATTCAACTTTGGCGGCGGCGTGGACCTTCGGCCGGCGAAGGCTCCAGTAGCGTTCCGCGGTGAAATCCGGTGGCTCTATACCGGCGTTCCCAGCCTGGCTGTTCCGAACCTGAGCATGCACAATAACGTGCTCGTGGGCGGAGGGATCGTACTCCGGTTCTGACAAGGAACCGCGATAACACCTACCACAGAGGCACGGAGGCAAATCATGTTCTGCCTTGAATTCCTCCGTGTCTCTGTGTCTCCGTGGTGGGTTTTTTCAGGGTTGACTTGCGTGGAACTCCAGCCTTGACTGCTCTCTCGGGCCCAGCACCACGGCGAGTTCTCGCGGATGGTCAATGAGCACATCCGGCGGAGCGTCTGCAAGAGTGTGCGGAGCCAAGCCATAGGTCACACCGATGGAGTACGTGCCGGCATTGCGGGCGGTGAGTACGTCGACGTCGGAATCGCCGATGATCACCGTCTCCTCGGCGCGCGCGCCAGATTCTTCCAGCAGCGCCTGCACGCCCGCCGGGTCGGGCTTCTTGGTGTGGAAACTGTTTCCGCCGTAAACCTGAAAGAAATATTGACCCAGACCCAGAGCGTCAACGATCGCCTGCGAAGGACCAACAGGTTTGTTGCTGAGGACGGCCATCTTGAGCGTCGCCGGCATGGCGGCTCCGTTGCGGCCGTTGTGAATGCGCTCGAGCGCTTCTTTGACTCCGTTGTACACGTAGGTGAAATCCAGCTTGTGCTCGCGATAATAAGCCATGAAGTAGAGCAGGGCTTCCTGCACCCATGTCTCGTTGTCAGGGTCGCCCAGCGAGCGACGCACCAGCATGGGAGCGCCATTGCCGATATAGCTGGCAATCACGTCTGCCGGCAGCTCGGGCCGCTGGTAGTGCCGTAGCATCGCGTTGACGGAATTGGCCAAATCCACGCGCGAATCCACCAGCGTGCCGTCCAGGTCAAAGACCAGCAACTTGATTTGGTGGATAGGGATAGCGCGGTTGTTCCGGATCATTATTTTCAGTATATCCCGGCCCGCACGGAGGATTTAGAATAGAGCGTACTCGCAGTCGCCCCAACCAACCCATCCGGAACCATTGAAGGAGAGCCATGGCCGTCCCGAAGGCTGAGTCGAAAAAAAATGCTTCTGCGGTGGCAGACCCGCCCTCCAAACCGGCGAAAGCGGAGAAGACCTATGAGGGTCTGACCCGTGAGCAACTGGTGGAGATCTACCGGCTGATGTATCTCTCGCGGCGGATCGATGACCGGGAAATCCTGCTCAAGCGTCAACAGAAAATCTTCTTCCAAATTTCCGGCGCCGGGCATGAAGCGTTGACGGTGGCTGCCGCCATGACACTGAAGCCGGGGTATGACTGGTTTTATCCTTACTATCGCGACCGCGGGCTCGCCCTGGCTTTGGGTGCGACGCCCTACGAGATGCTGCTGCAGGCCGTGGGCGCCGCCGACGATCCCAGCTCCGGCGGGCGGCAGATGCCTTCGCATTGGGGTTACAAGCGGCTGAACATCGTGACCAAATCGTCGCCGACCGGAACGCAGTTTTTGCAGGCTGTAGGTTGCGCGGAGGCCGGACGCTACTTCAACCGCCATCCCCAAGCTGCTGAGAAGCATGAAGGCGATTATCGCCAATTTAAAGACGTAAGCTTCCATGGCGACGAAGTGGTCTATTGTTCCGCGGGTGACGGCACCACCAGCGAGGGCGAATTCTGGGAAGCGATGAACTCGGCGTGCAATGAAAAACTGCCGGTCGTGTTCGTGATTGAAGACAACGGTTACGCGATTTCGGTCCCGGTCGAGGTGCAGACGGCAGGCGGCAGCATCTCCAAGCTGCTGCGCAATTTCCCGGACCTGCATATTGAAGAATGTGACGGCACGGACCCCATCGCCAGTTACGCGGCTTGCAAGCGGGCCGTGGAGTATTGCCGGTCCGGCAAGGGGCCGGCGCTGGTACACGGCCACGTCATTCGTCCTTACTCGCATTCGCTTTCCGACGACGAGCGGCTGTATCGTCCGGATGTGGAGCGGCAGAAAGACGCGCAGCGCGACCCCATCACGCGCATGCAGATGTTCCTGGTGCGCGAGAACATTCTCGACGAAAAAGAAATTGACCGTCTGGAGAAATCGGCCGACGAGGAAGTCCAGGCTGCTTCCGATCGCGCTCAGAGTGCGCCGCCGCCGGCTACGGATACGATCTACCGGCATGTCTACTCTGAAGATCTTGACCCGCGCAAGATGGAATCGCCGCCACAGTCCCAGGGCGCGGAAAAAACCATGGCCGACCTCATCAACTCCTGTTTGAAGGACGAGATGAAGCGCGACGAACGCATTGTCGTTTTCGGCGAGGACGTGGCCGATTGCAGCCGCGAAGATTACCTTAAGCACAAACAGGTCAAAGGGAAAGGCGGTGTTTTCAAGCTGACCGCCGGACTGCAAATGGCTTACGGCAGTGAGCGCGTTTTCAACTCGCCGCTGGCGGAAGCTAACATCGTCGGCCGGACTATCGGCATGGCGGAGCGCGGGCTGAAGCCCGTGGTCGAGATCCAGTTCTTCGATTACATCTGGCCTGCGTATCACCAGATTCGTAACGAGATGTCGGTGATCCGCTGGCGGTCGAATGGGGTGTTCTCCTGCCCGGCGGTGATACGCGTGGCCATCGGAGGTTATCTCACCGGCGGCGCCATCTATCACTCGCAGTGCGGTGAGGTCCTGTTCACGCACAATCCTGGACTCCGCGTCTGTTTCCCCTCGAACGCACTCGATGCCGCCGGCCTGCTGCGCACCGCCATCCGCTGTGACGATCCGGTCATGTTTCTGGAGCACAAACGGCTCTACCGCGAGACCTTTGGCCGCGCGCCCTATCCCGGCCCCGACTTCATGATTCCGTTCGGCAAAGCCAAGACCGTGAAGGAAGGCAACGATCTCACGGTGATCACCTATGGCGCCGTGGTGCCGCGTGCCTTGCAAGCCGCCCAGAAGATCGAGCGCGACTTGGGCGTGAGTGTGGAGCTGATCGACCTGCGGACGCTCAATCCTTACGATTGGGACGCTATCGCGACCTCAGTCCGCAAGACCAGCCGTGTGATCGTGGCGCATGAAGATACGTTGAGCTGGGGTTACGGAGCGGAGATCGCGGCGCGCATTGCCGACGAACTGTTTGAAGATCTGGATGCTCCGGTGAGACGTGTCGCCGCGACCGATACCTTCGTTGCCTACCAGCCGCTGCTCGAAGACGTAATCCTGCCGCAAGCGGAAGATCTGTACAAGGCGATGGAGAGCCTGGCGAAGTTCTAAGGCTCGCGATGATCGAGACTCACAAGTTTGCACTCTTTCTTACCGCTTCTCTGCTTCTGGCAGCAACACCGGGGCCGGGCATGCTCTATGTATTGTCGCGGACACTCGCAGGTGGGAAACGAGAAGGAGTTTTGTCGTCGCTGGGAACTTTCCTGGGTGGGATGGTCCACGTCTTCGCTGCCGCAGCCGGGTTATCGGTAGTGCTGGCCACTTCGGCGATGGCGTTCTCGGTTGTGAAGTTTGCCGGCGCGGGATATCTGATCTTTCTCGGACTGAAGCTTCTGCTTAATGCCAAGCGCGACTTGGCCGGTAATAGCATCCCGCTCGCAGTCCCCAGAGGCTCGCCTTTCTGGCAAGGCGTCGTCACCGAGGTTCTGAACCCGAAAACCGCCTTATTCTTCTTGTCTTTCATTCCCCAGTTTGTATCCAAGCACTCTGGCAATGCCTTTGCCGGCTTCGTCAGTCTAGGATTGATATCGGTAGTCTTGAATACGTGCGGCGATCTGGTGGCGGTGAGTCTAGCTGCCCCGCTCAAACAGCTCTTTGCTCGCTCGCGCACGATGCAGATCAGGCAGCGACAGGCCAGCGGCGCGGCCATGATTGTGCTCGGCGCGTATGTTGCCGTTTCAGACTCGCGCTGAAGACCCGCGAGCGTCCCCGCAGAGCGCAGCTAATGGCTAAGGGCTTGTCTTCGCCACACGTTCCACCACAAACCGATCGAGCGCCAACAGCAGCTCCTCGCGATTTGAATACGGTCCCGGCTGATAACCCTTCGAACTGATGCCTTGCTGCGCCATCTCAGACAGCTGCCAATCCTGCTTGTTAGTAATGTCCCAGAACTCAACCGCGTCTTGCGGGTTGAAGCCCGGCTTGCGGGTTTCGTCGGGATGGAAATGCCACTCGCAGACGATCTCTGTGTGATCAACGCCGCGCGGCCACAGAGTGAACGTCAGCATGTAATCGGGATGCAGGTTGAGCAGGAAGTTCGGCAGCAGGCAGTAATAATAAACGTGGCGCTGATCGTCGCCGCTGAGGCCGGGAAGCGTGCAGCGGTCGGTCGAGCCGGTCATGGTCAGGCTCTTCACACCGTCGCGCAGGTCCATGCGTCCGCCGAGATATGTTGGCTGCGGGGGCTCGTTGTCCCCGCTCATATAGTGTGAATGCTTCTGCAGCAGTGGATGCACGATCGGGCAATGCAGGCATTCCGAGTAATTCTGGATGATCAGCTTCCAGTTGGCCTTGAGCTGATAGACGCGGCGCTCAACCAGCTGCAGGTCTTCCATGCGCCACGGGCGGAACTTTTGGTCGAGCCCGGCAAGATGTTCGGAGAGGGGGATGGGGCGGGCTGACAGATTGATAAAGATGTGGCCATCCCACACGGCACAAGCAACAGCGTTCAACGGATAATCCGTCTCGCGAAAGCCGGAGACTTTCTCCATGTGCGGCGCGTTGGCTAAAGTGCCGTCGAGCTTGTACGTCCAAGCATGGTACGAGCATTGGATTCGTCCCGCGAACTTGCCTTCGTGCTCTGTGCACAACAGCGTCCCGCGATGGCGGCAGACGTTATGAAATGCGCGGATCGTGCCCTGGTCATCGCGCGTGATGATCACGCTGGCATTGCCGATTTCGCGAACAAAATAGTCGCCTGGATTGGGAATCTGTCCCACGCGTCCGGCGCACAACCACATGTCAAAGTGAATGGCTTCTATCTCACGCTGGAGCCATGCGGGGTCGGTGTAGTAGCGCTGAGGAAGGGTCGTGGCTTCCGAAACCGCGATTTCAGGGCGAGTGTTGGAATAAGCGTTAGACATCAAACAACCCTTCAGAATCTGGTGATCGGGCGATCCGGTGATCTGAGTTCTAGGAACATTTTAGAAGATCGGCAAATGGTTGCGGCAGATTTTCTCCGTGTCTCCGTGCCTCCGTGGTAGGTCTTGGCTCTTACTGTCGCAGTTCTTTCACGATTTCCCGTGCCGCATTCGCACCCGAGCCGCCGGTCAGGCCCGCCCCAGGATGCGTTCCCGACCCGCACAAATAGAGGTTGCGGATCGGGGTGCGATAGCGTGCCCAATCCAGCAGCGGACGCATAGTGAAAAACTGGTCGAGCGCCAGCTCGCCGTGAAAAATGTGTCCGCCGGTCAGACCGTACGCCTCTTCCAGATCTTGCGGCGTGATGATCTGTCCGTCGAGCACCAGGCCGGCCAGGTTCGGCGCGTACTCGCTCAAAGTCTTGACCACCGCGTTGCCCAGAGCGTCGCGCTGCGAACTCCAGTCTCCGTTCTTCAGCTTGTACGGTGCAAACTGCATGTAAACCGACATCACGTGCTTGCCCGCGGGCGCCAGTGACGGGTCGATGAGGGAAGGAATGGTAAATTCCAAGTATGGGCGCTGCGAGAAGTTCCCGTACTTCGATTCGTCAAATGCGCGTTCTAGATAGTCGATCTCAGGGCCAATGTGAATGCGTCCGCGCAACGCGTCGTCGTTTCCTTGCAAGGCAGTGAACTCAGGAAGCGCCGACAACGCCAGGTTGATCTTGGCTACAGTTCCGTGCATGCGGTAGTTCCGTAACTTCAGGACGAAGTCCGGGGTGAGATGCGTGGTGTCCGTGAGCTTGAGCAACGTGCGCCGCGGGTCTGCATTGGAGATCACAGCCTTGGCGGCGATCTCCTCGCCGCTCGCCAGAACCACACCGGAGGCCGAGCCATCTTTCACTCGGATCTCTTTGACGTCGGCGCCAGTACGAATTTCCACTCCAGCCTCTTTCGCGGCTGCAGCCATGGCTTGCGTGATCGCGCCGATCCCGCCTGCGGCGAAGCACGCCGAGCCTCCGGGGTGCGAATCGCCTGCCGCGCGAATCAGAAGCACCAGGCTGCTGCCTGCCGACCACGGACCCATGGCTGTGCCGAAGATTCCGCGAGCCGCGACTGCAGCGCGAAGGAGTTTGGTCTCAAAGAACTCGGCGACCAGATCAGCCACCGCCATCGGTCCCCAGCGCAGCAGGCGGTACATGTCTTTCTTGCCGAGCTTGCGCAGGCTGCGTCCGGTTTGCAGCATGGCCCAGAGATCGCCGCGGCTGGGATCGTCAATGTTTGGCGGCGTCATGCGGAGCGCTTCGCCGATCACGCGCCCGATCTTGGCCAGCGCTTCCTGAAACGCGGGGTATTGCTGTGCGTCTCTCTGTGAAAATTCCGCAATTTCCTTTGCAGCGCGGTTGACGTCGTTGTAGAGCACAAGCGCCCGGCCATCGGGCGAAAGTGCGGTGACGCCGGCTTCGGGCGTGATGAACTTCAACCCGTGGCGCTCGAGCTGCATGTCGCGAACGATCTCCGGCAGCAACGGCCCGGCGGAATGCGCAAGCGTGGAGCAGCGGAAGCCGGGATGGAATTCCTCCGTCACCGCAGCGCCGCCAACTTGCGCCCGGCGTTCCAGCACCAGAGGCTTGAATCCGGCCTTCGCCAGATAGAAGGCGGTGACCAGCCCGTTGTGGCCGCCGCCGATCATGATGACGTCGCGAGTCTCGGGCATTTGGCTAGCCGGCTCCCTCGGGGCCCCCGACGCGCGCTGGTTTTGCGCGCGATGGGGAGGACCCTGCATCCTTGAGGATTTCGAGCGCTGCCAGCCTTCCCGGCGCGCCCATGATGCCGCCACCAGGATGCGTGGCCGAGCCGCACATATAAAGGTTCTTGATCGGCGTGCGGAACTGCGCGTACCCCGGCACGGGGCGCAGGAAGAAGAGCTGCTCGAGCGACAATTCGCCCTGGAAGATATTGCCTTCGCTCAAGCCGAATTCGCGCTCCAGATCCAGCGGCGTGAGCACCTGTTTGTTGAGGATGATGTTTTTCAAGTTGGGCGCATATTCGGCAAGCGTGTCGATGACATTGTTGCCGAAGGCTTCGCGCTGCTCATCCCAGTTCAAACCCCCGCGCAGCTTGTAGGGCGCGTACTGCACAAAACACGACATCACGTGCTTCCCCGGCGGCGCGACGGAAGGATCGGTGAGCGAGGGAATCACGATGTCGATATACGGACGCCGGGAGAAGTTACCGTACTTGGCGTCGTCGTAGGCGCGCTCCATGTATTCGACGCTGGGCGAAATGGAGATGGCGCCGCGTAGATGGTGGCCGTCTCCGGGCAGGCACTTGAAGTCCGGCAGCGCACCGAGCGCGATGTTGACTTTGCCCGACGAACCGCGAAACTTGTAGCGGCGCACGTCTTCCAAAAAATCTCCAGGGAGCTGGCTTTCTTCGATGAACTTGAGGAACGTCAATCTCGGGTCGACGCTCGAAGAGATCACATCGCCATAGATCTCGTCGCCGTTCGCCAGCGCGACTCCCTGGGCGCGGTTGTTCTTGACGATGATCCTGGCAATCGGCGCCTGGGTGCGGATCTCCGCGCCGGCTTCACGGGCGGCCTCGGCGATGGCATTCGAGATAGCGCCCGTCCCGCCCCGCGCGAAGCCCCAGGAACGGAATGCGCCGTCAATCTCTCCCATGTAGTGGTGGAGCAGAACGTAGGCCGTGCCTGGGGATCGCACACCGAGAAACGTGCCGATGATCCCGGAAGCCGACATCGTGGCCTTGAGCACGTCCGTCTCAAACCACTGATCCAGGAAATCGACGGCACTCATGGTCATAAGCTGCACCTGGTTGTACTTGTCTTCGCTGGCCAAGCCCTGGAAGCGCTTGCCGATGAACAACAGCTTCATCAGTTCTCGTGGAACGAGGGTCGAAGGATCGGGTGGCACCATGCTCAAGATCGGTTTTACAAAACGGCACATGGCTTGCATGGCCTTGCCGAATTCTTCGTAGGCTTCAGCGTCGAGCTTGGAGTGCCGGGCGATCTCGCGCCGCGTCTTCCCGTGATCGTTCACGCGCCAGAGATAGTCGCCGTTCGGCATCGGGGTGAATGTGCCGTCGAGCGGAAGAATCTCCAGGCCGTGGCGGGGCAGATCGAGGTCGCGGATGATCTCCGGCCGCAAAAGGGAGACGACGTAGGAGCAAACCGAG
The DNA here is from genome assembly GCA_035263765.1 of Candidatus Angelobacter sp. GTDB lineage: Bacteria > Acidobacteriota > Terriglobia > Terriglobales > Acidobacteriaceae > Angelobacter. The sequence continues at coordinate 7,132 of DATFQZ010000189.1, read as the reverse complement.
AATTTGAACCCGGGAAAAACTTCTTCGGTTACGGCAGCGCCGCCGAGCACGTGGCGCCGCTCCAACACCAGGACCTTTTTGCCGGCGCGCGCGAGATAAGCCGCGTTGGTGAGGCCATTGTGGCCGCCCCCGATCACGATCACGTCGTATTTGTTGGAAGCCACTGGCTTCTAGCTCCTGGCTTCTGGCTTGATCAGGACAGAAGCGAATGATTCGAGAGAGAGAGTTTAACGCGCAAGGAAACTGTACAGGCACGATGCTCAGAGGCCGCTGAGGAGGACGCTCCATTGGATGAGGCGACGCATGTAGACTCTGATTCTAGCACCCCGGGCTGGCATGTTTCTCGTTAGCGTACGCAGTGAGACGTGGCAATGCCACGTCTCTACGCCGGCATTGGTGTGCGATCCGAAAAGCAGCGTGGATGCTGAGAAGGCCCCTCCGTAGAGACGCGGCACTGCCGCGTCTCACACTCTAACCGACGACGTATCGGCGGAAGTGCAATGTCGACCCTTTAGCTTCGCCAGCGCAGATCAGCGTCATCAGCGGTAAGGTTTTCGTATAATCCCATCGAGGTCTCTCCCTTGCCCATCGGTACTGCTTTTCACGAACGTACTTTCGCTCTCTGCCAAAGCTTGAGCTATCGCGAATGGTCGGGCTATTACACCGTGAGCTCGTATGAAGTGCATCACGAGCACGAGTACAACGCCATCCGCAACGCCGCCGCGCTGATCGATATCACGCCACTGTACAAGTATCTGGTCACGGGCAAAGACGCGACCAGGCTGGTGAACCGGGTGATCACCCGGGACATCAACAAGGTCAAGGTGGGACAGGTGATCTACTGCTGCTGGTGCGACGAGCAGGGCATGGTCATTGACGACGGCACCATCACCCGCCTGGAAGAAAACAAGTACCGCTGGACCGCCGCCGACCCCAGCCTGCGCTGGTTTCGCCAGAACGGTTTGAACATGGATGTTCAGATTGAAGACATCTCCGAGAGCGTGGCCGCCCTCGCGCTGCAGGGGCCGACTTCGGCCAAGCTGCTGAAGTCCGTCGCCGACGCGGACATCGCCAACCTGAAGTATTTCCGCGTGACCAGCGGAAAGATCGCCGGCGTGCCCGTGGATATCTCACGCACGGGATACACTGGCGACCTGGGCTATGAGATCTGGGTCAAATGGGCCGATGCGGTCAAGGTCTGGGACGCGCTGATGGAAGCTGGCCGCCGCTTCGATATTCATCCCGCGGGCATGCTGGCTCTCGATGTGGCTCGTGTGGAAGCCGGCTTGCTGTTGATTGAAGTGGACTACAACAGCAGCAAGAAGGCTTTGATTCCGTCGCAGAAGTATTCGCCGTATGAGCTCGGCTTTGGCAGGATGGTGCACCTCGACAAAGAGAACTTTGTCGGGAAAGCGGCATTGGCGAAGCAAGCGAAAGAAGGCGTTGCCCGGCAGCTTGTCGGGTTGGAGCTGGATTGGACAGAGGTGGAATCCCGCTACGAGCAGTTTGGCCTGACGCCGGCGGCGCCGTCTCAAGCTTCGCGCGTGGCCGTGCCGGTGTATTTAGGTGGCAAACAGGTTGGCAAAGCGACCACCACTACGTGGTCGCCAGTACTCAAGAAAATGATCGCGGTGGCCAGCGTCGAGACCACGCACTCCAAGACCGGAACCAAGTTGCAGATGGAGATCACGATCGAAGCCGTGCGGCAAAGAGTGACAGCCACAATCGTGAAATTGCCGTTCTTCAATCCAGCACGGAAAACCGCGACGCCGGTCTGAAAATCCCCAGGATTGTCTAGAGCGGTGGGATCTTAAAGCAGAACTTTAGCAATCTTTGGCAACTCAGGCGCTTTTGGCGATTTCTGTCACCCGATTCCCAAGTCAGCCGCTGACTCCAGCGGCGTACCGCAAACGCGGCAGATCACCGCGGAGCAATCGCCGCAGGTCAGCGGATCCGTGACCTCGCGAGCGCAGTTTGGGCAATAGAGCGAATCGGGCTGATTCGGTGCGGGCTGTGTCGGGCCAGACATACGGGGAAGGACTCCTGTGTGGCACCGGCACTCCTGCCGGTGCGTGTTTCCTCTAGGGGACCTTAAGCACAGGCAAGAGCACCTCCACCCCGCCAGGCGAGGCGCCTGTCGGGGACCCCGGTGCCTGTGCCACAAAAGCTCAGGTCTTACTCGTTTCGACAGCAGGTCAGCTCAGGTTGAGTGAATCTAACCTCAAAATGTAGCATAGAAGAATGGATTTCAAGACCGCTACACTTCCCAATCCTGCAGACAAACAAATTCAAGAAGAATTCAACCAGTGGGCGGCCGCCGGACGCGGCGACGAGATGGAAGCCCATCATTCCGACATCACCGAGCAGACTCTGGCCTTGATGGACCTTGAGCCCGCAGACCGCGTGCTCGACCTTGGCTGCGGTACAGGCTGGGCTTCACGGCGCATGGCGCGCACAGCGGCGGAAGTCACGGGCCTGGACGTGGCGGACGAGATGTTGCGCCGCGCTGAACAAACGTCGGCGGAAGGCGACAATGTGCGTTACGTGTGGGGATCCGCGGAGAAGATCCCTGCGGCCGACAACTATTTTTCCAAAGTGCTTTCCGTGGAATCGTTTTACTACTACGCCGATCAGGGCAAAGCGCTCGACGAACTGCGGCGCGTGATGGCGCCGGCCGGCAGGCTGTTTATCCTGATCAATCTCTACAAGGACAATCACTATTCGCTGCGCTGGGTGACCGAGCTGAAGGTCCCGGTGCATGCGCGCTCGGAAGCGGAGTACGAGGAATTGTTGCGAGCCCACGGTTTTCGAGATGTCGCTGCCCACCGCATACCGGATCGCAGTCCAACGCCGGAGACGTACTCCGGAAAGTGGTTCAAGAACGCGGAGGAACTCCGCGATTTCAAGCGCATCGGCGCGCTGCTGCTGATCGCAACAAAATAAATCATTCGTGATGTACCCCGGGGTTTTCAGGGGCATTAACATCTCTGGCGTAGAGACGTGGCACCGCCACGTCTCATGGTATGTGCCATGAATCAGGCGTCGCTTTTGTAATACATATTGATACAACGTCAAAGGGTTGAATGTGAGACGCGGCAATGCCGCGTCTCTACGACGGCGGGCATCGTGACTAGTCAGATTTATCAAGCGCGCGTTTGGATGGGGCGGTCTCGCGCATGAAGATCGCGGCCAGGAAGACGACGATCGCGCCGGCGGCGGCGATCCACAGCGAGGCTCCCAGACCGTAGCGGTCTCCGATTGCTCCGGAGATTGTGGGCGCCAGCGTGCCGCCGAAAATCTCACCGACCATGGTGGCCAGGCCGATCGCCGTTGCCGCAAATTGCGGAGGCACACTCTCAGTGGGAATGACCACCAACGTAAGTGCCGCGATGCATTGACCGCCGTTGGCGACAAATCCAGCTATCGCCATGAGCCACGGGTGTTCCACCAGAAAAGTGCTCTGATAGGTAAGCGGCACCAGCCCGGAGATGAGCGCTACCACCAGAAGCGTAGCTTTACGCCCCGTGTAGTCCGAGAGCCAGGGCAGAATCCACCCCCACAGGAAAGAGCCGAACCCGCTGGCGGCCATGATGAAGCCGGCGAACGTTGCCGAGTTCTTGGTGACCGTAGTGATGTAAAGCGGCGCGAAGGCGTGCATCACCCACAACCAGGTCATGAAACCGGCGCTGGCGAGGCAGCACAGCCAGATATTCCGGTAACGAAGCAGGGAGAAGTATCCAGAGAGCGAAGGCTTGGAGTGGGCGGCTGCGGCACTGGCCCCCGGCTCGCGGACCAATTTCCATAGCAGCACGCCGATGATGAGGCCCGGTACGCCGGCGACAAAACACGCAACCCGCCAGTTGAATCGGGCAGCGATCTGGGTAGTGAGGACCGGCGCAATGGCCAGACCCACCAGAGCTGCGGCGCTGACCACCACGCCGACGTTGCGTCCGCGGCGCTCGGGCGCTGACGACTCCTCGACCGTGGCGGTAATCGTGGACCAGGTTGGCCCTTCGGCAACCCCCATCAAAGTTCGCGCTGCCAGCAGTTGCGCGAAAGACCGCGCCAACCCTGACAGCCCCGAGAGAATTGAAAACACAAAAACGGCGGGCACTAGCACCGGCCTGCGGCCAACGCGGTCCGAGACCGCCCCCATCACCAGACTGGACACGGCCCAGGCAATCGCCAGCGATGAGGCCAGCAGTCCCACCTGAGCGTGAGTGAGACGGAGATCGGGTGCGATGAACGGCGCCAGGTAGAGCACGCTCATGCGGTCGAGAAAAACCGTGCCCCAGGCAAAGAACATCAGCACGACCAGGCCGAACTCGTAGCGCGCGGAGGGTGGCGCCGGGCTCACTTGCTGTGTAACTGCCGCTGGCTGAGTGGTCATGATTTCGAGTTTCCTCCCGGCAACGAATTGCCAGAAATGCCAAAATTGCCAAAGAATCCAAAGTGAAAAACAGTCGCCCAAACAGTGTGAAGAGAACAATCTACTACGGCGATGTTTGGCAATTTTGGCATTTCTGGCAATTGGGTTGCCTACAGCGATCCCCAGCCTTGATTCCAGAGAGAGTCATGATTTCCCCGGCTCCTCCCGTCGTTGGATCTCTTCGCGGGCGATGTTAAATGCCGTGTTTGCGGCGGGCACGCCCGCGTACACTGCAACTTGCAGAAGAGTTTCCTTCACGTCGCACTCCTCTAAGTCGTGTTCCAGAGCCGCACGCAGGTGAAGGCGAAACTCTTCCCAGCGCCCAAGGGAGGCCATCATGCTCAGCACCAGGAGACGGCGGGTACGGCGGTCCAGCCCTGGCCGGCCCCACACCGCGCCCCAGGCATAGTCGGTGATCAGCGACTGAAAGTCGCGATTGAAATCATTTGCTGCGGCGAGTGAACGGTCCACATGTTCGTTGCCCAGGATTTCGCGGCGGATCCGGGAACCGGCATTCTTCGCATCAGTACTGGACGTCGTGTGCTGGAGAAGAAACTCGAGCACGGCAGCAGTGAACTGGCGCGGGTACTCGATGTTGGACAGGTGCGCTGATTCGATGCGGACGCTTTGCGCGCCGGCGATTTCCTTTGCCAAAACTGCGCCATGTGCATGCCAGGGGGTGGAGGCGTCACGCTCTCCGCCGATCACCAGTGCCGGCGTCTTGATTGCGTGCAGTGACGAGTGAGCATCAAAGTCGCGTACGGCAGCGCAGCATGCCGCATATCCGGCGGGGTTGGTTGTGAGCAGCACGCGACGCACAGAGGCGGCATGGACACTTCGCGCCAGCGTTTCCGGAGAAAAGAAACGTCCGAGCACCGCTTCAGCCACTGAGGCGATGCCATTGGCCAACACGGTTTTCCGCCGCGCTTCCAGGCCGGCAGCATCAAAGCGCGGCGAGGTATTGGCCAGCACCACCGCGGTCAAGCGCTCTGGATGGCGCGCTGCAAGCCACAAGCCGACTGCGCCACCCATCGACACTCCGCAAAATGCGAATTGCTTGATGCCGAGCGCGTCAGCAAGTTCGATTACGTCAGAGCCCAGATTGTCGATCGAGTAGTCGCCGCCGGAAGCGTCGGAAGCGCCGTGACCACGCGTGTCGTAGCGGAGCACCTGGAAATGCTCGAGAAAGGCCCCCATCTGCGGATCCCACATCCCAAGATCGCAACCCAGAGAGTGCGATAGGACCAGCACCGGACGATCTTGACTGCCTTCCAGGCGATAGAACAAACGCGTATTGTTGACCGAAGTAAAAGGCACCAGCCGGTCACTCCTTCTTGGGTTTTTTCTGATCGGCGAGATCCGCACTCTCAGCCGCAGCCAGGGCGCGCCGCTCAAACTCCATCGCGACTCCCAGATATTTCTCTGGAACTTCGAGGTCGTTGAGTGTGGACGGAGAGAGATGAAGGGCCACCTCCGGCATGCCGGCCAGCACTTCCTGAAGGCGGCGTCCCTGTACGGTGCTCGTGCGGCTTGCTTTCTCCAGGACGTGTCGCGCCTGGTCGCGGCCGAGTTTCTCCGCCAGCATCATCATGGCCCGTTCGGCAAAAACAATCCCCGCGGTGGCTTCGATATTCGACCGCATCCGGGCAGCGTTGACAGTGAGTCCTTCGGCAACTTCGGCCATCGCAGCTATTGCCAGGCCCGTGCTCTGGACCACGCCGGAGACAAGCGGCCACTCCGCATGCCAGTTACCCAATCCTCGCTCGTGCTCCTGCACCATGGCGCTAAGGAAGGCTGCAACCAGCCCGGGAACGCGGTTGGCGCAAGCCAGCGCTGCTACGCAACCGACTGGATTGTGTTTGTGCGGAAGAGTAGACGAGCCCCCGCGGCCTTCGCCCGCGGGTTCGGAGACTTCACCCACTTCCGGTTGCATGAGCAGGCTGATGTCGCGGGCCATTTTGCCGAGCGCGCCGATCAGCACGCCGCAAGCGCACAGCAGCGCCGCCAGCCGGTCACGGTGCGCATGCCAGGGAGACTCGGGATAGGCGAGTCCAAGTTCTGCGGCCAAGGCGTCGCCCACTTCGATGCCGCGTGACCCGAGCGCAGCCAGGGTGCCGCTGGCGCCGCCGAATTGCAGGACCAACGTCTCCTGAAAGCCTTGCGCAAGACGATTGCGGCTGCGATGAATTGCGCCCAGCCAGCCGGCCGCTTTCAAGCCGAAAGTGACTGGCGGAGCGGACTGCAAGAGTGTCCGGCCCAATATCACCGTGTTTTCGTGCTCATGGGCAAGCCGGCGAAGCGCCTGCTCCAGCCGGTCGAGATCAGGCTGCAGAATCAACCACGCCTGCTTCAGCAACAAGACCAGCGCCGTATCGGTGACGTCCTGGCTAGTCGCTCCCCAATGGACAAATCCCGCGGCGGCAGAGTCTTTTGCCCGCACCAGTTCGGTAAGAGCCTTGACGAAAGGTATGGCCGGCGTCCCAGAGCGCAAGGTGTCTTCTGCAAGAGCCGCGGGATCGAAGCCCCCGGCTTGGACAGCGTTGGTGATGACTTTCGACGCGCTCTCGGGAATGATGCCGCAACTGGCTTCGCAGCGCGCGAGCGCGATCTCAAAATCGAGCATGGCTTGCAAGACGGATTGGTCGGAGAACAACCCGGCAAGAGAGTGTGTCGTCGCCATACTGTCCATCAGCCGAACCATAG
>DATFQZ010000188.1:0-3491 GCA_035263765.1 Candidatus Angelobacter sp. | reverse complement strand
TTGCACCGAGCGCAAGGCGCTCATTCAAGAGTGCGGATGGAAGGGTGGCGACAGTGGCGACTCGGCAGGGAGAAAAACAAAAACCTTGTCTAATAGAAACAAATCTACTTGACTCCGACCGGCCTTCTCATGGAAGGCGTTAACACTCACAATCTCTTCTTCTAGGGGCTCTAGCTCCTATCCCGTTACCGGTTTGACCGCGTCTTCTGGCCTTCGCTAGACTCAAATCTTGATCCGTTGCCCGGGCGGGGGCGCCCGTGCTCCACACTATCTATGTCGTCAACTGTCCAAACCAGCATGATTCAAGTCACCCTCCCTGACGGAAACCGCAAAGAAGTGCCCAAAGGCACGACGCCGCTGGAGATCGCCCGCTCCATCAGTCCGCGGCTGGCGGAGGCGGCGCTGGTCGCGAAAATCAAGTCTTCAGCAATCAGCAGCCAGCATTCCTCCCCGAGTGGCTCAGCCAGCGGTGCGCAGGGAGCGGAGAAAACTCCGGCTAGTATGCACGGTGCGCCATCCAAAGACGGCTGGCAGTTCGCCGATCTCAGCAAGCCCCTGGAAGAGGACGTAGACCTGCGCCTACTGACGGAAAAAGATCCCGAAGCGCTCGAGGTTTACCGGCACTCTTCCGCCCATGTGCTGGCGACCGCTGTGCTCGAGTTGTTTCCTGAGACCAAACTGGGGCACGGTCCGCCGACGGAGAGCGGTTTCTTTTACGACTTCTACCGGCCGACGCCCTTCACGCCGGAAGATCTGGAGAAAATCGAGAAGCGTATGGGGGAAGTCGCCGCGCGTGACGAGAAATTCGAACGCGACTTTGTCCCTCGCGAAGACGGCCTGGCCCGCTTCCGGTCCGAAGGCGACTTCATGAAGGTTCACTTCATCGAACAGTTCACCCGTGCCGGCGAGCCGATCTCGCTCTACCGCAACGGCAAGTTTGTGGATTTTTGCCGCGGCCCTCACGTCCCTTCCACGGGCAGGATCAAGGCTTTCAAGCTTCTGAACATCGCCGGCGCCTACTGGCTGGGCGACGAGAAGAATCCGCAACTGCAGCGCATTTACGGAACGTCGTTCTTCTCGAAAAAAGAGCTGGAACAGCACCTGCACGCGCTCGAAGAAGCGAAGAAGCGCGACCATCGCGTGCTGGGCCAACAGCTCGATCTGTTCAGTATCCAGGATCTGGCGGGGCCGGGGCTGATCTTCTGGCATCCCAAAGGCGGCATCATCCGCAAAGAAATGGAAGACTGGATGCGTGAGGAGTACCTGAAGCGTGGGTACTCGCTGGTGTACACGCCCCACATATTCCGCGTGAACCTGTGGAAGACGAGCGGTCACGAAGGTTACTACGCGCAGAACATGTTCACGCCTATGGAGCTCGACGACGCAGATTACCGCGTGAAGCCCATGAACTGTCCTGGGCACATCCTGATTTACCAGAACACGCTGCGCTCCTATCGCGACCTGCCGCAGCGTTACGGCGAGCTGGGCACCGTGTATCGCTACGAGCGCTCGGGCGTTATGCACGGACTGTTGCGCGTCCGCGGCTTCACGCAGGATGACGCCCACATCTTTTGCACGCCGGAGCAGATGGAAGACGAGATCATCGGTTGCATGGAATTCGCCCTGGCGGTGCTCAAGGCGTTCGGGTTCAACGAGTACATCGTGGAGCTCAGCATCTGGGATCCCAATGATAAGAAGAACTTTCTGGGCGGCGAAGAAATGTGGCAGCCTGCCATCCGCTCGCTCGAAACCGCGCTCCAGAAGCTTAATCTTCCTTATAAGACCATTCCCGGCGAGGCCGCGTTTTACGGACCGAAGATTGACGTGAAGCTGGTGGACGCGATTGGCCGCCCGTGGCAACTTTGCACCATCCAGTTCGACTGGAACTTGCCGGAGCGCTTCAAGCTGGAGTATGTTGCCGAAGACGGCGCCCGTAAACGTCCTCTGATGGTCCATCGCGCGTTGTTTGGTTCGATGGAGCGGTTTTTCGGCGTGCTGATCGAGCATTACGCGGGTGCATTCCCATTATGGCTCTCGCCGGTACAGGTGGCGGTGATCCCCATCAGCGAAAAGCACAATGATTACGCGCAACGGGTGACTCGGCAGCTCAAGGACGCGGGTGTCAGGGTTCATCTTGACGATCGTAACGAAAAGATGAATGCCAAAATTCGTGAGCATACTTTGCAGAAAGTGCCGTTCCTACTAGTGGTGGGGGAGAAAGAAGCTGAGGCGGGGACTGTGAACGTCCGCGTCCGCGGCCAGCAGCAGCCGGAAGGTACGGTACCGGCGGGGGCTTTCGTCGCCAGGGTAAAGAAGCTGATCGAGGACAAGGCGGTGGCTTTGGCCTGATCGCACAAGCCACCACAGAAAGGCAGGAAGCATGACAAGGAACCATAAGTCATGGCTGGGTACGCTGCTATTTCTGTGGCTCGGCTTAAGACTGATGGCAACTGCGCAAAAGCCGTTTCAACCTACTGAGATCATTGGCCCCTACAATTGTTCTGCTCCCGGTTTTACCAAGCAGAAGCTCTTCTTCCTCTCTGGGAATCGCTGGGTCAAAGGTCCGATCTTCGATCCGGCTGCGTTCAAGGTGCGCCGGGTTTCCGAGAAAACACGTTCCCGTAGCGGGATAATTTTGCCTCGAGAACGGGATCCCGGGCTGCGGGGCACATTTCGCGTCGAGAAGGACCGCCTGGTTCTTTTTCATCCAGGAGAAATACACTCAGGATTGCAGTCTTATTTTGAATTCGTACGTGACCCGCTGCAGTTCCGAATTGATCCGGCTACCGGCGACCTGATAGAAGTTCGGACTTTGGGTGTCTTCCGGCCACTGTTGACTTGTAGCCCAGATGGTTTCTTTTGAAGCGTTTGTGCGGGCTTGAGTTTGACGTACCCCTGGTAAATAAGTATCTTCTTAGATTCGTCCGACGGCCAATTAAGGAAATGGAAAGCCACTTTGGAGTCCCCTCATGGCACAAGTAATTGCGTGTCCCCAGGCGATGAAGTCTTTTCCGGGGTTCTCTCCGGAAGCGCTGAGCTTCTTGCGCAACCTGCGGCGCAACAACCGGCGCGACTGGTTTCAGCCGCGCAAGCAGCAGTATGAAGCGCTGATCAAAGTGCCCGTGCTGGACCTGGCCTGTTGTCTGAGCCGGGAGTTTGCCCGCTTTGCCCCGGACTACGTGACGCCGCCGGAGCGATCGGTGTTTCGGATCTACCGCCACGAGTCCCGCTTTTCCCAGGATAGGACTCCCTACAAGACCCACATTGCGGCGGTCTTTGCCCGGCGCGGCGTGGAACGCATGCGCGGCCCGACCTTCTATTTCCATTTTACCGAGCGGGAATTGGTGGTCCTGGGCGGCGTTTACCTGCCGGAGCGCGACGAGGCCCTGGCCTATCGCACCTTGATCCGCGACCATTACCAGGAGCTCCAGCAAATTCTGGCCGGCAAGAACTTGCGGCGCACTGTGGGCATATTACAGGGCGAGCAACTC
>DATFQZ010000187.1:0-2326 GCA_035263765.1 Candidatus Angelobacter sp. | reverse complement strand
CATGTTTGCTGCAAATCCCACCCAATCTCCCTGGTAAAAGATCGGCGTAAGCACGCCCATGTCCGGCGCGTGGGGACTGCCGCCCAGATAAGGATGGTTGATGATAAAGGCATCGCCGGGACTGATCTCAGCTGATGGGTAGGCTTTCAGAACTGCGGCGGCGCAGGCTGGAAACGCACCCATGTGGAGCGGCAGCACTACATGCTGGGCGACGACTTCCCTGGCCGTATTCAGAATCGCGCAACTGGCGTCTTGGGATTCTCTAATGATGGTCGAATAGCCGGTGCGGAACAGTGAGTTCTGCATCTCCTGGACGATGCCGGCCAATCGGGCCTGGATGACTTGCAGGGTTATGGGATCAACAGACATGGTCTTTCAGACTTTTGACGCAGGCGCACTGCAGAAGATCGAGGATAGACGATCACGGATCGCAATAAGGAATCTTCCATCCTCGATCTTCAATCCTCAATTTACGCTTGGGAGCGTAGCTCCCGTGTCTGTCCTTCGTTGAGCGCGAAATCACCATCAACGGCGTCGATGGCTACGCGATAAAGTTCTCGCGCGTTTTGTTGGGTCACGTAACCGTTCCGAACGTCATTGAGCACCTTTGTTGGGTCGCGTTCCAGCGGGTTGCCCAAGCCGCCGCCGCCGGGGGTTTCCAGGCTGACGACATCTCCCGGATGCAGCGTGTGGTCCGAGTATCGTGAAGGGATGACTCGGGATTGCTCCGTTCCTGGGTTCAACGTGCAATGGCCGGTCTTGCCGTCCGAACCGCCGTCGATACCTTTGGGTGCGACGGTATGTTTGGTGGAACGCAGTGAGAATCTCGCGTCATGATCCAGCAGTTCGTACTCACGGATGAATCCGAGCCCACCCCGAAACTTTCCCGGTCCGCCGGAGTCGGGAATCAACTCAAAACGACGCAGGCGGGTAGAAAATTCCGATTCGATAATTTCTATCGGAGCGATCTTGGCGTTGGATTGATTGACGTTGGTGCCCGAGACGCCGTCCTTGCTGCTCCGTCCGCCGGAGCCACCGCCAAAGATCTCATATTGCACGTAGCTCTTGCCGGTCTTGTTGCTGCGGCCGCCGATAATGATCGAGCGGCTGCTGCAGCCATCGCCCACTTTCTTATACGGGGTGATCTGGCTGGAGGCCTCTAGCAGCGCTTCCACCAGAGCATGAACAGTCGGATTATAGGTGTTGACGGGGGCGGGGAAGCGCGGATTAAGCACACTGCCCTCGCGGACCTTGATATTAATCACCTTTGCCAGTCCATAGTTGATCGCCAGTGCCGGGTCGGTCAGGCAGGTGAGCAGATAACAGCAGGCGGCGCGCACGATGGTGGGACGGATATTCGCGGGGCCTTTGGTCTGATCGGCGGAACCGGTGAAATCAAAAAGTAGCTGGTCGCGTTTTTTCTCGATCCGTACATGAAGGCGAACCGGCTTGTCCAGTTCGATGCCGTCGCTGTCGACGAACCGTTCACCCTCGCCGACCTTGTCGGGCCACGAAGCGATTTCAGCGCGCACCTTGGCTTCGGTCATGGCGAATAACTGCTCGTAGGAAGCGAGGATCGTCTCCTTGCCGTAGCGATCCATCATCTCCTGGAAGCGCTTCTCGCCGAGCCGTGCCGCGCCGACTTGGCCGCGGAGGTCACCGACGACCAACTCCGGCGTGCGGCTGTTGGCGCTGAGGACCGCTTCGATGTCTTTGCTGGTTTGGTGTTTAGAAACATATTTGATCGGAGGTACGTGAAGGCCTTCCTGGTAGATCTCCCGGGCTTGACTCCAGCAGCTCCCTGGCACGGGGCCGCCGATGTCGCTTTTATGGGCGAGATTGGCGGCAAATCCGACCCAGTCACCCTGGTAGAAAACAGGGCTCAAGACCGCCATATCCGGCGCGTGGGGGCTACCTCCAAGATAAGGATGATTGGTGATGAAAGCGTCGCCCTCGTGAAGCTCCGAGGGAGCGTAGCTCTTCAGCAGGCCTGCGGCGCAAGCCGGAAACGCACCCATATGGAGCGGCAGCACCACATGTTGGGCCACCACTTCTCCGGCGGTATTTAAGATCGCACAACTGGCATCCTGTGATTCGCGAATGATCGTCGAGTAGCCCGTGCGAAACAGCGAGTTCTGCATCTCCTGGACGATGCCGGCCAGCCGCGCCTGAATGACTTGCAAGGTTACGGGATCAACCAGTGACATAAAGCCCCAACTTTTCTTTTCGTTTGGAACGCTTGGAACGACTGGAACCACTGGAACGAAATCGCTGCTGAGGTTCCAGCCGTTCAAGACGTTTCAGCCGTTCCATCTCATACGTTCGC
>DATFQZ010000186.1:0-3614 GCA_035263765.1 Candidatus Angelobacter sp. | reverse complement strand
CGGCTTTTGTGTCTTTTGTCTCGACCAAGAATCGACCCGATAGCGGTCCGAACGGACAAGACTCCGCAGCCGGGACGCGACGCCAGTTGATGAGAAAACCTAAAGCCGCAGACCGGCAGGCGCGGTCTGCGCTACCCGGCTCGCTTTGGTTCCGAAAGCATCGTCTCCGAGATTCTTCACAACAAACGCGGACTGAACAAAACCCACATCGAGAAATTGAGCAAACGATTCCACGTTTCGCCGGCAGTGTTTTTCTAAGGGCAGAGAGCCCGACTCGTGGTTTCGTCGGATCTCGAATTTGCCCAAACTGCTGGCCATTTCGCATGCAATGGGGGACGGCGCTCAAGACTCGTGCTGCGCGACGACTTCGGCCCGGACAGTGATGTGGACGTACTGGTCGAATTCCAAACTGGCCAAACGCCGGGCCTCGAATTTTTCGCCATGGAGGCCAAGCTTGGAGCAAAGGGTAGCGCAAAGGGTAGCGCAGGGTCGAAAACCCGCTTCACGCTGGAACCGGTAATTGAGAGTTAGTCGGTTCGATTCGATACCCGAGGCGCCGGAGTTCCCGAATCATTCTGGCGGTACGTCGGCGCCTAGTCTTTTCGTTAACAGCGGGGCCTCTTTCTTGATAGCGTACCCCCTGGTGCAGAATCCTCCAGATCAAGCGACAAAGGCGATGAGCAAGCACAGCGATCGTTTGAATGGGTCCCAAGCGCGTGACATAGCGGCGATAAAGAATCGCGAAAATGGTCCCGGGGTGTTTGATCGAGGCGTGGGCCGCCAGATTGAGAAGGCGCCGCATCTGGCGGTTGCCTTTCGGAGAACGATGATTGCGGTTGACTCCCGCAGTCTCCTCTTGGCCCGGGCAGGCTCCCACCCAGGAAGAGAGAGAGCCTGCCGAAGGAAAGGTGGCGGCTGAGGCGCCCACTTCGGCAAGGATCTGCTGCGCCGAATCGACTCCTAGACCCGGCACCTCCGCCAGCCTCTCGACTTGGTCTTGGTATGGACTGAGCAACGTCGCCATCTTCTGATCGAGTTTCTCCATCTGCCGTTCGAGAAGTTGGAGCTCCTCCAGCGCCATTTTCACCAGCTCACGATAAGTGGGATGGAGCTCCTGGCAGGCGCTGAGGGCATCGCACAATTCTTCTCGTGTGGCGCGCAAGCTCGGATCGGCCAGGTCAGCCAGAGCTGCAGGGTTGCTTTCTCCGTCGGCGATGGCCCCTAGCATGCGCCGGGCGCTCACGCCTAACAGATCCGAGACCACACTGGACAGCTTGAGGTGAGCCTGTTCCAGCAGAGCCTCCAGCCGGTTCTGAAGCTGGACTCGGTTGCGGCTCAGCTGGACCTTGGCACGGGTGACGGTCCGCCATAAACGCTGCTCGGCATCAGGTACCAAGCTCAAAATCAGTTCGCCAGCCACCAGCCGTTTTACCAGACGTTCGGCGTCCGCGAAATCGTTCTTGCGTCCCCGCGGTCCGCGATTCGATTGTGCCTGCGCTAGGTGCAAACGTCCCGACCTGGGACGGGCACCCTCTTGCTTCTTGCAGATCGGCTTCCAGTAGTGTTCCAGCGATTCCCAAACCGGCCTCCAATACTGCGCCGTGGATTCCATTACCACTTCTTGTACGTGTTGCTCGACCAGCCAAGCGGCCAGCGCTTGCAACTGCGCTGGAGTGGTGCCCCAGCGGCGGGACTCGAATTCGTAGTCCCCTGCCACCTCGACATCCGACACTACCACCGCCAACATTCTCTTGTGCACGTCAATTCCCGCTATTCTGTACATCGTTCGCTCCTTGGGCGGGAGCGGAGAGCGTGCCTCAAGCTACCTTAAGCAGGGTCGCGGGCTATCGCCGCTCTCACCGAGGAGAGAACGACGCCCATTTATTCGTTCAACACGCACGCTCCAGGATCAGACATCTATACGGCCTCGATTGCTCCAATGCGCCAGCGATCTCACCGCTCCGTGTGCCGGCCTGATCTTAACTCTGAGCGGGTTTTCATGAACTTTCGCGGGCTGCAGGCCCTGGGACTGACATCTATAATGGCGTCGGCGGTGTCAAGCACTTTTAGACAAACTTCCGCTATCGCGTGCGGGCGCGGGGTCAAGGGCGGTCCGGCGCTTTTGTTTTCTGCCGGACCGTTCATCGCAGACCCTTGAGGCCGCGACCGTACGCCCCAGGCTGGAGTTGGACAAAGCCCGGGGTGCTTTTTCCAGGGCTTTGTCGTAGAAGATTCTTTGAAGCTGTCCCGACCAAGGCTCGCCTCATGAATCCTACGGTGGACCGATTCCACCAGCCATCTATCCGGTGAGGTCTTCACCCACCATGATTCCTGTTTCAATCTCCCCGCCCCCGGGCAGGGAGGCCTGGCGCCCAATCAGACTTGCGATGGACTTTCGTCCACCACTGCGCTACCCGGGCTGCCAGACATGCGAACCGGTGGGGTGGTCCGGCTCGCCTGGCGCAGCCTCCAGTAGAGGCGCACCGCCAGCTGACGAGCCACGGCCACTTGGGCCACCTTGCCACCCCGCCGAAACTTCAAACGTTGATACTGGCGTCGTAGTTCAGGATCATGCTGCGCCGCACTGTGACTGACCTCCACCAGCAGCCAACGCAGCATCTGATTGCCTTGCTTACTAATGTGGCCTAGCCGCTGACGGCCCCCGCTGGAATGCTCGCTGGGGTTCAGGCCCAGGTAACTGACCAGCTTGCGGCTGTTGGGGAAACGCTCCACCGGACCCACCGTCAGAGCGTAGGCTAGGGATGTCACCGCTCCCACTCCTTTCACCTTCATCAGTTCCTGGCAGTCGGGCCGCCGCCCCGCTTGCACCTCCACGGCCTGGTTCAGCTCCTCGATGCGAGGCCCCAAACCGTCCAGCAGCTCCAGCAGTTCCTGGCGCCGCTGGCTAGCCCATCGACCTAGGCTCAGGGCTTCCAACTCCGCCCGGCCTTTCGCACTCCACAGCTTCCGTTTCCGGCACACCCCCTGGCTCATGGCCAGAAAGTGCAACTGGTTCCGCACTGACGTCTGCATCTGCACCAGCTTGTTGCGATGCTTCAGCAGTTGCCGCAGATCGCGTTCCTCCGCCGTCGGCACCCAGATGCGCGGAAAGTGGTTCGTCACCAGCAATTCCAGCAGGTGCTCCGCCGCCCGCGTGTCGGTCACCTGCCGTCGCACCGAGCGCGCCCAGATCTGGGCCGCGTCGCCCGTCCACAACTCGTGTCCCTGCTCGGCCAGCATCCGTTCGAACCACTGCGTGTACCCCGTGGCCTCGATCCCGATCAGCGCCGGCCTCGCCAGACCCGCGTAGAAAGCCCTCGCCTCTCCGTTCTCGTGTTCCAACCGCCGCTTCACAATCTCGCCCGTCTCTACCTCCAGCATTGCAATTACCTGGTAGCGTGAATGCACATCACATCCGATAATCGACATGTCGGCTCCTTTCCCGGCAGTCCTTGGTCTGGACACCCTCAGACTACCGGCTCTAAGGAGCCGACGCCATTATGGAATCAGACCGTGTCTTTCGGTCTGCGGTTTTTGAGTTTTGAGGGCGGGGCCGACCTACATTGATTATTAATCGAGTGTACCGCTGAGTGACAAGAGCGCGAGAATTTGAC
>DATFQZ010000185.1:0-22755 GCA_035263765.1 Candidatus Angelobacter sp. | reverse complement strand
ACAAGGAGGTGGCGAAAAAGCTATACGCCATCACCAGCGCGATGACCTTCCTGGTGAATGCACCTACAGTCGTTTTTGGCGCGCTTAGCATTTTAGAAACAGGTCTTCCGTCCTAGAGACTTCAACTTCGATCCGCTCGCTTCCGCAGACTGCTCCATGAAACAATTCCTGGTCCCTCAGTTCGTGATATTGATGGCCCACACACCACCGTTCAACGGGGTACTCACTATGAGCGAACCGTCCGGCCTCGCCCCGGTGATCTGAATGTTGGCGACACCCACGCCCGCGGACGTCGGCGAATAGGTCACCGTAACGGTCCCGTTTTGAACGACAAACACTTTCAACGCGGCGTTGAAAGGTGACACACCGCCGTCAACGATCGTGCCGCCCGTCGATCCCACAACACAGCATCCGGGGATGGAGAAAACTGAATTTGCGGCTGTGACGATTACCAGGGTGCCGTCAGGCACCAGGTTGCCAGCGCTGTCCTTGATTCCGGAGAAAGTAACCGTCGCCGAACCGCCGCTCTTCGACAAGGTTGCAGGGCCGCTCCCTGTAGCCGAACTAATGCCACGCAGCTGGATGCTGGCATCTGCGAATTGCGCAGTCGTAGGAATCGAGCCGTCACTGGCCGCAGGGGCGAGCTGCACATTCACGGTCTGTGTCTGGCCGATGGTGCTTGCTAGCCCAGTGTCCGCGTAGGTCGCCAGAATCTGCCCTCCAGCGATCGAAAACAGGTCGAAGTTCCCGTTGCTGGGGGATGGAGTGCCGTCACCGGCGGTTGTTCCCGCTGACAGAATCTGGCCGCCGGCACTGCCGATGTTACAGCATCCAGGAATAAAGGTTGCGCCGTTGACGACCGAGATTCCGATTCTGGACCCGTCCGGTATGGGCGTAACTCCATCGGCGGCTTTCAGGTTGGTGATGGTAATCGCCGAGGTGTGGGTGCCGCCATCGGAGAAGACATTGGCGGGGTTCACACTGATCGTCGCGCTGCCCGGGGCAACCAGCTTGATGGATCCTGAAGCCACATTCGCTGTGCTCACCAGTCCGTCGGCGGAGTTGGCCTCCGCAATCTGCACATTGGCGGTCTGTGTGCCGCTGGAAACCAAAACACCTTGTGAGGAGTACTCGAAGACGACTTGCCCGTTCGTGACAGGGAAGACCTTAAAGTTGGTGTTCGAGACTACCGTGGTGCCGCCTTCAATCACGCCTCCGAATGAGCCGATATTGCAACAACCAGGAATGAATGTGGCACCGTTGACAGCGCTCACAGCGATATTGGTTCCATCCGGCACCGGGTTACCCAACGAGTCCTTGAGGTTGGAAACGGTCACCGTGCTGCGATGGTCGCCGCCGTCGGCAAAGAGCACGCTGGGCGAGGCGGTGACGGTGGCCGAGGTCAGCCCTACGATGCTGATTCCAACCGTGCTGATGTTGGCGGTGGTGGGAACGGTATTGTCGGCCTTGGCTTCCGCCAACTGCACGTTGGCGGTTTGCACCTGGCCAGGCGTGGAAGCTACATTCTGGTCGCTGTAGGTCACGGTGATGCCCCCGTTCACGACCGTGTGCACTTGGAAACGACCGTCATTGGTCGCAGTTGTTCCAGAGAGTATCTGCCCGCCTACGGATCCGATGTTGCAGCAAGCTGGAATGAATGTAGCCCCGCTTGCTGCGCTCACCGCGACTTTGCTTCCATCCGGCAGAGTATTGCCGAAAGCGTCGATAATCGGCTTGAACGTAACTGTCGATGTATGAATTCCACCGTCTCCCAGCAGCGAAGGCGGTTGCGCATTCCCAACGGCGTTCGAAGGTGGCACCAGCGTGATTCCCAGCAGCTTGAGGAGATGGTCGTCGATGATATTTCCGTTCGGAGCGCCCATCGCAAGCTGAATGTTGGCAACGACGGTGGAGCCGGGGTTCGCCGAGCTTACGCCGTCCGTCGTGTAGGTCGCCGCCGCCTGGCTTGAAGCCAGAGTGAAGTAACGGAACTGGCCGTTGTTCGGCGAAGGCAGGCCATCCACAATGGTGCCGCCTGCGGATCCGATCCTGCAGCATGCCGGGATGAAGGTGGCGCCGGTGGCCGCTGAGACCAGGACCGTGGAACCATCCGGGGCAAGGTTCCCGCGCGCATCATGAAGATGGTGAATATCAATGGTCACCGGGATGCTTGGCGACACTAGGGGAACGGAGCTGCGATCGGCGCTGATCTCCGCGTCGGCCGCCCCAACCAGCGTGATGGTTCCGGAACCGATAAGCACGCCGTTGGTGCTGTTGTCGGCGTTCGCGGCCATCACCGTGATCACGGCCGCAGCCGTCTGGTCGGTCCCCATGCTGACCCCGGAATCGGTGTAATCGAACGCGAAAGAGCCGCCGGTTGTGGTAAACACGCTATACTGCGCTCCGCTTGGGGAAGCCGTTCCACCCAGGATGGTGCCGCCTGCAGATCCGATACGACAGCAAGCCGGGATAAATGCCGCGCCGCTCGCGGCTGAGACCGCGATCAGCGTGCCATCGGGCACCGGGTTCAGGAGATTGTCACGCACCTGCACGACTACGTGGCTGCGATGATCGCCGGTATCGGCATAAAGCGAGGCCGGAGAAGTACCGACAATTGCCGGGTCGTTCGCCGCGTGCAAATTGATGTCCTGGGTGGCTGCTACTTCGGTGCCTAAGACATTTCCTGACGAATCAGCGCCCACCATTTGCACCACAGCGATGCTTCCGGTCAAAGCCGAAGGACTGACCGGCTGACCCGAATACGTAGCCGTGACGGACCCTCCGGAAATGGTGAAGACCTTGAAATTCGCGTTGTTGGCGGACGGCGTGCCATCCACAATGGTTCCACCGGCTGATGGGATGCTATCGCCGAACCCGTTCTTGGTCGCGCCGTTAGCAACGCTCAGGCCTATCTTGCTTCCGTCCGGAAGCAGCGTGCCGTCGACGTCGCGGACATTCGTGATGGTGAGGCTCGCGGTGCCTGAAGAGGTCGGGGAGGAAATCACCATCGACGGACTGGCGACGATGTTGGCCGAATGCGCTACCAGGGGGTGATCTTCAGGAGCTACGAAGACAAAGCTGCCCACGAAGTGCGAACCATCGGTGAATGAGGCCGTCACCGTGTACGTATTGCCGGGGACCATAAAGCCGCTGTCCGAGGTAATCAGCGTCAAGGTGGCACCGGAGGTAAGGGTCAGCGAGATGCTTCCGTCGGAATGGTTCAAGAACGGCGCCGCTACATCGGTCGAAACGCCTACGGGCACTGTGCCAGCCGCCGCGCTGTGGGTCGTGGAACCATTCGAGAGGTCGATCCGCGAAAGGGTGCGCGTCACGCCATCACCGATCGAGAGCGACATTGTGAAGACAGCATCGAGGTTGCCGTCAGGCGTCAACGTGCCGGCCGCCGTGCCCACACGGTCCACCAGATCTCCTGCGAAAGTGAGCGAGGTGTTGCCGGTAGCCGGCGGCACCGACGGCGTCTGACGCACCGTGATGAGCACGGCATTGCTGTGGTTTCCAGCAGGGTCCGTTGCCGTCAACGACAACGTGTCATCCACGCTGGCGGCAACGTTGGTGCTGAAGGTACCGTCATTTGCCACCGACACGGTGGCTTGCGCAGCGTGAGTAAGGTTAGTGATCGCCAGAGTATCGAAGGCCTCCACTGATCCAACCAGCCCATGTACCTGCGAGAAGCCCGCGACCGGCGGCTCGGCGTTGATCAGATTGACATTCGGCGCCGCCGGCGGCGTACGGTCTACGACGATGGGCAGAGTGGCGGACGCCGAGTTTCCGGCGAAGTCGGTTGCCGTCGCGGTCACCGTCTGCGTTCCATCGGTGAGCCCCGACACCGAGAAGGTGGCGCTATACGGCGCCACCGTGGCACTGGCCTGCTGCCCGGCGAAGGAGAAATCGATCCGCTGCACCGACTTGTCGGCAGTGGCGGTTACGGTGAACTGGTTGTTGAACGAGCTGCCCGCAGCGGGCGCAGTAAACGAAACCGTAAGGTGAACGTTGTTAACCACAACCGCAACAGCAGAGCCAGGCTGTCCAACATTCCCGGCCGCATCCGTAGCCCTCGCGCTCAAGTTGTGGTTGCCGTCCACCAGCGCTGGCGTATTCAGCGACAGCTGGAACGGCGGTGAGGTGCGGACGAAGAAATTGCCATCCACCAACAGGTCAATGAAAGCCACACCTGAGGTTGCGTCGGTGGCGCTGAACGAAAGCGGAACGACACCCGTGAGGATCTGCCCCGCTGTGACTCCTGAAACCGTAGCGGGTGACGGCGGCTGCGTATCAACGGTGAAGCTTCCGCTGGCCGCGCCGACATTGCCCACGCGATCCGCAACCGTAGCCGTCACTGTATGCACTCCGTCGGCCAAGTTGGCTGGCGGCGTGAAGCTCAGTGTTCCGGTGGCGACGGGCTGGCCGTCAAGGCTAACCGCCGCCGTAGAGAATTCCACGCCCGTCAGCGCATCGGTTGCGCTGAAAGAGATCCCGGGACGCGCCGTGTTCACAAAGCTTCCGTTCGCCGGCGACCCCAGTTGCACCACAGGAGGAACGGTGTCGACCGTGGATAAGGTTGAGACGAACGCCGTAGTCTGCACATTTCCACCGGAGTCGGCGGCTCCGTTGACTGTGACCGTGAACGAAGTGTTGTTGGGCAAGGCGGCCGCGGGAGTGAAGACCGCCTGCTGCGGGTTAACCAGAGACGTGGTTCCGGCTACCGGTCCAGAGGAGCTGGAAAGAACAATGAGGTTTGCAAGATTCGTGCTCGCGGCCAACGACTCGCTGAAGTTCACCGTGATCTGCGCCGTACTCGAAACTTGGATCGCATTGTTCGCCGGCACGATGGAAGTCACACCGGGAGGTCCGGTGACAAACGTTGAGGTGGCCGGCTGCAACGGATGGCGTCCAAGCGTATCGCTCACATCCGTGGTCACGTTCACCGTGATCTGAGCGCTCGCCGGCAATCCGCCGCTGAAGGTTGCTACCTTGCCATCCGGCGAGAGGCTGCTCGTCAGCGATACGCCGCCATGGTTCGAGCTGAACTGGATTCCGTTTACCGACTGCAACGGATTCGAGAACGTGATCACGATGGACTGCGCCGGACTCACGGCCGACGAGCCATCGGCGGGCGCGATCGAAAGCACCGACATGGGCGTGTCGTTCAGAATGATCGTCTTCAGATCGACCACGTCGCCGCCGCCGGTAATGCTCTGGCCCTGAATCAGCGCCTGTCCGGTGCTGATGGGATCGTTGATTCTTAGTGTGAACGCGCCGAGCGGGATGCCGCTGGCGGTAAACGAACCATCGGTTTGGGCTTGGACCACAACCGAGGCCCCATTGCCGATCGACACAGTCACGCTCGCGCCGGCTGCAGGAGTAACGCCATCGGAGCGGAGGACCACGCCGGTGACCGAACCGGTCGGCGCCAGCTGCACCACTATGTCAGTGTTCGCATTCGGCGTAACTTTCGAGAACGTCGTTCCCAGCGTGGTGATCGAACCGGAAGTCACGCTCAGGGTGGCGGTAAAGTTGCCGGCCAACACCTGGGGTAAAGAGAACCTGCCGTCGCTGTTGGTGTCGATGGCAAAGGTATAAGGGAAGGCTCCGGTTCCGGTAATGGTGACATGTCCGGCGACGAGGTTACCCAGACTGTCCTCGGTTTGCCCGCTGATGGAACCCACACCGTTGAGGTGTATGGTGGACTGAACGGTTGAGCCACCAACCACGTCGGCGACGGCCTGGCCCACGTCAATGCTGCCGAGCACCGTCGCATTCAACGTCGCCAGCCCTTCAGGAACAAGGGAGAACACAAAGTTTCCTGACGGATCAGTGCTTACCTTTTCCGTGCCGCCTCCAGGACCGCCGACAGTAACAGTCACGAGTACGCCCGGCGCCGGAGTACCATCGGCTTGGACTACCTGTCCAGTGATGGCGCCCGAGCCGCGCAGAGCAACCTCCAACTCAAGCAGTGCCCCTTCTCCTGCCAGGGTTCCCGAGTTGGTTCCCAGCAGGAAGCCATTCTGCATGCTGGCGTTGACGACGACATGGCCGGCAGGCACTCCGGATACCAGATAGAGTCCTTGCGCGTCAGAAGTCGTGGCGGCGTGGTAACTGCCGGAGAAGATGTCAACATTGGCGCCGGGCTGGGGAACTCCGTTGCTCGTTACGTGTCCTTGCACGGTCCCCAAGGCCTGAGCTGTGACATCGAGCACGAGGACCTGGCCATCATGATCAATGGTTCCGGCGGCAATGCCGGTGCGTGCCGTTACAGGATCCTGCGCCTGTAAGGTCACCGGTCCAGCAGGCACAAACGTAAAGCTGAACGAACCCGGATCCGCGCCGCCGTCCGTTGTCACCTGTCCGATCTGGCGTCCGCTGGCGAACAAACTCACACTGCCGAACGGAATAGGCGTACCATTCTGATCGGGCATTTTGAAATGGCCCTGGACAGTTCCAGTGCTGGTAAGCTGAACCGTGGCGTTCACGGTGGCTCCCGGACCGGGAAGCGCGCCTGAAGCTCTTCCGCCGCGGCCTACGTTATCTGACACCGTCACCGCGAATGGCCCTTCAAAGACCTGTTCGAAAGTCACCTGTCCCTGGTTCCCCGGTTGGATCGCGTTCTCCTGCTCGTTGAAAGGAAACTCGTTCTCGTTGAGTTTCACGAACGCGTTGTCCACCGGCTTGTTCGATCCATCTACCACCTGCACGACCACCGTTCCCCGGCCCTTAAGGCGGTAGTTGTGGGTCATATCCTGAGCGGCGCGCAGGAAAACGCTGTCCCGCACGGTTCCACCCGTCACCGGGTCGCTCACGGTTACGGTGTACCCACCCTCGGGGAAGATCTTTGCGAACTTGAAATTGCCGTTGGCGTCCGTGCTCACGGTTACATCGGGCAGGGCGCCGTTCGCGGTCACTTGCACGCCTGCGCCCGCCGGAGTGACGCCATCAGGGAGGAAAACTGTTCCTGAGAAGACGCCTGCTGTGGTGTTAAGGAGTTTGAGAACGAAGTTGGCTGTCTGGTGCGAAGCCAGGTTCCCTTGTGCGCCCACTTGTCGGTTGAAGAACGTCTGGGAAGCCGTGAGCCCGATCCGGCCCGCTTTGACGCCGGTGAAATTAAAGCTGCCGCTGGTATCTGTCGACAACTGTTGAGCCAGGCCCGGTATCAAGCTGCAGGTTTCCAAATCAAAGACATTCGCCGTAAGGGCGACATTGGCTCCAAATGAAGGATTGCCGTCGGGATCGAGCACGGATCCTGTGACCGTGCCGCTCCCGTGGAAGCGCAGAGTGCCAAAACCAACGACGCCATCGCCGGTGATCGAAGCGCTTCCATCAGCTATGTCACCCGTGCTGGACACCGCTTTCACCGTGACCGATCCCACAGGCATATTGGTGAACCGCACCACTCCGTCCGTTCCCGTCAACACCGGAGGCGCGGACACCGTCACCGATCCGTCGGGGTTGACTTGAGTCTTGACCGGATTGCATCCGCAGGCGGCAGAACAACCGTTCATCAAAGCTACGGCTTGCCCTGCGACGGGCTTGCCGTCAGCGTCAAGGACAGTAAATTGCGCCGTTCCCAGTCCTGAGAGCGTAATGGTGATGCCACCGACCACCTGCCCGGGCTGCGTGGCCAGCACAGAGGCTGAGCCAAAGCGCAAACCGTCCGTCGTCTGAGCTTGAATGGCCTGGCTGTTGGGGCGTACAGGGAGACCAGGCAGCGTGAATGTTCCGTCAGCATTCGTCAGCACACCACCACTCGGCCCGCTGACAATCACGCCTCCTGCCGGAGTGTGGGCAGCGTCCGGTAGAACCACAGTTCCCTGTACCGTGGCCAACTTCTGATCGTCGATGTTCACGGTTATGTTGGCCCCAGTAAAGGGCGTTCCGGCAACGGCAAATCCGGTTGAAGAGCCGAAATCCCGGGCGGTGAGTTGTACGGAAACCGTGAAGGCGCCTTCGGGCACGGCTGTGAAAACAAACTTACCCGAGCCGTCGGTATTCACGACAGCCACGGGTGTAGGTGGAACGTGGTCATTCAGACTGTAAACCACGGGCCAGTTCGGGACCGGCGTAGGCGGCCCTCCATTGATCTGCTCTTGCAACACACCGGAAACTGACGTGCCGCCGCTATCAAGCGTTACATTGACTGTCGCCGTCGTTCCTGCCCGGAGAATCGTACCCGCGCTGTGCCCCAGCGTGTTTCCGCGACCGGCCTGTACTGTCACTGGCCCGACTGTGATTCCGGAGACAGAGTATTGACCGTTGCCGTCGGCTGTCGCCAGAGCTCCCACCTGGGGATCCGTCACGCTCTGTACCGCAACCTTGGCTCCAGGAACAGGAGCCCCGGTCAGGTCCGTGACTGCGCCGGCTACGCTGCCGCGTCCGAACAGCGCTAAGTCCAGGATGATCTGCTCGCCGCCGAAACGGACAAAGTTGCTTCCCGTTCTGACATCGCCGGTATTGGGATCCTGGGTCGAAATTCGGAATGGGCGCGCGCACGGGTCTTGGGTTACATAACGAACCTGGTAATGTCCCTGACCATCCACTGCGATGTTGGAAATACCTGAAGGTACTGAGTCGGAGTTGCAATGATCATCTGGGTCGTACGCGCTGTAGGTAACGACCGCGCCGCCCACAGGAGTACCATCAGCATTCAACACCCGTCCCGAGACCACCGCGCCTGGGTTTTGGAGCCTGGACTGCAGGGGCTTGGTGGCGCTCGGACCTATGACGCCTCTGGAATCCGCGATGCCGCTCACGGACACCGAGGTCGGTACGTACGGCCCTTCCGGCTGTTGCAGGTTGGCAATCACGATCCGGCCCGAGAGTTGCGCACTGGCCTGCTGCACCGCATTGGACAGAATCTGGTAGTTGCCGGTCTGCTTGGCGCTGTTGCCATCCACGGCCCGGTCAAAAAGTACGGCCATGTGAATGCCCAACGCGCTTGCGCCCTGCAACGTCGTCCCATCGATGACGTTGGCGCTCAAAAGCTGCGGCCCTGAGGGCGCTATGACGCTGGTGTTAAGCGGCACCTGCGTTGCAAATGATCCGTCGCCGGCTGTGTCCTGCTCCAGCACGAGCCGGTCAGGCTGAGAAATGTCCATGACGATGCGGGATTGCAAACCTTGCGAAACAGAAACTCCGGAGATCTCTCCGCGGATAACGTTTCCGTCGGAATGCGGCATGGTGACCGCCAGGTCGACGGTGCCGCTGCCGGTGCCGGTCAGGAGCAAGGTATAAGGGGACGAGCCCGGTGCAGTCAGCAGACCCAGGACCGGGGATGCGTCGCCCGAACCAAGGGGCGCCTCAGTAAAGCCGGGGACGTCGTTCGAGAACTGGGCCGATCCCAGGTTCCGAGCGACGTTTCCGCTACCATCGGTGAGGCTGAAGGCAACCGGAGGCGCAACCGATCCACTCGTGAGCGCAAACGAGATAAAGTTCGCTCCCGAGGCAAACACGTTGGAAAGGTTCTTCTGGAAGCCCAGCACTCCGGTGGAGGCAATCGGCGGAGCCAGAGCAGCGCCCACGGCGCGCTCGAAGTCCTGGCCAGCGTCAGTGGTTCTCAGGAGTTGGTCAAACCCGGGATCCAAGGGGTTGCCGCCGTAGAAATCAGCCAGCAGATCGCGCAATGCGGCGTCCAGCGATTCTCCCAGCTGAACTCGTAAGCCGGCTTCCGCCAGGGCCAGCGCCTTCTGCGTGACCACAGCTTTGCTGGTGCGGATGACGTTGGGAGGCAGAGTACCGGTGGGCGCATTGGCGATGCTCCAGCCTTCTCCAAGAACCCGCATCGCCGCATCCACGACGGATTCGGGCAAGCTGTCCACCGAGGCGGGCAACACCAGAGTGTCTGGCGACAGCGGAACGTTGCGCTCGCCGACCCCCAATGTGAACTTGAGTTCCCCGGTGGTGCCATCCGTTGTGTCGAAATGCAGATAGGTAGCGGAAACCTGGCCTGTGCGCTGGCTCTGAAATACGTAAGTAAGTATCTTTGACCCGCCGCCAACCAGGGTTGGGATGGTCTGGCTTTGATCGCTCAGCAGTTGAACGCCGCTCATCTGCGCTTTGTCGAGCGTCACCGTCAAAAGATTCGCGGTCGATTGGCTGATGTTCTTGACGGTAATGAAAACCTTGAACTGTTCTCCATTGCGCACAATCGCGGGAACGGCAAACGTCATGTCAAAGAACGGATTGCGCACCAGCACACCACCCTGGGCCTGTCCGGTTACACTTACCGGACCAGTCACCAATCCGTTGAGCGTGCCCTTGATGTCGAAGCTGATAGGATGAAACCCTTCTTTGTCTCCGCGAATGACGAACTCGGTTTCTCCCTGGTCCCCGGGATTCAAGGCAGACACATCATCGGCAGTCCCCAATTGACCGTCCGGGCCGGCTCCCATCACCGGCTTCGTGGCCGGCTCAGGACCGCTCTGCAGGGTGGGCAGACTCAGTGGATCGTCGGAAGTGCCGAGCACTCCATCGTCGCCTGGAGGAAGGTTGATGGTCGCGTTGATGTCATGAACAATCAGCCCCGTGCCTCCTGGCGCCCCGTTGGCCACCAGGAGCTTGGCTGAGAAAAACTGCTTGAGGAAACCGACGTTGCCCGGAATCACCAGCACGCTGGGGATCTTTACCTGGGCTGGTGAACCGTCCGGCAGTTTCAGGTCGTTCGGCAAAACCTGATTGCCATCGGCGCCCACCACGTTGAGCATCACCGGCACAATCGTAGGAATGGGCACGGAGTCTCGGCTGGGAGGTGATGGCGGTATCAAGGGTGTCGGTACGGGAACTCCCTGGCGATCGAACACTACCGGGAAGGAGATGGTGGTGGCATTCGATTGCAGCGCCAAACCGATGGTGAATTGAAAGCCGATAAAGTCGTTGCTGGTAAGAACCACGCCCGCGGCTTTGATCTCATCCAGCGTCAGCGGCCGAGTCTCGACAGAGGTAATCAGCACCTGGTCGATGACTTTGACCGGTATGCTTGAAGGGGTAACGTCGAGAGCCGGCGTCCCGTTAGCCAGAATCTTCAAATTGCTGAGCGTGTAGTCACCCGCTTGCGTCAACGCAGGAATGGGTAAGATCAGCGGGTCGACAATTGGGCCTCCGGCCACAGGAAGAGAAATCGCGCCGCCCAAGCCGGGACCGGAAAGCTCTCCCGTTACCTGGATTGCACCACCCAGGAAGCGGGCCGCATCAGCGGAGCTCAACGGGCCTGAGGCTGTGTTGACAACGATCTGAACACCCGCGGGAGTGTTCTTGGGTATCGTAGGGTTCGCGGGCTGAACGGTGGCTGAGATTCCTTGAATCTGGAGTTCGAGCTCTCCGATTTTTCGCAGCTGCGAAAAAGCGGAGGTGCCTAGCAGCACCACGAATAATGACACGAGAGCCCGAGAGCGCACTCCTATCCTCCACAGACTTCTGCCAAGGGTAGCCTTAGCGAACCCGTTTCAACCTACAAGAGACGTTCAGGAGACTTTGATCCCAACCCGATGAAGCTTTGAAAAAACTATAGTTCGGGCATTCTACTGGAGAACTTGTAGTTGTCAACTATTAAAATTTAATTTTGGTGTAGTTCGAATAGATCAGCCTAGTCCATCATCTAGTCACTTGGAAGTTTCGCCGGCGCCGGCTTAGCCTGTGGAAATCTGAACCTAAATCTCATAGGAAAGTTATTAAGTAGCAGATATTTGCCGGACGATCAAAGCCTTGGAAGACTGGAACTTGGCTGCTCCTGTGGTTCAGGGGATAACAACAGGAGCAGCCTTGTGCAAAGTTTTGCACCTTTCTATCCAGGGGCACTGCCCAAATGCTCAACACCAATTTTCGATGTCGTAACACAGCGCAAACATTGTCGGAGTACGGGCAATCTGTAAGCTACGGATTCAACAAGCCGGACGATTTCTATCAAACCAATCAAATCGGGCGAGCGTATTGCAAAAGCAGGAATCGGCCCGCGTCGCTGTCGATCTTTTTTTGCAGGTATTACAACCAGAGCTGATACACCCCACGGGGTGCAGCGACCTACCTCTCGAGGAGCGTGGCAATTCATCCCACTGGCTCTCTCTTTGGTTCTTGCCGGGTGCGACGGATACGTGGCCGTGAGGGGCGTGGTTCGTAACACGCATGGCGAGCCTGTCGTCGCTGCAAAGGTTCACGTGACGGACATGGGCCAGTATTGGTATGCGGACTCGGATGCAAATGGGTGCTTCACCGCCAGTGGGACCACTACCCCTACGCACTCAAAGGAACCTTTGACAGTCGTGGCCCCCGGCTATAAGAAAGCATCCGCCAAGGTGCGAACCGCCAATACCCAGAATCACGTGATTGTAACTTTAGTTCCTTCCCATTCTCAGGGCGCAAGTCGGATTCAGGTACTAACTCCCCAGAATGACAAGGACCTGCAGCCTTGCAATTCATCAGATGGTCTGCGTTTCCAAAAGCAAAACTAAATGTCGTAGTACAACGCAAATTCATAGGGATGTGGCCGCAGACGCATGGCGTCCACTTCCTTGGCCCGCTTGTACTCGATGTAGGTCGTCAACAAGTCCTCAGTGAAGACGTCACCTTTAAGTAAGAATTGGTGGTCGCGCTCCAGTGCATCCAGAGCCTCATCGAGCGCACCGGGCATTGACGGCACCTTGGCCAGTTCTTCCGGACCCAGGTCGTAGATGTCCTTATCGAGCGGTTGCCCGGGATCAATTTTGTTCTCAATGCCGTCCAAGCCGGCCATCATCATCGCGGCAAATGCGATGTATGGATTGCAACTCGGGTCCGGTGGCCGGAACTCCACTCGCTTGGCTTTCGGCGAAGCCGAATACATCGGTATGCGGCACGCAGCAGAGCGATTGCGACGTGAGTACGCCAGGTTGACCGGAGCTTCAAAGCCCGGTACCAGCCGTTTGTAAGAGTTGGTCGTCGGGGCGATGATTGCCGCCAGCGCCGGCCCGTGCTTGATCAAGCCGCCGATGTACCACAGCGCCGTCTGCGACAAGCCCGCGTACCCGTCGCCGGCGAAGAGCGGTTTGCCTTCCTTCCATAGCGACTGGTGCGTATGCATGCCGCTGCCATTGTCATTGAACAGTGGCTTGGGCATAAACGTCACAGTCTTGCCGTACTGGTTGGCTACGTTCTTGACCACATATTTATAGAGCATCATGTTGTCGGCTGAGCGCACCAACTTGTTGAACTTGAGATCAATTTCAGTCTGCCCGCCCGTGGCTACCTCGTGGTGGTGGCATTCGACTTCCAGACCGCAGGCTTGCATGGTCATGGCCATCTCGGTCCGAAGATCCTGGTAGTGGTCGGTGGGGGGCACCGGAAAATATCCTTCTTTATAGCGTGGGCGGTAGCCCAGGTTGTTCTCCTGGCGTCCGGAATTCCAGCGGCCTTCTTCCGCATCGATGAAATAGAATCCCTGGTTTTCCTTCTGGTCAAACCGCACGCTGTCGAAGATGAAGAACTCGGCTTCGGCGCCGAAGTACGCCGTGTCCGCCACGCCGGTGGACACCAGGTACATCTCCGCTTTCTTGGCGATGTACCGCGGATCGCGATCATAACGCTGCTTGGTCACGGGATCGATCACATCAGCCACCATCACCAGTGTGGGCGCTTCCGTGAACGGGTCCATGATGCAAAAGTTCACGTCGGGGATCAGGAGCATGTCGCTCTCGTGAATCGCCGCCCAGCCGCGGATCGACGAGCCATCCATGCCGAACCCGTCTTCGAACGAAGTTTCTGTGAACTGTTCAATGGGAAATGAGACGTGATGCCACAGACCAGGAAGGTCTGTAAAGCGGAGGTCGAGCAGCTTGGCGCTGTTCTTCTTGGCGAATTCCAGCACCGTTTTGGGATCAGCTTTGGCGTCTGCCATGATCGGATTTCTCCTCTTCACCGGAGGCTAATCCCAGCCCACAAGACGACGGAAATTGAATGTTTTTATGGGTAGGATAAAGGGCGGTTATGCCCGCGAAAGTCGCGTGGTATCAGCGGGTTGGGCGGTGGAAAATAGCATCCAGCAATCAGCATTCAACATTCAGCCTATCTACTTGCCTCCACGCCCAGAAAGGTTATTATTCGCTGGCAGCAATGTGCGCGGGCTGAATGCTGAGTGCTGACGGCTGACTGCTAGTCTGTGATCTTCACCACCAGCTTGCCTCGTACATGCCCCCTCTCACTCAACTGGTGCGCTTCTGCAATCTGCTCCAGAGTGAAAACCCTCTCAATCACCGGTCGCAGTTTGTCGGATTCGACGAGCCCGCTGATCTTCTCCAACTCGCCGCCACGCGGCTTGACCTGGATCATCAGCAAGCGTTTGCCGCTCAGCAGTGCTCTCACCGAACCAGTAACGACGCCGATGATCGCCGTGACGAAGAACCGCAGCTTGCCGGACTTAGTCTGAGGTATAGGAACCGTTAGCGTAGCGAGCTTGCCGCCGCGTCTGAGCACGCGCAGCGAAGCCGGCCATACGGATTTGCCCACGCTGTCCAGGACAACATCGTAGCCGGTCAACTTGTCTTCAATTCGCTCTTTCGTATAATCGATTACCAGATCAGCGCCCAGCTGGCGGACGAATTCCTGGTTTTGCGGACCGGCGGTGGCGGCAACGTACGCTCCTAACGCCTTGGCGATCTGCACCGCGAGCACGCCCACGCCTCCCGCCGCAGCATGGACTAGAACTCGCTGTTGGGCTTCGAGCTTGGCCTCATCCACCAAAGCCTGCCAGGCCGTGAGAGCAGCCAGAGGGATGGCGGCGGCCTCCTGGTGTGTGAGTTTTGCCGGCTTGGGCGCGAGAGCGTTTTCCGGCACAACCGCGTATTCAGCATATGTGCCGCGGTAGGTCTTGGCGACTTTTCCGTGTTTGAAGCCGTATACCTCGTCCCCGGGCTTGAACAACGTCACCGCTGCTCCCACTTCCTCAACTACGCCGGAGACATCACAGCCCCAGATCACCGGGAAGCGCAGGTCCCACAACCCCGCCAGCAATCCTTTGCGCAGTTTCCAATCCACAGGGTTGACGCTCGACGCATGCACGCGGACCAACACACCGTTCGGGCCGACTTGGGGGATGGGCAGCTCATTCACGATCTGGAGAACATCGGGACCGCCGTATTGTTCGCATAGCACAGCTTTCATGGCAGCCATTGTAAGCATTCAGCACTCAGCAGTCAGCATTCAGTCCGCAGACACCGTTTCTCGCCATAACCCCCTTCTCGGCGCAGAGGCAGTTCAGGCGGCTGAATGCTGAGTGCTGAATGCTGAGTGCTAAACTGTAGCCGCCCATGGATTTCGACCAACTGGAAACCTTCCTGGAAGTCGCCCGCCATACCAGCTTTTCCCGGGCTGCGGAAAAGCGTTTTCGCACCCAGCCGGCCATCTCGTCGCAGATTCGCGCTCTGGAGGAAGAGGTCGGCGCGCGCCTGTTTGACCGCAGCGGCGGCAAGGTGGCGCTCACTGGCGCCGGCAAGGTTTTTCAGCAATATGCTGAACAGGCGCTCGAAGCCCGCAAATTCATGATGGTTACCGTGGCCGAGCTGGAGCGGGTGCCGCGCGGCGAGATTGTGGTTGGCGCCAATGAAGGGACCTGCCTGCACATCCTGCCCGAGGTCTTTGCTGAATTCAAGAAGCTCTACCCGGACGTGGCTGTACAGATTAGCCGCCTGGAGCGGGCCAAGATTCTGGAATCGATTATCGACAACTCGGTCGACTTCGGCGTGGTCTCCGCTCCCGTGGACGACAAACGGCTCACCGTGGTCAACATTCACCGCGACGAGCTGGTCGTCATCGTCCCGCCTAAGCATCCGCTCAGCCGGCTGAAGGGCGTGAACGTCGCCGACGCGGCGCGTTTTCCGGTGTTGCTGCCCAAGGTCGGCCGGACGCGCGACGCTCTCGAGAACCTGTTTCACGAGCGCGGGCTTAAGCCAAAGATTTCCATGGAGCTCGACTCCAGCGAGCTGCTTAAGCGCTTCGTAGCCGCTGATGTGGGCGTGGGGTTCATTGCCCGGTCCAACGTGATCGAAGACGTGCGGGCCGGAGCTCTGGCAGCCGTGCCTATGGCCGACGCCTCCGTTCGCCGCGACTTGGCGCTGGTTTTCCGCAAAGACAAGGCCCTGAGCCGTGCTGCCCTGGCTTTCATCGAGGTCGCTGTCAAGCTTAAGCCGAGTCTGACCTCGCACGCCTGAGCCGCGGCCTCCGCGCCGCAGTTTTGCCCCTGCACCATCCATGGTGCAGCGCAAAAGGACACGCCAACGCTGCCACTTGCGAGTCAACGAAGCGTAAAAATTTTCTTAAATTCCCTGCGCGCTCCGCCTCGCGTATGTTATTTTTCATCATTCGCTTTTAATTTGACTGGCCCGGAGGACAACTACATTGGGACTTGACATGGTGCCCAAGCGCATCTTCCTTACCAAGGGAGTGGGCAAGCACAAGGAACGTCTTACATCATTCGAGCTTGCTTTGCGCGACGCAGGCATCGCAGCGCAGAACCTGGTGAGGGTTTCCTCCATCTTCCCTCCCCATTGCAAACTGATCTCCCGCAAAGAGGGCGTCAAGTATCTCTATCCTGGCGAAGTAACCTTCGCTGTGGTGGCGGAAAACTCCACGCACGAGCCACACCGCCTCCTGGCCTCGAGCATCGGACTGGCGATCCCCATGGACCGCAGTACGTACGGTTACCTGAGCGAGCACCACTCGTTCGGCGAAACCGACGAACAGGCCGGCGAGTATGCGGAAGAGCTGGCGGCAGAGATGCTGGCCACTACCCTGGACGTGGAGTTCGACCCCGATAAGTCCTGGGACGAAAAGAAAGAGATTTACCGCATCTCCAACAAAATCATCCGCACCACGAACATCACGCAGAGCGGCGTGGGCGACAAGCGTGGCAAGTGGACCACGGTGATCGCGGCCGCGATTTTGATCTTCGAATAGAAAAACCTACCCCGGAGACACAGAGGCACGGAGAGAAGCTCTTTCTGAAATCTCGAACGAAGTGAGAGATCCCTATCGTTGCGAGAAATTCGTAAGGCTACATTTTTCAGGGTATATGGATCCCTCGCTGCGCTCGGGATTGCAGAAGTAGGCCCTGCATGCCTCAGTGGCAAGGTGTTTAACTTTTCAATCCCCTCTTCGCCCATCCCTTCCCCAGCCGCTCGAGTAGCGCCGCGACCATGATGGGCAGGCCGACCGTCGCGTCCACAAAGACCTCGCCGAACCTTCCGCCTTCGGCGGGTGGCACGAACTTGCCCCAGGAAATAGCCTCAGAATAAGGAGATCCGGAGAGACCGCCCCAGTAGACCGGCTCGGGACAGACCCGGACGCCGTAATGGTAGCGCTTGAGCTCCACGTCTTCTCCGGCGCGGCGGACGCGCAGCTCACAGTATGGTCCGAACTGCTGCGCCCAGTTGCGGGGCACTCCGCCGCCGATGGTGAAGATTCCCAGGCGCTTCTGCTGCAGGAGCGTATCCGCGAAGTAGTTGAGGTCCAAGAACGGATTGAAGTTAAGCTCCGGCTGGCCTTTGCGTTTCCGCATACGGTTGGTCAGAGCGACGTCAAGCCCCAGTTCGGAATCAGTGAACGCGGGAACGAAGACAGGAACACTCTTCTCAAACGCCGACTTGAGAATTCCTCGCCCTTTGGCATGACGCTTCAGGTGCTCGCCGATGGCTCGGTTCAGCTTCCACGAACACATGGTTTCTTGCGGGTCCCATCGGCCAAGAACTTCTTCCATGACCAGCTCCACGTGGTCCAGGTTCTGCTCAGGTTCCAGCGTGTCATAGACGCGGTTGTAGCCGGCCTCGTAAAGCTCTACGTCGTTCATCTTGGGATCGTAGCGGTAGTGATTGCAGCCGGTGGCTTCCACCAGCCCGTGGGCCATCAGCGCGCCGGTAGAAACGATGGCGTTGACCAGCCCACGGTCAATCAGGTCGCAGATGATCAGCCCTTGCTTGGCCACGGTCATGGCGCCGGCCAAGGTCATCACCACGAAGCAATCCTGGTCGCGGGCCATAGCTTCGAGTACGTCCACCGCTTCGCCGAGCTGGCGGCCCGTGAACGCGGTGTCCGCCATGCCTTTCACTAGATCGCTGACGCTCTGGGTTTTAGAGAGATCGAGCGGGAACACCGGCGAGAGCTTGTCTTTCACGGGATCGTGCAGTTTGCGATCAATGCCTGCGCCTTCGCGCTTCTTGGTCAACGTTTCACCTCGGGAACTTTGGAGAACTCAAGAAAGTAAACTTTCATGAGGGCAGGAGTCAAACCCAGAAAAGGCCTTTTGGTATCCTTGAACGCAAACGATTTCATGAGCGACACTTTCATTGTCGGTTTGGTCCAGATGTCCTGTTCGCCCGATCCGGACGACAACCTGCGCCGGGCATGTGACAAAGTCCGTCAGGCCGCCAACATGGGCGCGGAAATCATCTGTTTGCCCGAGCTTTTTCGCACACAATATTTCTGCCAGCGCGAAGACCACGCTCTCTTCGACCTTGCCGAACCAGTTCCCGGAGATACAACCAAAGCGCTGGCGGCAGTCGCGAAGGAAAGCAAGATCGTCATTGTGGGTTCGGTTTTCGAGCGGCGCGCGCGGGGCCTCTATCACAACACCGCTGTCGTCCTGGAGACGGACGGTACCCTCAAGGGCATCTATCGCAAGATGCACATCCCTGACGATCCCCTTTACTACGAGAAGTTTTATTTCACTCCCGGCGACCTCGGCTTCAAGGCGTTTGACACACACGTTGGCCGCGTCGGTGCGCTGGTGTGTTGGGACCAATGGTATCCCGAGGGCGCGCGGCTGACCGCGCTGCAAGGCGCCAACATTCTCTTCTATCCGACGGCGATCGGCTGGCATCCGGACGAGAAAACCGAGTTCGGCGTCGCCCAGCATGACGCATGGCGCACGATGCAGCGCGCGCACGCTATCGCCAACGGCGTCTTCGTTGGCGTCGTGAACCGCGTGGGCCACGAGCACGGTGATATCCGCGGCAATCGCGCCCAAGGCAAAGGACTGGAATTCTGGGGCGGATCGTTCCTCTGCGATCCCTTCGGACGCATCCTCGCGGAGGCTACGCACGACAAAGAAGAAATCATCGTGGGCAAGTGCGATTTGAAATTGCTCGAAGACGTCCGCCGTAACTGGCCGTTTTTGCGCGATCGCCGCATTGACAGCTACGGGGGCATTACAAAGAGGTTTTTGGATTAAAGGATGCCACCTCCTTCCCTGCCTTCCGAGAACTGTCATCCTGAGCGAAGCGCGTCGACGTTTGTCTACGCGATCGTAGCTGATGGGCGCGAAGTCGAAGGACCCCGAGGATACCAACGCCAAGAACGCCACCTCAAGGCATTCTCTAGAGAACTCCCCGACACGCCATCTCAGATCGAGATATCTTCGGGGTCCTTCGACTCGCCCTCATCCCGCGAAGCGGGACTTGGGCTCGCTCAGGATGACAGAGGTAAAGCACATTGAGAACAGAAGCTCTTTCCTCGCAAGCAAGCACCACGCCTCGCTTGCTCGGCTACCGTATGCCTGCGGAATGGGAATCCCATCAGGCCACATGGATCGCCTGGCCGCACAACCGTAGCGATTGGCCGGGAAAGTTTGCCGCCATCCCCTGGGTTTACGCCGAGATCGTGCGCTACCTCAGCCGCGTGGAGCAAGTGGAGATCGTCGCCAAGAATGCTGCTGAAGAGACCGCGGCGCGCAAGGTCCTGAAGCGGGCCGGCGTGAGTGCGAAGAACGTCAGGTTTCACCGGTGGCCGACGAACCGCGTGTGGACGCGCGACTCCGGCCCCATCTTCATTCGCCGCGACGGCGATTCCAATCCTAGCGCGGTCACGAACTGGCGTTTCAACGCCTGGTCCAAGTACTCCGACTGGAAGCTGGACAATCAGTTACCGGATCGAATCACAGACAAGCTCAAGATGAAGCAGTTCGTCCCCATCGCCTCGGTGAACGGCAAGCGCCACCACGTCGTATTGGAAGGAGGTAGCATCGACGTAAACGGCCAAGGCTTGATGCTCACCACAGAAGAGTGCCTGCTGAGCAAGGTGCAGCAGCGAAATCCTGGAATGTCGCGACGCAACTTGGAAACAGTTTTCACCGACTACTTGGGAATCGATAAAGTCCTATGGCTGGGCCGGGGCATTGTTGGTGATGATACCCATGGCCACGTGGACGACATTGCGCGCTTCGCGGCCCCCGACACGATTGTCGCCGCGGTTGAACGTGACCGCAATGACGCAAACTATGCGCCGCTCCAGGAGAATCTCAAGCGGCTCAAGGCGGCGACTGATCAGCACGGACGGAAGTTGCAAGTCATTCCTTTACCACTTCCCCATCCCGTCATTTTCGAAGGCCGGCGTCTGCCCGCCAGCTACGCCAATTTCTACATCGCCAACAACCTGGTCCTGGTTCCGACCTTCAACGATCCGATGGACTTGCTCGCGCTGAAGACTTTGGAGGCGGTTTTCCCCACACGTGAGATTGTCGGCATCTATTGTGGCGACTTCATCTGGGGGCTGGGGGCCATCCACTGTGCCACGCAGCAGCAGCCTGCATGATCCATGGATCGCGAACAGTTGTCGCAAAATAAGAATTGCCCGGATTGGAAATCCGGGCAATTCTGTTGAGACGATGGGCGCGCTGTTTGTCGGGTTGCGAGCTTACTAATCCCGCTTTTGCTGCGCCAGTTGTGTTCGAGGTTATCTACCAGGCGAGCAGGATTCAGCGATCATGACTATGTCCGTCACTTGGAACGAGCCGTCGCTGGCTTGCGAGCCTTTCAGTTGTACCTGATGGCCATTGTGCGGCTTCAATTTCGAGGAGTCGCCACTGACCGGCGTGCTCTGGCCTTCGCCCACCAGTACCCACTGATCACCAGATCCCTTCAGACAGCCGGTAAGTGAGCCCTGGCCGGCGCTGGTGGGAGACTTCTGGCTGGTGGATGGCTGTGTTTGCTGTTGCGAGGGTTGCTGCTGGGAGGGTTGCTGCTGGTCCGGCGGTGCACCTCTGTTCTGGGCAAAAGCCATACCGGTAGCCAACATCAAGATCAATACGATTTTTTTGTTCATGTCGATTTCGCTCCTTCGAAGTTTAGCTTGCCCGAAGCAACGCAATGCAGGTGGGGCCCGTGCTCGCCTTGCTTGGCTCATCGGCAAGGCACACGATACGTCTGCACATGTATGTTTAGAGATCAGGCAATAGCCGGAAGGTTGACTTATCCAAAGAGAATTAACAGGGCTGTCGATACCCCAGGGCACCCTCGGAAGGGCCCCCTTACTTCCAGGAGGTTAGAGCAGACTTCCAGGAGGTTAGAGCAGCGGCCCCGCAGCTTGTCTTTTTGGCCGGCCGGGCAACCCACAGAGGGGCGACGGCTCAGGACCATTTCTGCACGGCTCGAGTCTCCTTATCGTTCTGATCGCTAACCAGGACCTCCACTTTGTTATCTCCTGGGAAGACGCCCTTTTGCCGGATCAGCTGCTCCCACGAATTGAGCCCATCACTCGGCGCATCGCTAATTTCGGGAAAGTCG
This sequence comes from Candidatus Angelobacter sp., assembly GCA_035263765.1. Lineage (GTDB taxonomy): Bacteria > Acidobacteriota > Terriglobia > Terriglobales > Acidobacteriaceae > Angelobacter. The sequence continues at coordinate 1,228 of DATFQZ010000185.1, read as the reverse complement.
TTTACTCGGACCTCCACATTCGCGATGTTTTCCCCGGTGTCGGCCTGGACGGTTACCTTGATGTCCCAGCCCACCAAGGTGTCCTTGGCGTGATCGATAGCGATTTTCATGTCAGCTCCTCTGCATGTTCTCAGCGGGAAAACGGATAGGCTCTCCGTGCTTGTCGATTTTGCGGCGGTCTATGCTACAACAATCGTGCGCGGAACCACGAACTCGTTTCATAAAATAGGTTTTTCACAAACGGGGTTTTGATGGGAAAACGCGCCCAATCCACGCCCACCCTTAAGCATCGACAGACGAAGCAAGACGGTAGCGTTTTCCGCCGCTAAGAATGCGGCCTTCAGCGCTTAACCTCCGAAGCCTGCGGCCGCGGGGACCGTGCCCGTCTGCTTCGAAAAGGCGAAAGCGTAAAATCCCAAAAGGGCCGGCACAGCCCCCGTTTCATGACCGACATTGCTCCGGAAACTCGCGGAACTGCCTCAACCAGCGACGCCGCATGGATGGAGCGCGCGCTCGCGCAAGCGCGCCTCGCCGCGGCCGCCGACGAAGTCCCGGTGGGCGCGATTGTCGTTAAAAAAGACGGTGAGATCGTCGGGATGGGACACAATCGCACCTTGCTCGATGGCGATCCCACAGCCCATGCCGAGATCGTTGCCCTGCGCCAGGCCGCAGCCCGGCTGGGCAATCACCGCCTGGGCGACTGCGTGATGTTTGCTACAATTGAGCCGTGCGCCATGTGCGCGGGCGCGATGATTCACGCCCGCCTGGCGCGGTTGGTGTACGGAGCTAGTGACCCGAAGGCGGGCGCGGCCGGGTCAGTGCTTGAGGTGATTAACCATCCCAGACTGAATCATCAGATGGAGGTAACCTCAGGCGTGCTAGCAGATCAATGCTCTGAGATTCTGCAGGAGTTTTTTCGGCAGAAGAGAAAGCCTTAAATTACCGGCTTCTGGCCATAACCACAGGCTAGGAGCTAGCGGCTAGCTGCTAGTCGCTCGGTGCGGAGAGGTGCGTGAGTGGTTGAAACGATCCGCCTCGAAAGCGGACATACCTGAAAGGGTATCGTGGGTTCAAATCCCACCCTCTCCGCCAGATTTAATAACTCACAATTAAAGAGCGCCGAATTACATTGGAATTGCGATCGTTACAATGGCTCTGGTAATGACGCTTCTTTCATTTGAAAGACGACAAGCCAGCAGGAACATCGACAGGAGAAGTATGACTAGTT
>DATFQZ010000184.1:0-26077 GCA_035263765.1 Candidatus Angelobacter sp. | reverse complement strand
CACAACAAAATTCACTCTCTGCCGCACATGGGGCGCTGCCCCGTTCAATCCGTCCAGGATTGAGGTGCAGGAGACTCAAGGCGCGGGCATCTGCGGCCCAAACATAAAGCTGTAGATCACCAGGCTGTCTTTGCCGGGGCTAAACAGCTCTGACAAGCGTGTCTTTCGAGTGGTTGTAGAGTCGTTGATGTCGGCTGCGCCTTCTTCGAAAATGTAATCCTCGTTCAGCGGACCGCCCAGAGGCAGCGACCGTCTCAGCGCGGCAACGTCTTCAATATCTTTGCGCAGCTTTATTTCTGCTTCCAACAAACGGTCGCGGGTATCGCGGTATTCAGAGCTTTCGCCTGGGAATCGCACAGAGTGAAGGGACGGGGGCATACAAAAGGGACCTCCTTGCAGCGACCTCAAGTATTGATGCGATGCCGGGGCTTGTCAATTCCACCGCCTGTGAAAATCTCCTCGTGCGGCGCGTATATAATCAAATTTCCGGCATGAGCTACCAGGTCCTAGCGCGCAAATACCGCCCGCAGCGCTTCTCTGAAGTCATCGGCCAGGACCATGTGACCCGCACGCTGAAAAACGCGATTGAGCAGCAGCGGATTGCGCATGGATACATCTTCAGCGGCCATCGCGGAATCGGGAAAACGACCATCGCGCGTATTCTGGCCATGGCCCTCAATTGCCGTTCCACGGACCGACCCACGCCCGAACCGTGTGGCGTGTGCGAATCCTGCACTGAGATCCGTTCCGGCAGTTCGGTCGACGTGATTGAGATTGACGCCGCTACCAACCGCGGCATCGACGAAATCCGCGAACTGCGGGATGCCGCCCGCTACCGTCCGGCGCGGGACCGCTACAAGATCTATATTCTCGACGAAGCCCACCAGATCACCGATGCGGCCTTCAACGCTTTGCTCAAGACTCTGGAAGAGCCGCCGCCCCACATCGTCTTTATGATGGCTACCACGCAGCCTGAAGATATTCCGCAGACCATTCGTTCGCGCTGCCAGAACTTCAGTTTTCATGCCGTCAAGTTTGATGAAATTGTGGCCCAGCTCGCGGCGATCGCGCGGAAGGAGAATATCCAGGCTGACGACTCGGCGCTTGCGCTCCTGGCCGAAGCCGGTGACGGTTCCATGCGCGACGCCATTTCCATCTTGGATCAGGCCATCGCCGGCTGTGGAACGAAGCTCAGCGGCGACCAAGTGCGAGCGCTGGTCGGCAATGTGGGATCCGAAGCCCTGGAGGAGCTGATGGGCGCGGTCGAGCGCAGCTCCAGCGAAGACGCCCTGCGCTTGCTGGACGCCCTTATGATGGAAGGACACAATCCCGCTCACTTCGCGCGCCAGATGGTCCGATTGCTGCGCAACACGTTGGTCGCCAAGGTAGGTGGGACGGAATCGCCCTTGCTGCAAATCTCCCACGACGAGCGGGCCCGCGCCGGGCGTCTGGCGGAACGCTTTTCGGAAGAGGACCTCGCCCGGTTTTTGCAGATCATCTTGCGCACCTATGACGAAATCGGTTACCGCCAGGAACAACGTTTTCATTTGGAGCTGGGAATTCTCAAGCTGGTGCATGCCCAGCGCATCCTGCCGCTCGAACAAGTTTTGAGCCAGGTGGCGCCGGAAACCGCGGGGAGACCTGCGGCCGGACCGCGGCAGCCGTCATCCACGCACGGTACTTCTTCATCATCGGGTATGCCGGAGCGTAAGTCTGAGCCCGCGGTATCGCCATTTGCCGCTGACCGCGCGCGAAAGACCCGCTCAGAGCCGGAGATGGCCGATACGACGGGTGTCCGCTCGCAGACCGCGGCCACGGCCACCGCGACTGCTGTTGCGGTCGTGGAGGCGGTTTCCACCAGCGATCCGGGCAGTCTTCTGGGCCAGGTAGTGAGCCAGCTGGATAACGCAGGCCACAAAATGGTGGCGCATTTGTTGGAGAGCGGCAGTGCGGTGCTTGAGGGTGATCAACTGCGAATCACCGTGGCGCAGCCGCCTTCGGTCATCGAGCTGATGATGGGGCAGGAGCAGAAGCAGCTGGCCAATACGGCGGCCAGCACGGCGGCCGGCCGGGCCCTCAAAGTAAGTGTGGCGAGCGGAACGCCGCCACCTAACGGGACAGCGGCGGCGCGGCCTTCCGGCAACGGCAGCTCTGCCACGGCGCGCAGCCGGGCCGCAGAAGATCCCGTGGTGCAGCGCATGCAAGAAAAATTTCGTGCCGAGATTCGCACCGTAATCGACCATCGTGACAAGAATTAGGAGAAGGCATGGGCGGTTTTAATTCGCGTCAATTTCAGGAGATGCTGGAGCAGGCCCAAAAGCAAGCGCAAAGTCTGCAGGAGAAGATGCAGCAGACCGTGGTGGAAGCTTCCTCAGGCGGCGGCACGGTAACCGTGAAGATGAATGGACGCAAGCAGGTGCTCGAGGTCCGCATGGATCCCGAAGCGGTGAAAGCCGGCGACGTAGAGATGCTTCAAGACCTGGTAACTGCCGCGGTCAATGCCGCGGGACAAAAAGTGGATGAAGCCATGCAATCTACCGTCGGCGGGATGTTGGGCGGCATGGGTCTTTCCGGACTCTAGAGGCGAATTGTGGCCAAGTTTGCCGAGCCCATGGCTCGACTCATCGATGAACTGAAGAAACTGCCCGGCATCGGCGGCAAGAGCGCGCAACGGATGGCTTTCCACATCTTGCGTGCCAGCGGGGAGGACGCCGAGGCTTTGGCCGCAGCGATCCGTAATCTTAAAGAGAAACTTCATCTTTGCTCGGTATGTAGCAACATCACTGATGTTGACCCGTGCAGCTATTGCTCCAGTCCAACTCGCAATCAGCGTCTGGTGTGCGTGGTGGAAGAGCCGACCAATATCGCTTCCATCGAGAAGACGCGGTCGTATAACGGCGTGTATCACGTTCTGCACGGCGCCATCTCGCCGCTGCAGGGTGTCGGCCCAGAGCAATTGCGGATTCCTTCCTTGGTGAAGCGAATCGAAAGTGGCAGCGTGGAGGAAGTGATCATCGCCACCAATCCCACCCTCGAAGGCGAAGCCACCGCCGTGCACCTCACCACCTTGCTCAAACGTCCGGGCGTAAAGGTGTCGCGAATTGCTACCGGCATTCCAGCAGGCTCGGACATCGAGTATGCGGATGAAGTAACCATGCTGAAGGCGATCGAGGGCAGGCGCGAGCTGTAACCACAAAGGACACGAAGAGGCACGAAGTAAGCCGCATCTTAACAGCTGCAACACCTTTGTGTTCCTTTGTGACCTTTGTGGTTAAGTCCTGAGTTTTGCGAGCAAATCCTGTGGATGGACGGGTTTGGCGAGGATTTCGAACTCATGGCCTTGTGCGCGGGCCTTCTCGAGGAGATCCGCTGTGGCCGCCTGGCCGGAAAAGAGAAGGATCTTGCATCCGGGGAGGCTCTGGCGGATGCGGATCGCGGCCTCAATCCCGTTCATGTCCTGCATGATGACGTCGCTGATCACCAAGTCAGGTCGGCTGGTGCGGGCGCGGGCGACGGCCTCCGCGCCGGTGTATACGGCGCTGGCTTCAAATCCGTTCTGGTTGAGAATGGTAGCTAGCGTATCCGCAATCACGCGCTCATCATCGACCACCAGGACGCGTGGTTTAGAAAGCTGCCCATTGTCGCTGATCACAACCGGTACTCCAGAAACTTACAAGCTATCTTTAAGAATTATACGCCGACTTACGGGCCTTATGGCGGCCTACAGCTCAGGCGGCACGGCCCGACGCATGACGGCGCTTGTGTAACGCAGAGCGGCGTTTTTTCCTGCGCTGCAAAATTTTTTCCTGCCGTGTAACTTCCTCTTCCGAGTACATGGTCCCTCGGCAGTCGGGGGCGCCGCAGTGGCAGGGGCACTTCTCTCCCGGCTCGGCATCGTAGATGTTGTAGTCATACGTCAACTCTTCGCCGGCAGCGATGTCCTTGAGCGCGATGATCCAAATGCGGTCGTCGATCTGGTCGGTTTCGCAATTCGGATGGCACGCATGGTTTACGAAGGCCGCCATCCCAAAGCCGTCGATCACCGTCTTCCCGTCGTCCATCCCGAACAGGTAGGTGACTTCGCTGTCGGCGTACATGCCGTCAGTCTTTCGCGCACTCAAGCGCGGACCGGTATACTCCAAAATGCGTGTTCCTTCGGCAATGGCAGAAGTTGTGTAAACTCCGGCGCCGTGCAGGGAAGAGGATCGAATGATCAAGCCCATAATTGGATTTAGAAATTGTGTAATTTGATAATTGGGTAATTGGAAAACCAAATTGCTCATGTCTTGGCTAGTTACCCACTTACTAACTTACCCAATTACCAAATATTCTCCAACATGCAGCAATCAGACCAAGGGTTGCCGATTGGCAGTATAGCGGAATGTTTCCCCCAGCAACCGGGGTTTCACGATTTTGCCTCGCGCTCAAGGGCCCTGCTTAGGGCCTTGTCGAGCGCCGCCTTGGCGGCTTCGTATTGGTCGGGCGAGAGCTTACCTTGCAACCGGTCGGATTCGAGTTGGAACATCTCTTCTCTCATAGCCGCAAGCAGCGGATCGCCCGCAGGCGAAGACGCAGTGGTAGGCGCGGCGTGGTTGACCGAATAGACGTAGGATGCGGCTGCAGCAAGAAACAAGAACACAACTGCCACAAAGATCCACGGCCGAGACTGGCCGGCCGCGGATTCTTGGCCGTGCGGGACGGGTTCATCGCGGCGGCGGCCTGTTTCCGCCGGCTGGCTGCCTTGCGGCGCCGCTTGTTTTTCCTGGGATGCGTGCGCCAAGGTTCCAGTGCCACTCACTTCAAATCCCAAGTCCTGTCCCGGAGTGACCGTACTGGCCACCAATACGGTGACGTTCTTGAGCATTGGATCATTGGCGCGCGTGAAGACCGAGTCGTCGTCCGGAGTCAGACTCATGGAATTCGGCGTTATCAACATCAGCTGGGCTGTTGGGCCGGTGACGCGGGGAGCGATCTTAAGTTGTCCTTGATAGGGCAAAGTGTAGGTGACGGCGAATTGCGTTGTGCCCGGGCGGATCGGATAGGTAAACGCGTAGAGATTCTTTTCTGCCTGCTGGACGATGGCGGTTTTCAGTGACGCGTTGCCACTGGGCCGCGCGGTCGCTTGCTCGACTGTGGCCCCGTCGGGAAGGTAAATCTTCATCATCACCTGCGCTGTTTTGGCGCGGGAGGACACGGGCTGGTATTCGACCGTGTAGAGTTCGTTGATCTTCAGCCGGGAGCCGTTGCTCTCGAGGACCATCATGCGCTGCGGTATGTTGATGCCCTTACGCGGAGTTTGCGCGGCGGCGGCAAGAGAACAGGCCAGCAGGAAAAGAGCGGTGCGCTTCACCATCACGCCTGAGCGGCTTCCAGTTGTTCGATTTCAGCCAGGAGACGGGCGGCTTCGGCCTCCATACCGCGGCGCATGCCTTCGTAATCCGCTTCGGTGAACTTACCGGCCTTGAATTCGAAATTCAGATCACGCAGGTTTTCGTAAATAACATCCTTGCGCTCATAGAGGTAGGCGAGCCGGGTCTTGTCCACGCCGATTTCAACGTCGCTGCTGGGCATGAAGACGTAGATCAGGGTACCGGTTAAGAACATGCCGCATAGAAGCTGAATCAAGATGTCAAACATTTGCGGGCTCATATCTCGGTCTCCTGGCGAACGCGCGTGCGTAAGGATGCGGTATGGGGATCGGGCGGCGGCGTTGGCACCTGGTGGAAATGCCACCACAAAACAATGCCAATCACGACGAGAAGACCCAAGGCCAGCACGGCAAAAGGAATGATCCAGGCAAAAAGCTCAAAGCCGTAAGTCCGGGGTACGACCACCGCCGTAACGCCCCAGTTCTGGCGAAACCATTCCAGGACTTTTTCATCGTTATCGATCGGCTGGAGGCTGGCGATTCCGTTGGAGTCGCCGCTTCCTTGCACGCCGCCGGTGGTACCCGTGAGCGCGTGCAGCTCGCGGATCATGCGGTCTGAGTTCGGGCAGCCCACGTGGTTGCACTGGAGCAGCATTTGGGCGCAGCCGCAGGAACACATGATCTTGTCACCCAACCGCCGAAAGCGAGCCTCTTTGGTGTCCGCACCCATCAACATAGTTACGGCAGAGCAGAGAAGCAGGACTTCAGCTAGGCGGCGTTTCATTTTCTGACTCCTGCGGGCTGCCATGCAGCCCGCTCGCCTCCGGCCGCGACCGTCACAGCCGTAGGCACAGTGGCCTTCACGGCGTTGGGCACCAGCGCCACCCCGGTTCCCAGGACGAGAATGAACACTCCCAGCCACACAAACGACACAAGGGGATTGACAAACGCTTTGATCGTGGGATGTGCCGGATTCCCACCGGCATAGATCACATAGAGGTCTTCGAACAGCCCATGGTGAATGGCGACCTTATGGTCCGGCTGTTCACTCGCCTTGTACACGAAGACTGCTGGACTTAAGTGTGTGAGGAAACTACCGTCCTTGTAAACATCGAGCATGGTGGCTTCAGAGCGGTAGTTGGGCAGATCGTCCTGTGTGGATCCTTGGCTGACCAACGAGTAGTGGCCAATGTTGAGAGTGTCTCCCATGGACATCTCTTGTTCCTGCTCTTGGTTGAACGGCAGGCCGGCGAGTCCAATCACCACCAGCGCGAAGCCAATATGCGCGACGTATCCTCCGTAGCGGCGCATGTTGCGGCGCGAGAGGTGATACATGCCGCTGACCAGGTTGGTGTTCAGCTTGTCACGCAGCACGCGCCCGCCGCGAATGAACTCAGATGCAACCGTCGCCAGTACCAGAGTGCTGAGCGTCAGCGCCATCCACGAACAAAACTGCCAAAACGTGAGCGACTCCAGCCGTGAGCGCATGTGGGCGGCGCCTAGCCAAGGACGCATATAGGCGGCAAACAGCCACACGCCCACCAGCAGAGACAAGACCGTAGGCATGACGAAGTTGCGCTTAATGCTGGCCAGAGATGTGCTTCCCCAGGCCAGCAGCGGTCCCACTGCAGTCAGGAAGACCAGGAACAGGCCCGATGGGATCGTGACGATGTTGAAATAGGGAACGCGGAATGCCACTTTGTAACCCACGACTGCTTCCGAGAGCAGAGGCCACAGGGTTCCGCACACAATCGCCACCGTCAGGGCCAGCAGCATCAGGTTATTGAAAAGAAAGCTCGATTCGCGAGATACCACGGACTGCAGCGGGTTTTCCGAAGCCAAGAAGTTGGAATCCTTGACGAACACCACCACGAAAGCGATCGCGCAGACCAGAAAGATGATGATCAGAAAGGTCACAAACCAGGGACCTATGCTGGATTGGGCAAAAGCATGGACTGAGCTCACGAGCCCGGCGCGCGTCAGCATTGTGCCCAGAATGCAAAGCATGAAGGTGACAAAGATCAGCCACAGATTCCACATCTTCATCATGCCGCGCTTTTCCTGCATCATCACGGAATGGAGGAAGGCCGTCCCCGTAAGCCAGGGGAAAAAAGACGCGTTCTCTACCGGATCCCATCCCCAGTATCCTCCCCAGCCCAGCACGGCATAAGCCCAGTGCGCGCCCAGGGTGATTCCGCAAGTCAGAAACAGCCAGGTCACCATGGTCCAGCGGCGGGTGATGTGGATCCATTTTTCACCGGGATAACGCATCATCAGCGCAGCCAGCGCAAAGGCAAAAGGCAGGGAGAAGCCCACGTAGCCCAGGTACAGCATGGGCGGATGGATGACCATTTCCGGGTATTGCAGCAGCGGATTGAGGCCATTGCCATCAGCCGGCACCGGAGACGAGACGCCGAACGGCTTGGCCACGAAATTTACCAGGATCAGAAAAAAGATCTGGATGGCGGCCAATATCGTCGAGGTGTTCGCTACCAGACGCCGGTCAACCTTGTGCCGCACCCGCAACACGAATCCATAACAGGCGAGCAGCCAACTCCAGAACAGCAGCGAGCCTTCCTGCCCCGACCACAGGGCAGCGAGCTTGTACGGGATGGGCAGAGCACGGTTGCTGTGCTGAAGAATATAAGTGACGGAGAAATCGTTATTGAGCGCCGCCCAGACCAGAGCTAAGGCAGCGCCGGAAACTGCAAAAAATGTAGCGATGCCGGCGCGCCGGGCACTCTCACCCAGACGGATCCGTGCATCCTCACTCCAGGCCGCGGCAATGCCTGCGACCAGGCAATAGGCGGCTAGAGCCAGAGCGAACAAAAGACAAAAGCTTCCTAAGAACGGCATCGTGAAAAGATTAGTCTCTTTTGAGGGAAGCCGCAATGACGCAGATCACGCAACGACATCCTTGCGCTGCGGTACAGTCAGGGCGGCCTTGACGAGGGCGATCAAGTCTTCCGGTTCACAAGGTTTTACGAGAAACATGACTTCCTGGCCGCGGTAAGCTTCTTCCGCATCAGGCAATCCGCTTACTACGATCACAGGGATGTGCGGATCAAAAGCGCGGAGCCGGCGGACAAACTCGGCGCCATCGATCCCCGGCATGAGGTGATCGGTGATCACGACCCCGATGGCTTCGCGTCCTGCATCGCTGGCCAACAAATTGAGGGCCTCGGACGGGTTGGTTGAGATTTGGCTCTCAACCCCTCCGCGTCGCAACAGGAGCTGACGGACGGAAAGTTGCGTAAGATCGTCGTCAAGCAAGAGGACCTGTTTCATCAAATCACGCGCTTTGTTTTCCCAAGCTCCGGTAACGCGACAGGACCTCAGCTTCCGCCTGATTCCAGTCGTCCTGGTCAAAGCCCTCCGCCCGGCCTCGTGCTTCGTAAAGTTCATAGGCGCGGTGGCGAATCTCTTCTTCCAGTCCAGCGTCCAACTGAACGCTGGCGTGCATCCTGGCATTGCCTTCACTTGTGGTGCTGGGAACCTGGGCCTGCACTGACTTGAGCGTGGGAGCCTTCTTGCTGCGTGCCCCGTTCTTCTTCGTTGACATACTGCTTGTACTCCTGACTTACAAACTCCGAATGAACGCATTATAAAGAAAAATTCTGCTCACTGTTCGTGCCTTGAAAAATAAAAAAATCCTCGCGATATGGCCGCGCAGGTGTGACGGTATGCTCCTGACGGCTCGCGTGGTCCGCCTGCGTGCTCTGGTATACTGAGTTCACCCTTCTTGAGTGTGGCGCTATCGTCTAGGGGTTAGGACGGAAGATTCTCAATCTTCAAACCCGGGTTCGATTCCCGGTAGCGCTACCAGCGTCTTCCCGCGGTCGCCATGGGAGTGAAAGAGGTCGCTCGCTGTGCTCGGGATTTCGGCAGCGGGCTCCGACGCCCGCTAGGCGCCTCAAGTTCGATTCCCGGTAGCGCTACCAATCAGGTTTTTCGTGTTGCAGTCTCACCTAAACCCTTGAACAAGAAGCTCGTCTGCTGAGCTCGATTACCCCAATTGTAGGCACTGTGGCGATACAATGGCAGTGTGCACGTCCGATGTGCAGTGACCCTGCTTGTCTTCAGCGCCGGAATGCTTGCGCAGTCTGCGCCACCCTCATGTCCTGCTGACCGGCCGGTTGATGACATCATCACAGAGGTACACAAACAGCAGTCGAAAAAGAAGCACCGCAATCCGAACCCATTTCCTGACGTCACCTGCCTCTGGGGGTGGTGCCGCAGCGATTCAAGCAAGCGGACACCGACGCAAACCACTCCAGAATCCGCGCCGCAAGCGCCAAACTCCAGCGGCGACGAGAGCTCGAGTTCCAGCAGCCTTGCAGTACACAAGTGTAATGACGCAATGGAGATGGCACTTCAGGCCGCTCACAACGTCGAAGTCGGCGATTACTCCTTTACGGCAAAGAACTATGACGGCGCATTGCTGCGGTACAAGGATGCGGTTGAAGAAAAACCGCGAGATGCTGCCATTCATGTCCGGCTGGGGCGAGTGTTTGAGAAACTAGGCCAGCTTCCTCAAGCCATCGAACAATACAAGGCGGCGCAAGAACTCCCGGGGCCAGCAAAATGGTTGGATGAAGCCAAGGCGGCTGTACTTCGCCTTCAGCAACGTCAACATTCGGATAAGTAATCGCCTTTCACCACAGCTTGGGGAAGCGTCTGCGCAAGACGCCGCCCTAGAAACTCGCGCCAGAGCGCATATTTTTCACTGTTTTTGTAGGGCTACATCTAACTCGCGAGCGCGCCATCTTCTCCACTGCCACCAAACGCTGAAGGCCAGTGCCCCAGTAAAGCTCAATGACATGAAGGTAGTCACCGTGGTTCCGATAAAGATTGAACGCTGGTACGGCGGACCCTTGGAGACGATGGAGGCGAAGACGATCGCTGCACCGGCCGCGCCGGCCAGGACTAAAGTTACGATCGATGTTTTGGCATGCCGACTCACCTGCAGAGAGTTTGGCACTGCTTGGACAGGTGCGCGGCGATACCATCTCCAGTACCACGCTGCCAGGACTGCCAAACCCAGCAGACTGCTGGCGTGCTGCAGCACGTTGTAGAGCGGACGCTGGCTGCCAAACTCCTCGAGCGCCGGGGCGCGGAGATCGGCGAAGTTGCGGACGACTAAGCCGCGCTCGTGCGTGATGGAGTCCCAGAGAAGGTGAGTAGCGATCCCAATCATGAGTGAAAACAAAATCAGAACGAACCTGTTGATCGGCAGCCATCGAAACGGGGTAGCGAACCTGAAAAGCTTCTCCTGATGTCGTTGCGGCGCCAAGGCGATCAAGGGCGCCTTCATCACCGTTTGAAAGACCCACAGCACCGTGATAGAAACCGGCAAAGCGAAAAGGAACGCGCCCTGGATGGAGTGGCTGAAGTGTCCGCGTGGTCCCAGGTTGAAAAAATAATGGAAATCGGGGGCCACGCTGCCCACGACCAGGGCCGAGAAGACAAGGAATCGTCGAAACGGTAGTACCGCTGCAGGATGGGCAAGCGTGAAGGGCAATCTTTATCTTAGCGCAGACAAAAGAAGACATCGATCATGGTGATCGGAAATCGACTGCCCAGGCCAATTCGTCACAGGCCTACCTCTCTATTTCGCCTAATTGGATTACTGGGGCTTCTGGTCGGGAACAAACGCCGTACCGCTGCCAGAGCCGGAACCATGGGCTGTGGGCTAGCTTCGCGTCATGCCTTTGATTCGCAGCTGCTAGATCGCTTGGGCCCAGCGGTCTGGCGTCGGGCATTGCGAAGGTGCGCTCCAGCCACTCGATTTCATCAATGGTCCGCTCGGTGTCCATCCATTCACTATCCCCTACTCAAGATGCCGACGTCAAACCCCTCCGTAACGGATTCAAAACGCATAAGATGTGGACCTCGCGGACTCACTCGAATCCAGGCGTAAGATAACTTGTATAGGGGTTTTGACGGTTGCACACGCGCGGAAGTTGCGATCAGTTTCGCACTCCCCGCCTGAAGACGGCTTATGCCTCCTTTCCGCAATACGGCTCCTGGTCCCTACTCGGGGCTCCTGACCGATCTCTATGAGCTGACCATGGGGGCAGCGTACCAGCAGACCAATTTTGCCGCTCGCGCCACGTTTGAACTGTTTATTCGCAATCTTCCGCCCCATCGCAACTACCTTGTCGCCGCAGGACTCGAACAGGCGCTTGAGTTCCTGGAGAACGTCCGCTTCTATGAAGAGGAGGTCGCGTATCTCCAGGCGCTGCCAGTCTTTGCCCACGTGCGCAAGGAATTCTTCGATTACCTCAAGAGCTTCCGCTTCACCGGCGATGTGTGGGCGCTGCCCGAAGGAACCATCTTCTTTCCTGGCGAACCGATGCTCCGTGTTACGGGTCCTATTGTGGAAGCCCAACTGGTGGAAACCAGCCTGCTTTCCGCCGTGCACTTGCAGACATTGATCGCAAGCAAAGCGGCGCGGCTCACAAGCGCCGCCGGCAACCGCCCGGTGGTCGAATTCGGTTCGCGCCGGGCGCAGGGAATCGAGGCGGGAGTTCTCGCCGCTCGTGCCGCGTTCATTGGAGGATGCGAAGGAACATCAAACGCATATGCAGGTTTTCGTTTCGGCATCCCGATCTATGGCACGCAAGCCCACTCCTGGATCATGGCGCATGACGATGAATCAGAAGCCTTCAACAAGTTTCTAGATGTTTTTCCCGAACAGGCCACTCTCCTGGTGGATACCTATGACGTACGGGCGGCGATAGAAAAAATCATTTCCGCGGGCCGTAAGCCCCACGGAATTCGTTTGGACAGCGGCGACGTTCTCAAGGACAGCGTTTGGGCCCGCCAACAGTTGGACAGCATCGGGTGGAGGGACGTACAGATTTTTGTCTCGGGCGATCTCACGGAGGAGCGCATCGCAGCTTTGCTGGCCGGGGGCGGCTGCGTCGACTCGTTCGGAGTTGGCTCCGCGCTCTCCACTTCATCGGATTCGCCATCCCTTAGCCTCATCTACAAGTTGGTGGAAGTCGAATTCGAGAATCACGTTCGCGATACGGCTAAGTTCAGCGCCGAAAAAAAGACCTACCCAGGCCGCAAGCAGGTCTTCCGATTCAGCACTCAAAAGGGGGTGTTCGCAGGGGACATCATTGGCCTGGAGGGTGAAGTGTTCGCGGAGGCCGAGCCCCTTTTGGTTCAAGTCATGCAGGAGGGGCGGCGGCTAGAGATCGCATCTCGCAGTCCTGTCGTGACTGCCAGGGAAGCGCGGTCAGCATTTCTCGCCGGCCGCAAGCGGTTGCCGCCGCGTTTGTTGACTTTGCGTTCAGCCAAGCCATTTTCTGTCCGCTACAGTGATCGTGTTGAGAGACTCAACGATCAGGTTAGGCACACTTTCGTCGAGACGTTGCCCACCAAGCTGGCCGTCTCCTCCGTCAACGACCTTTCGCCGCACACGATCTTGTGGGCAGTAGATCTACAGGCCGATTTCATGCAACCGGATGGCAGGCTGTATGTTCCAGGTGCGGAGAAGATCGTTCCTACCGTCAAGCGCCTGATTGAGGCCGCCCGTGGTGGCCAGGTTTTTCTTGTTTCCTCGGCTGACGCACATGGGCTCGACGACTCTGAGCTGCGCCAATGGCCCGCCCACTGTTTGAAAGGCACTCCGGGCGCGAGCCTGATCCCTGAAGCGTCCGCACCCTCTCGACTCGTGATTCCAAACCGGAATGGATTCGTTCTTCCGGACAGTCTTAGCCCTTACCAGCATGTCGTGCTCGAGAAGAACACTCTCGATGTGTTTGACAATCCGAACACGGATCTCTTGCTGGCCCGACTGGCGCCAACTGGTTCCCCTTCATTTCATCCGGATGTCGAGTTCCTGGTCTTTGGCGTGGTCACTGAGCACTGTGTCCGCTGTACTGTCGACGGTCTGCTGCGCCGTGGCCGCCGGGTTGCATTGATCGCGGACGCCATCCAGGCGCTCGACCCCGTACTAGGCCGGCAGATTGTGGCTGAATTCCAATCCCGTGGTACAAGGCTCCTAACCGCGGATGAAGCTCTTTCGCAGGTTACGCCGCCGCTCGCACGCTCTGCTTGAAGATGCATGTCTCACCCTCTTGCAGGCCGTCCGGGAGATCCAAGCCAGTTCTCCGTCTGCGTATGGCGGGCGACTCCTGCTGGTTGCATCGCCGCTGGATACAAGAGAACAAGATTGGAGATGCCGCTCGTCATCGCCCTCGGAAACAATGTCTATGCTGCGTTGGCAGCCGGCGTCCTCATCGTACACGCGGTTTTCATTCTGTGGGTAGTCGCTGGCGCGCTCCTTACGAGATCTCGCCCGCTGCTGCGGTGGGTGCATGTCGCGTCTTTGGTCTGGGGAATCTTCATCTTGGTCTTTCCCTGGTCGTGCCCTTTGACAACGCTGGAGAACTGGCTCGAGAGCCAGGCAGGAGTTCAACCCTACCAAGGCGGATTTCTGCTTCATTACGTTGATGCGCTCGTGTACCCGGATGTTTCGAGCACGGTGATTGTGGCCGCAGGGGTGGCCGTTTGCGTATTCAACCTTGCCGTGTACGCGAGGCGATACTGGAAAGCGAAGAGACGAGGTGCAGCAGAGAATCACCGGTAGCCTGCGGTGGTCGCCCATCAGTTGCGTCGGTTACGCGCTTATCCGGGCGGACTCCGCATCTCCGATCGCTGCAGCAACCTCAAGGACCTGCTGGTTTGAGTCCCATAGCGTCAGTGTGCCAAAGGGCGCGCACAAGGCCTGCATCTTGGCGGCAATTCTTGGCGCCTCTGCTTCACGGGCCAGTCGTGCGTGACAATAGTCGATCATGGTCGGGCGTAATCGAACGCGCGCCGGGCCCGCCCCATTGAGGTCCACCAAAAAGATGAAGGACTGGTCGTTGCGTTCATTCGGATCGACCGCATAGTCGTCCACGAAGTCTCCGGTGCTGTAAAGGATCGGCCGGTTCTTGTAAAACTCGATGCCCCGGAACACATGACTGGAGTGGCCAAAGACGATATCGGCTCCCGCGTCGATGATGCCATGAGCCAGCTGAACGTGCTCCTCCGGAGGCGTGTCGCCCCAATTCGATCCCCAGTGGGCTGACACGATCAGAATATCCAGGTCACTTCGTTCACGCACCATCGTGATCAGATTTTGCGCGCGGGAATCTTGAAGGGTTACGGGCACATAAAATGTGCCAGGGCGCTGCGACGTGGCCTCCCAGGATGACTCATTGTCAGTAAAGGCAAGAAGGCCCAGGCGCCAGCCTCTTTCTTGGCGACGGCCGACCGTGGAGGCTTGAGCCCAATTGACGCCTGCGCCGCTGTGGACGATTCCCGCCCTATTCAATACCTCTAACATCTGCTGGAGGGCTTCATAGCCGTAGTCCAAGATGTGGTTATTGGCGATCGAAAGCATGTTGATGCCAGCTCGAGTAAGCACGGCAGCATTTTTGGCGGCAGACCTGAAGTGGAACGCCTTTTCGTATTCTGCCCAAGGTTCACCTCGGTCAGACAGGACACATTCCAGATTGCAGATCCGCACGTCAGCTCCGTGAAACAGAGGCAGCGTATCGCCCCAGGGGAATTCCGGTGGGTAACGTCGTAATGCCTGGTCCACACCCCGCCCCAACATGCAGTCGCCGACGATCAGTATCTGGATCGTTTCTTTTTCTGCATGGGGTGGTTGGATCGTCGTACGGGTTTGCGCGCTTTCCTTCATGAAGCAAGGTCGCGTTGTTCGACCCGGTCCTTTCCCGCGCTCTTGGCTGCATACATAGCATCATCGGCAGCCCGAAACATCTCTGCTACCGGTCGCAACGGGGGAGAGAAACTGACAAGCCCGATACTGAAGGTGATGGGCCAGCGCCATTCGCGCATGGCGCGATCAAGATCGAGGCGCACGCGATCGAGAATTCTTGCCGCAGTCTCCGTGTCACTTTCCGGCAGTATTAGAACAAACTCGTCGCCTCCCATGCGGCCGATTGCATCGGTCGGCCGGATTGCCCCGCGTATTTTCGTGGCTACTACCACGAGAAGTTTGTCTCCTGCCTCATGCCCTAGCCGGTCATTGAAGCCCTTGAAGCCGTCCAGATCGAGATAGGCAATGCTGAGAGGGACACCATGACGGTCGGAAAAGTTCATTGCCTTGGCTGCAGATTCAAAAAGGGCGCGCCGGTTCTCAACTCCGGTGAGCGGATCAATTCGAGAGGCGTGTCGTTCGTGTGCGTACAAGAGCTTGAGCTGGGACACCACCATGGAAAAACTGGTATACAGCACAAGCCACACCAAGGCGTCCCAGGATGCAATGACTCTCGGCAACGTGTTCAGCCGGATCAGGAAACCGAAGACAACGCTGATAACCGCAAGGGCGATGCCTGCGCGCTTTCCGATGAACCAGCTGAAGAAGGACACTGGCACGAGATAGACGGGAGAGAACTCGAGAGCATAGTTGGTGTGCGTCAGGTAATCGCCGCTTGCAACCAGTACAAGGAGCAAGGTCCCCAATGCCAGAAGCACGCCTTGTGATTTGCCGTCCAGGTACTCGGTTATCGTCACTCCCGCTCTCCTTGACAGGTTCTGCGGCGAGAGATCAGCCGCTAGCGCGATTTATTTGACGCCCCTGGTGACCGCCATTTCCTGCGAATAAGTAAGATGCGTTGCTGAGAGGTCTCGAAGTCAGCTTCCATGCCCCGGACCCCACCTAAGAATGCGGGACATCCTGGCGGTCTAAGGCCAAGTTATGCGGCCATCACGTTGGTCCAGAGCACGACATCCAATCAAGCCGCGAGGGCATCTTGTGGATAAGGCGAAAGTTGCTCCACACGGCATGGGGCAGCATTGGACGAGGGCCGTTCGATGAAGGTGCTCGTAATCGATATCGGTGGAACCAACGTCAAGATGCTTGCGACTGGACACGCGCAACCGCTGAAGTTTCCATCCGGCAGTGGGTTGACCCCCAGCCAGATGGTCGCCCGCGCAAAAAGGCTGTCGGCGAAGTGGGAATATGACGTACTGTCCATCGGCGTGCCGGGACCGGTCCTGTTCGGAGAGTTGGTTGCGGAGCCCCTTAACCTGGGACCAGGCTGGGTAGGCTTCGACTTTAGCGCTGCCTTCGGCGTTCCGGTAAAACTTGTCAACGATGCCGCGATGCAAGCTGTAGGCAGTTACAGGGGGGGCCGGATGCTCTTCTTCGGACTCGGGACGGGTCTTGGGACCGCGCTGGTTATCAATGGCGTGGCCGAATCGAGAGAGATCGCGCACTTTCCTTACAAAAAAGGTACATACGAGGAGTATGTCGGCGCTCGCGCGCTGAGAAGGCTGGGAAAGAAGAAATGGCGGAGACATGTTAACGAGATCATCAGTAACTTCTTGACCAAGGTGCATGTTGACGATGTCGTGGTCGGTGGCGGGAACGCCAAGAAATTGAAGAAGCTGCCCAAAGGCTGCCGCGCCGGAGATAACGCCAACGCGTTCGTTGGCGGTTTTCGACTGTGGGAAGAGCCACGAGCAAAGAGTGGATCGCCGAAAGTAGTGAAGCTGGTTCCGAGAAAAGGGCAGAGCAGTAGTGAGACGCGATCGTCTGCGACTCGCACAAAACTTCGAGCCTGATACCTGTCTGAGCAGAGTAGCTGGAGCAGCAGTTTCGCTCTCCGACATCGCGCGCCACGAATCCGGCATCTGACGATATCAAAAACGTGTGGAGTCCTCGATGGCGCTGCCCGCAACGAACAAACCTCCCCGCATTCAACTCGTGATTGCCGATATCGACGGAACGCTTATCAACAGAGAGAAGCTGCTTACGCCAAGATCCGTGCAAGCAGTCAAGAGATTGCAAGACGCGGGCATCCTGTTCGGAGTTACGACCGGCCGGCCCCCCAAAGGCACGAAGATGCTAGTTGACTCCCTAGCCGGCCTGAAATTCATCGCAGGCTTCAACGGAGGAATCATCGTGCGCCGCGACTTTTCCCTCTTCAAACAGAACCTTCTTCCGGCGGAGGTTGCGGAGGAGGTAGTCGAAATGATCGAGGAGCACGACATGGACGTGTGGCTTTATACGGACAAGGAGTGGTTTGTCCGCGATCCGCATGCCTACCGTGTCGATCGCGAAGAAGCGACCGTGCAGTTCCCGCCGAAGGTAACGCCGGCTTTCGACAGTCTTTTCGACCGGGTGGTGAAGATCGTGGGCATCAGCAAGGACTATGACGCGGTCGCCCAGTGCGAAAAGGATGTTCAGGATAGCTTCGGTACGAGCGTTTCAGCCGCACGTTCCCAGCCGTTCTACCTGGACGTCACCCATCCCAGCGCCAACAAGGGTGAAGTGGTGCACCTGGCTGCGGAGTTCGCTGGAATTCCTCTCGCGGCGATTGCCACCATCGGGGATATGCCCAATGACATCACGATGTTCAAGAGAAGCGGCGTGAGCATCGCCATGGGGAACGCCAGCGCAGAAGTGCAAAAGGCTGCCACGTATGTGACCGCTTCGAATGAGGAGGAGGGATTCGCGCAGGCGATGGAAGACTTCATATTGCCGCAGGATGAAGTCTCGGCGGCCTGAAAAAATGGCGCTGATCGCCGCACCCTGATCGAGCCGTGGCGATCGCCGGCGAGGTCCCCAACGGTATCTCTGAGTACCATCGATGGAAGAAAGTTAAACCTCCTGGCGTCCCATGCGACCGCTGGTTTGTGCTCACGATTCAACAGATCAGGCCCGAAAACCTGCCACAAATGATGAGCATCGAAGTCCTCGAACGGTGTTTTTCCTCAAAATGCCGGGCATCCACGTGGTCTTGTGCGGTACCGACGCCAAGGTCCGACGGGGCGAGCCAGGGGGCGTCGTGATCGGCGAAAAGAAATTCTTTCGATACGTGCTCAGATTTGCGGCAGAACCTCAGACCACCAGCGCAGGTGGCAATAGTGTCCGGCGGACACCCACCAAACTCCGCAGCGGTGTTCAGAGGACGTTGGTCGGAATTCTCCTTCTCGTGCTGACCGCGACGACCGCGGCTGTTAGTCAGACGAGCCCGGGCCGGAGTCAGCAGACCCAGAATCTGCCCAATCCCCTGACTCTCTCGCAAGCCATCACCATTGCATTGACGAACAGCAGCGTCCTCCGCACGGCACAGGCTCACTTGGATCAAGCTTCGGGCCGATACGCGCAATCCCGCTCCCTGCTGTTGCCGCAGGTGGACGTGGGCGGATACCAAGCCTATATGACGATGAATCTGAGAGGCGTTGGGATTGACATTCCGACCGTGTCCCAGGGAGTGCAAGGGCCGTTCGGTTCCATGGATGTGCGCGCCAAGCTCAGCCAGGACCTGTTGAATATCGCCAACATGCAGGCTTGGAAGAGTTCGCGTTCCAGAGAGGACTCGTCGCGCTTGCAGGTGGAAAACGCGCGTGAGGTTGTGGTGCTGAACGTTGTCGCAGCGTATTTGCAAGTACTCAGGGCCAAAGCCTCGCGCGACGCGCTGGCGGAGCAAACCAAGCTAGCGGACGACCTCTATCAGCTTACGCAACACCGGGTCAAGGAAGGAGTTTCCGCCAACCTTGAGTCCATCCGAGCGATGGAGCAGGTTAACTCGCTCGAGCAGCAGCGGGAGGAAGCCGAACAGACCTTCATTGCCGCAAAGCTCAATTTGGCCAACGTGCTGCAGGTGCACATCACTTCGGACTTCGAAGTGGAGGATACCGCCGCCTACGGCACCGAGACCACGGTGGATCGCAATGGGGCTGTGCAAGCCGCTCTTGCTGCGCGTCCGGACTATCGCGCCGCGCAAGCCGGCGTCAAAGCCGCAGAATTGCAGGTCAAGTCGGTCAAAGCAACTCGCTACCCTGTCCTGGGTACCGGTTTCACCGACGGGCAGAGCGGAGATTCGCCGGTTCACAATCAGAATGTATATCGGGTGGCGGGGACGCTCTATATCCCCATCTTTACCTCGGGACGCATTCGCGGGCAGATTGAAGAGGCGCAGGGTTCGCTCCACGAGGCCCAAGCCAGCGCGGATCAACTTCGCTCCCAGATCGAAACCGATGTGCTCACGGCGGTCGCCGGAGTCGAGTGGGCCCGCAAACAGGTCGAAACCAGCGCGGCCAACGTGCAGTTGTCGCGAGAAGAAGTGAAATTGTCGAGCCAGCGGTTTACCCAGGGCGTGACGGATAACACGGAAGTGGTGAACGCGCAGGACCGGGTCTCGAAGGCCGATGATGCGCGGGTACGGGCTCTGTACACCCTAGGCCTGGCGCGCGCCAACCTGGCGCGGGCCACGGGCGCGGCCGAGAAAACGTACCGCAAGTAAGTGCAGGAGGGGTCATGAATAAGAAATGGATATTTCCGGGAATGCTCTTGCTGCTTGCCCTGGCGGGATGCGCGCGAACCACAAAGAGCGCCGAGAAGGACGGCAAGCTGTTCGTGAGCGGCCGTATTGACGGAGACACCGTGGACATAGCGTCCAAAAGAGAGGGCAAGATCGTTGAGCTCACGGTGCGAGAAGGCGCTTCCGTGGAAGCCGGGCAATTGCTCGCCCGCATCTTGAGCCCGCAGGACGAAGCGCAAGTTGTCGCGCAAAAGGCCAACGTGCTCGAGAACGAGCGCAAGCTGCAAGAGGCGCAAACGGCCGGACCCGCGCGCGTGTCTTTGGCTGAAGCCCAACTTGCAGCAAGCCAGGCCGAGTACGTGCGCGCGCAAGCGGAACTGCAGCTGGCGGAAGTCGATGCCAAGCGGTATCCGCCCCTGGTTGAAACCGGGGCCGCCGCGCAGATGACCGCGGACCAGCAACTCACCAAGGTGAAGGTAGCCCGGGCTTCTACAGACGCGGCGCATAAGCAGGTTTTGGCGGCAGAAGCCTCGCTGCAGCAGGCCAAGGCGCAACTGGAGCAGATCGCCACGGCAAAAGCGAACCTGGCGTCCAGCCGGGCCCAACTGGACCGCTTCCAGGCGAACGTAAGCGACTTGGAGATCCGGGCCCCGATCGCGGGAACGATTCTGACGCGCTCCGCCGAGCCAGGCAGAGTCGTGGCGGCGGGGCAAACCATTATGACGATGGTAGATCTCAACAAGCTCTACCTGCGCGGGTTCATCCCGGAAGGCAGCGTCGGGAAAGTGAAGGTGGGGCAACAAGCGTCGGTGTACCTGGACTCCAATCCTAAAGAAGCCATCCAGGCCGAAGTGATTCGCATTGACCCGCAAGTGATGTTCACGCCGGAGAACACTTACTTCAAGGATGACCGGGTGAAACAGGTGTTGGGCGTGAAACTTGGATTGAAAGGAGCTTACGGGCTTGCCAAGCCGGGAATGCCGGCGGATGGACAGATTCAGATTGGGCAACAGTGATGGCCGAGGCTTTAGTAGTCGATTCTCGCGACCTCAGCAAGAACTATGGTCCCATTAATGCGCTGGACGCCGTCAGCTTCTCGGTGCGTCCGGGAGAGATCTTCGGCTTGATCGGCGCAGATGGCGCCGGCAAGACTACTGCTTTTCGCATCATCGGCGGCGTACTCGAGCCGGGCGGCGGAAAAGTTCAAGTCTTGGACAGCACGCCTCGCGCGGCGCGGCCCGGCGTGGGCTATCTCACGCAACCCTTCAGCCTTTTTCCAGACCTGAGCGTAGACGAAAACCTCGAATATGCGGGCAGCGTGCGCGAGGTCCCTCCCGACGATTTCGAGGAGCGCAGGGAACGCTACTTCAAGCTATTTGACCTGACCAAGTTCACCGACCGGCTGGCCGGAAGGCTCAGCGGCGGCATGAAGCAGAAGCTGGCTCTGAGCTGTGCGCTGATCCCGGACCCGAAATTGCTTCTCTTGGACGAGCCGACGACGGGCGTCGATCCGGTGACGCGGCGCGATTTTTGGGATGCGTTGACCTCTCTGGCAACCGGCGGCATGTCCATCATCGTCGCGACCCCTTACCTGGACGAGGCCGAACGGTGCCATCGTGTAGCCCTGATGGAGCGCGGCAAGATCTATGACATCGACTCCCCGGCTCACTTCCGCTCCAAGATGGGAGTCACGCGGCTCGAGGTCAAGGTGGAACCCCTGGCCAAAGCCGAGGACGTCTTGACGCAATCGCCGGAAGCGCAGGATGTACAACGGTTCGGCGACCGGCTGGACGTGATGGCGCGCAATCCTGACGCGGCTGAATCTGATCTGCGCCAGCGAGCGGAACAGAATGGCCTGCAGATCGTCGAGATACGCCGCTCGCAGCCGACACTTGAAAACGCCTTTGTGGGCCAGCTGCGAAAAATGCGCGGCACACACGCCGTTCCCCATTTTCCGAAGCCATCTCCTCCGCTGAATCAGAAGGAAGTTGTCATCGGCGCCAAGGACCTCAACAAGACCTTCGGGTCATTTCGGGCGGTGAAGAACTTTCAACTGGAGGTCCGCAACGGCGATATCTACGGACTGCTGGGGGCCAACGGAGCCGGAAAGACCACCTCGATCAAGATCATCTGCGGGTTGATTGAACCGACTTCAGGCAGCGTCACGCTGTTGGGAAAATCCAAAGAACTGCGCTCGGCCGCGGTGCGCTCCAGAATCGGTTACATGTCGCAGAAGTTCGCGCTGTACGACGATCTTACCATCGGCGAGAACCTGGACTTTTACGCGCGTCTCTACGGCGTGGATGAAAGCGTCCGTCAGGAGCGGAAGCAATGGGTCCTGGACGCCGCGGAGTTGAAGGGTGAAGCAGGCATGCTGACCCGGTCTCTGCCCGGCGGATGGAAGCAGCGCGTGGCGTTTGGCGCCGCGGTGATGCACGAACCCGAGGCGATCTTTCTCGATGAACCAACGTCCGGCGTGGATCCGCTGGCGCGCCGCGCTATGTGGCGCATGATCAACGAATTCGCCGATCGAGGTGCGGGGATCGTGGTGGTAACTCACTACCTGGAGGAAGCGGAGCAGTGCAATCGCCTGGGTTTCATGGTGGCGGGTGAAATCATCGCCTCCGGCTCACCCAGCGAAGTGAAAGCCAACATGAAGGGCCGGCTCTATGAAATCGAAGTGGACTATCCCGATCGTGCCTTGGGGGCGTTGAAGAAGAAGTTCGGCGCCTCGCGGGTCTCATTGTTTGGCGACCGCCTGCACCTGGTCGTGGAAAGCGACGAGCAGAAACAACAGGCAGCGGCCACGCTGGAGGAGGCTCAAGTCCACGTAACCTCCGAGAAGCCCATACCGTTCTCTCTGGAAGACGTATTTATTTCGCTGATTGAATCGCGCAGATCGGAGATTCCGCTGTGAAGAAGATCCTGGCTCAGGCATGGAAAGAATTCCGGCTGTTCCGGCGGGACAAGCTGCTGATGGTGCTGGCGGTGTTGATGCCGATCGTGCTGATGCTGCTCGCCGGCATCACCGGATCCCTGCGTCTGCGCAACGTGGCTCTCCTGGTGTACGACTATGACAACACGCCGCTCAGCCGGACTTATCTGGAGGCCTACGGAGCAGCCCTCACGTTCCGGATCGTGCCGCGCAAACCCCAGGAATCACCGGAGCGCGCTCTGGCTAGCTGGCGCAGCCGCGCAGTCCTGATCATTCCCCAGAACTTCGAGCGCGATTTCCGCCGCGGAGCCGAGCCCACCGTGCAGTTGATGATCGATGCCACGGATTCCAACTCGGCTACAGCGTTGGGTAACTATGCAGACTCGTTGAACACAGCTTTCGCTTTCCAGAGCGGTGTCAGCCGGCCTCCAACGAAAGGGGTCAACCTTCAGCAGAGGTTGTGGTATAACCCGGGACTCTCCGACCGTGTCTTCTTCGGAACCGGCGGGCTGGGATTGATGCTGATCATTTTCCCGGCGCTGCTTGGCGCGTTGACTACGGCCAAGGAGTATGAAACCGGAACCATCATCCAGGCGTACGCCTCCAGCCTGAGGGCAGTTCAGTGGATTCTGGGCAAGGCTTTGCTCTACGTCGTGGTCGGAATGGTGGAATTTGTTCTCTGCTTTACGCTGGGCTTGTTGGTATTCGAGTTCCGGTTCCCATCCGACCCAACCATCCTGCTGGTGGCGACGGTTCTGTATCTGCTGGCGGGCGTGTTCTTCGGGATGATGTGCGGCAACGCGACGCAAAACCAAAGCGCCGCAATCCAGGCCGTGCAGATGGGCTCGTTCCTGCTCTCCTTGTTGCTTTCGGGGTATCTGATCGCGATTCGGAACATCCCGATCCAAATTCGCTGGATCTCGTTCTTTCTTCCGGCCACTCATTACATTCAGATTGTCCGAAACTCCATCCTGCGTGATGCCGGATGGGAAACTTCGTTTATGCCGTTGGTTATGCTTCTGGCGCTGTCGTTTGCATTCTTCCTTCTGAACGCAGTTCAGATGCGAAAGATGCAGTTTAAGGGGTAGGTGCTGTCATGCCCGCATTCATCCGTCGTTACCTGGCTCTCCTGGCCAAGGAAGTCGATCAGTTGAGACGCAATCGCGTCCTGGTGGTTCAGCTGATGCTGCCGCCCACCATCGTGCTGATCATATTCGGATACGCCCTGAACCCCAAGGTGCGTGACTTGCGCGTGGGCATCGTGGACGAAAGCTTTACCGCGGAAAGCCGGGACTTCATCGATGCTCTTACCCAGAACGTGAATTTCAATGTGACTCACGTGTATACGCGTGTAGAGGACGCAGAGGCGGCGCTTAAACGACTGGATCTGGATCTTTTCCTCGTAATACCTGTCGATTTCGCGCGCACCTTGCACCGCGGCCAGATGGCCGACGTTCAGGTCATCATCGATGCCGTGGACGCGAATACGGCGCAGATTGCCAAGGGCTACCTGGAGATGGCCCTGCAGAACTACAACAATTCCAATCTCGGAGGCTTTGGCACGGCCATTGGTCCGCGACGTGAGATCATGCTGGTGAATGCCACACATCCCGCCCCGCCTCCCGGCGCCCCGGACGTGCAGGCTGCCTTTCTCTACAATCCGGGTCTTGTGACATCGTGGCACTACGTTACCGGTGTGATGAGCATCATCATGTTCATCAACGCATCGCTCGTGGCCTCAGCGCTGGCGGTCAAGGAGAAAGAGACCGGTACGATCGAGCAGTTGCTGATGACGCCGGCCCAGACCGGTGAAATGTTATTTGCCAAGGCCACACCGGTCTTCGTGCTCATGATGGTGGTCCTTTTCCTGTCCCTGGTGGTTGGGATGCTTGTGTTCGGGCTCCCGGTCCGTGGGGATATATGGTTGTTTGCCCTTGCCGGAGCCCTGGCGGCGCTGGCCGGGATTGGAATCGGCATCATGATAGCCACCGTTTCGAAATCGCAGCAGCAGGCTCAGTTGCTGACGTTCTTCGTCAATCCGCCGCTTACGCTGCTCTCGGGAGCCACTTCGCCGATTGAAAATATGCCGAGATTTTTCCAGAAGCTCTCGTACATCGATCCGCTGCGTTACATGGTGACCATCGTCCGCGGAGTCACATTGAAGGACGCGCCCTGGAGCGCGTTGTGGCCGAACCTGCTTGCGCTCACGGTATTTTCGATCATCCTGTTCTCGCTCAGCGCCTGGCGCTTCCGGAAGCAGTAGGGCAAGGGAGGCAGCCATGGCAAAGCAGAAAAAGGGCAATGCCAGTCTCAAGCCAAAGCTGAAACGGAAGGTTTATGAAAAGGAGCTGCAACGCCTTCAGGCCGAACTCGCCCACCTGCAGGAATGGGTGAAGAAGACCGGCCAGCGTATTATCGTGATCTTCGAAGGCCGCGACGGCGCCGGCAAAGGCGGCACGATCAAGGCCATCACCGAGCGCGTGAGCCCGCGCGTATTCCGCGTAGTGGCGCTTCCCGCCCCTTCCGATCGTGAGAAGAGCCAGATGTACATGCAGCGCTATATCCAACACTTCCCGTCGGCGGGTGAAATTGTGATCTTTGATCGCAGCTGGTACAACCGTGCCGGCGTGGAACACGTGATGGGGTTTGTCACGGAGAAAGAGTATCGCCGCTTTCTCGAACTCGGCCCGGAAGCAGAAAAGTACGTCGTGGATGCCGGAATTATGCTCTTCAAATTCTGGCTGGAGGTGAGCGATGAGGAACAGGAAAGACGGTTCGAGGCACGCGTCAAAGACCCCCTGCGCCAATGGAAGCTCAGCCCCATGGACCTGCCTTCCCGCGAGCGCTGGTATGACTACTCGAGGGCGCGCGACCAGATGCTCGATGCCACCGATACCGAGTTTGCCCCGTGGTATATCGTCCGGTCCGACGACAAAAAGCGTGCGCGTCTCAACTGCATTGCGTATCTCTTAAGCCTGATCCCGTATAAACGCGTGCCCCGCGAGAAGGTCAAGCTTCCCAAGCGGTCGAAGAAGGGTGCGTATGACGATCAGGCCACGCTCGAGGGCAGAAGGTTCGTTCCCGAGAAGTATTGAGATTGTGTTAACAAGACCCCACTCTTTCCCTGTGTCATCTTGAGCGGAGCGCCGCGATAGAGTCACAATCGTTAGCATTGACGGGCGCGAAGTCGAAAGATCCCGAGGATTTGTCCTGTGCCATGCTGCGGTAGGGAAGTCTCTCGAACCCTTTATCCCGGACACCTGGGCTTCTCCCTGGGTGGAAGGAAGACAGCCCCTCCCGCCCAAGAGCGCAAGGGTCGGTCTGGGGAAGTGTGTTGCGGCGCTCCGCTTGATTGGATAACAACGACGGCTCCTCACGAGCACCGAGTAAACTTGAGTTTTTGCGAAGAACCAAGGCTCGGAGCGAAAGGAGCCGCCAATGAAGATTATAGGCTGTGATTTCCATCCGAGTTTCCAA
>DATFQZ010000183.1:0-10802 GCA_035263765.1 Candidatus Angelobacter sp. | reverse complement strand
TTATTAACAACACAAAGGTCTATCAAGCTTGCGTGTTTGCAGCCGTTCAACCTTAAAGTTGTAGAAGACTGAGTTCCCCACAAGGGATGGGTGAGCGCAAGTTTATCTAAAGTGGTAACTATGTCAACAGGCAAAAGAGGTGTAGAGCCGCGCTTTAAGTGGCAGAGGTTAGCGGAAGCACCAGCTCTTTTGTGGAACGACCGACTATAGCCAATAACCCCAGCTCTGCGCGGACGCGCGGAAGATGCTGGAGCGCGAACGGCGAAGCCACCTGGGCCAGCGGCGAAAGCGCGCAACCTTACCCAGAACGCGCGCCTGCTGCTGGCGGTTGAACCCGCGGACGTACTCGCGGATGATCTGCGGCATGGTCATGCGCAGCGCGGCGGAGAAATTTTGTTCCGCCATCTCCCGCATCTCCTGCTCGGACTTCAGAAGGCTGACCAGCCGGTCCGCCAGAGCTTTTGGATCGCCAATGGGATAGAACTTGATGGCCAGGCCCTCGTTCTCGGCCATTTCACGAAAGTCCGGGACGTCCGCGGAGACAATAGGCACGCCGTGCTGCGCCGCAAGATGGGCTACACCGCTGGCGCCGGCCGCCGAAGTGTACGGCATGGCCAGCACAGAAGCTCCGCCGAAGATTTCGGAGATGTCTTCTTCCGCAACATATCCCGAGAAGGTAATTCGCGGATGGTTGCCGTATTTTTCGCGAAGCGATTCCACGTAACCCGCTGAATTGGGATTGTTGCTGCCGGCGATCACCAGCCGGGCGGCCGGCACCCTGGCTGCCACGCCGGCCAGGAAAGCTTCAATCAACAGCTCGCAGCGCTTGTACGTGCCCCACTTGCCAAAGGCGAGAATGCGGTGCTCGGGATTTCCGCGCCGCGAGAAATCGGGATACTCCGGCCGGGCCGAGAAGATTCCATGGGAGCGGAAATGTATGTGTTCGCCGCGGTACTTTTCGATCAGCGTGCGCCGGTAAGCCGGAAGCAGCACGGAGACGGAGTTGGCCATCAGGATCAGGCGTGTGGCGGTGTATCCGGCCATCCGAAATAGCGTCTTGTTGCGGACGCCGGAGTCGTTGAGATCAATGTGATCCATCAAGTGATGGAGCGTGACGTGGGTGTAGTACCCGGCCGTCCGGGTCATGGCCGGCAGCGTAAGCCCGGAAAACGCAGCCAGAGGATGGTCGCGATTACCGAAACTGGAAAATACCAGATTGAACCAGACTACGTCCGGGCGCAGATTGCGGAGTGTCCGCAAGAGACGCCGGTGGTTACTCAAGCGGTCCTGCTCCCAGCAACGCTCCACGTGAAACTCGGGCAGCTCCGGCTCTTCCCCGCGGAGACTGTCGGCTACCACGCTCAAGCTGACCACAGGGTCAGCTTGCAGTTCGCGAGCCACGTGAAATCCATATTCGTTGAGTACGCCTTTGCTGGGAGGAAAACAACTGATGAGGCAAATTTTCATGGGGCCCTAGATACCTAAAAACTATTAACTAAAAATGCTTAACCACAAAAAGCTAACTAAAAAAGCGAGATCTTGATCACGGGCCGGAAGAACGATTTCTTGGCGGCGCCGTTGTAGTTGTAAAAAGACTGTTGCTGAATACCAAAAGAAAAACTCATTGGATAATCCACGCTCAATGATTCTCCTCCGTCGCCGACGATGCGCCGCAGGGGCTTCACGTAAGAGACCAGGAACCCGGTTTGATAGTTGTTGTAAAGCTGAAACCCTTCGCCGTGCGACATGTCAAAAGCCGCGGAGAAGGTCCAGTGTTCCCATGGCTTGACCTCCACGCGGGCGCCCGGCACCAGGATCTGGCCTGTAGTAAACGTCACGTCCTGCACGCGCCATGCGCGTAGATACTTGCCCAGCACCGTGAGCGTGACCTTCTGGCCGAACTGATGTTCTACGCCTCCCCAGCCCGCGGTGGAGAAAAATTCTGCGGGTTGCGGGTGGTAGAGAATGTCGCGGACGTAGTATCCGGTGACGAGGAAGGTGTGGCCCCACGGCCGGCCCATGCGGAATTCAAGGTCAGCAGCCAAGTCGCGCGAGCGCAGGGGCTGCCGGGTGTAGGGGCCGGCTTCGCGAATGGCATATCCCTGGACGGCGAGCCATTGGCCAAAAGGAGACGTTTGCAGATACAGATACTCGCGCAGCAGGTTCTGGTCGAGCTCCACCGGTGACACCGTATCGCGCCGGATGGTGAATTCGACTCCGGGATTGAGGGTAATGTGCGCGCCGGCCAGCCTCAGCGATGGGACCACGCCCACGTTGAACAAAGTGTCGAATGTGTTGCGGGGAATGATGCCCACAACGTTGGTCAGGGATAGGTCTCCGTGAAAATTGCGCAAGCCGAAGTATCCCCTGATGGGAACCCAGCGCCGGCGATAGTTGAATTCGGTTCCCAGCGCGGTTTCCTGCGACGTGATCGGCTGTACCGGCGTGCCGAGCAACTTGTCGTCCATCTCGTAAACGGTGGTGTCCTGGTACACAGGACCAGTCGTCAATTCGCTGCGCATGCTCAAGCCGGGCAGAACCGGCGTTCCTTCCTGGCCGGCCACTTGCAACATGGCCTTTTGCGCAGTCCGGTCCTCAGAAGCGATCTGGTTGGCGCGCGCGAACGCGGAGATGGCGAGGAGGTTTTGATGCTCCTGGTTGTAAACGTTTCCCCAGGCCAGTTGGAAATCGTAGTTTTGCTGATAGTCCGGGGTTTTGCCGAGCGCAGCCAGAATCTTGGCTGCTTGCCGGTCTTTACCCTCGGCAAGGTAGGTATCCGCCAGGCCGATCGCTGCGGTTTCATCTGACGCACCCATGTCTTTGGCTTTGGAGAAATATCTTTCGGCCAGGGGGAAGTCGTGGGCGGCCAGGAAGACATTGGCGGCCTCGACCAGGTTGTCCGTAGTGAGAGGCGAGGCTTCGCCGATGCGTGATTCCGCGAACGCCAGAGCGACCTCTTGCTTAGCGTGGCCGAACTTGCCCTCACGTGCAAACAGCTTCGCTAATGCCAGGCGTACGTCCACGCGGTTGGCGTCCGGCGCTTCCAGAGCGCGGGTGAAGCGCTCCATGGCAGCATTGTGGTCGCCCAGGGTAAGGAGCGCCTCACCGCTGGCCAGCAGAATGGCTGACTGGTCCGTGGCCTGGTCTTCCGCTAATTGAATGTAGCGAAGCGTTTCGGCGCGATGACCCAGCTGCGCGTGGCACGCGGCCAGGCTGGCGTAAACCAAAGGATCATCCGGCGAAAGTTGCAGCGCATCTTCCCAGGCTTGAATCGCCGGGTTGTAGTGACGCGCGTGGTACAGCGTGTCGGCGAGAGCTTCGTGAAGTTTGAGGTCGTCAGGCGAGAACTTCAACGCCAGCCGGTATTCCGTCTCCGCACGGTTCAGGACACGCATCTGCCGGTAGGCCCCGGCCCGGGCCATGTGTGTGGGTCCGCTTTCGCCTAGGAGCTTTTCGGCTATGTTGGTTTCTTCCAGCGACTCGCGTGAGCGGTGCACTTGGAGAAACGAAAAGGCCAGGCCGAGATGGGCGACGCCGTTGTCAGGGTTGACCTGGAGGGCAGGTTGGAAGTCGCGAATGGCTCCGAGCGCATCCTGCATATCGTTACGCGCGTATCCACGGTTGACGAGCGCCTCCACCATGTGCGGATCTTTCTCGAGCGCGCGGGAGAAATCGTCGATGGCCTGCTGCAGCAGCTGGTCCTGGCGATGCACGTGCCCGGCCAGGAGCGGGAAGTTCGGTTCCTTAGGCAGCACGGTTTCATACCGGCTGACCAGGGTCAGCACTTCGTCGTAACGGCCCAGGTTGTAGAGATCGTAGGCGAGATAGACGGCGGCGTCGCGGTCATGCGGCAGTTTTGTGACGGCCTGCTCGCCGAGCCGCGCCGACTCCGCGTATCTGCCTTTCAGAAACAGGTATCGTTCCATCTCGCGCATAATGCGCGGATCGTTTTTCAAGGAGCCGGAGGCCCGGGCCACCCAGGCGCCGGCCAAATCGACTTGTTGCGCGTCGATGGCCGCGTTGGAGCCGCCCACGATGATCTGCGCGTTGCCGGGCGCCAAGCTGTTTGCTTTTTCGTAATTCGCCTGCGCTTGATCGAACACGCGGGTGCTGGTGTAAAGATCGCCGAGCGCCATGTAGGGAACGTAGTCGTCCGGATAGACGGACGCCATGCGTGTGAAGTATTGCTCCGCGGCGGCATTGTCGCCCAGGTCGCGCGAGAGATAGCCCATGGCTTCCAGCGCATAGCGGTTTTTCCCATCACGGCTCAGTAATGCCAGGTAAGCTTGTTTGGCTTCCTCCTTACGCTGCATCTTCCAGAGCAAGCTTGCATACTGCAACGTGGCTTTGTCACTGGCGGGATCCGTTGCCAGGGCCTCCTTCAAGTCGGCTTCGGCCCCGGCCATGTCGTCGCCGAGCGCTTGAATCGCGGCGCGCAGGCAAAGGTATTCCACGCGTCGCGTGCCATCCACCTGGATCGGCGCCAGCGCTGCGCGCGCCAGTTGGAGTTGTTGCTGGACTCCGTCCTTGTCGTCAAGGTTGCGATAGGCCCTAATCAAGTCCAGGCGCAATTGCGTGGGATAGAGCACTCCTTCCTGTGGCCCTTCGGGCATGGCGGACAGCGCGGCCTGGTATTCCTGTACGGCGTCGCTGTCGCGGTGCTCTAGCATGGCCAGATCGCCGCGCGTAGCGTGCAAGCGATAATGGCTGGCGTCGATCTGCTCGGCACGCGCCAGGAAGGCTCGCGTCTTGTCGACATTGCCCACGCGCAGCTCCG
Source organism: Candidatus Angelobacter sp. (assembly GCA_035263765.1). Lineage (GTDB taxonomy): Bacteria > Acidobacteriota > Terriglobia > Terriglobales > Acidobacteriaceae > Angelobacter. Next base: position 6,025 of record DATFQZ010000183.1, on the reverse strand, counting down.
CTTGCGCTGCCGCCAACTGGATCGTTGCCGCTTTGGGCGCAGCGCCCGCCGCTTTTTCGTACGTGTCTGCTGATTCCTTCTTCATCCCCGCAAGTTCGTAGGTGTAGCCCATTTCGGAAAGCACGTCGGGACCCTTAGTCGGAACGCGTTGCAGAATCGCAATGGCAGACTGGTAGTCGCGGCTCTCGCGGTAAAACTCGGCTACGGCGCGGAACACATCCGTGCTCCCGGGGCTGCGTTTGATCGCGCGATCGAGAAGCTGTTTGGCTTTTTCCTCCTGCTTGCCCTTCATGTAGGCAATGGCCAGGATCAAGTCCGTGTGCGGCGCAGGCTGCACTGCCTCGGAGCGTTCGAGGAGGCTTGTGGCTTGCGCCACGTCACCGGATTGCAAAAACAGTTCACCGGCCAGCGTGAGATCCACGGGGCGCCGGGGGTTGGCCGCGATCACTTGCATCAGCAACCGCTTGGCCTCGTCGGCCTTGCCCATGCGCATGTAGGTCTGCGCCATGCCCGAAAGGCCTTCCACGGAATTCGGTTGCCTGGCCAGCCCGCGCCGGTACGCGTCGAGCGACGTCTGAAACCGACCCGCCAGGCGTCCGCAATATCCCAGCAGAAACCAGTTGCGAGCGTCATTGGGGGCAGCCTGGGTCATGCGCTGGGAGAACGTCAAGGCCGCGGCGTAGTCGCCTTTCTTGAGCGCGTCCTGAGCAGCGCGGGCATTACGCCCGACTTCAATACTGCTCCCCCAACCCATACTGGCGCCTGAAGATGCATCACCGGACTGCGCCTTCTTGCCTTTCTTATCCGCCTGAGAGGGCTGCGCAGATGACGGCCCGCCGACTTCAAAAGTCTGCGCCCAGCCTAGCCTGGCCGGGATTAATGAAAAGAAGAGAGCCAAACCCAATAGGCTTTGTTTCACCAGGACCACCGTTGTCCGAAGATGCAGGCAGCGGGAACGCCGGGGTCCCAGGGCCCTTTGCTTCGACAAATGCAACAGAGCCGCGGCCCGTAAAAGCAGCAACTCTGTTGTTATGTTGAATCGAGATGCTGGTTCTGAGCGAGAGGATTCCTTACCCGCTGAAAACTAGGGCGCACAGATACGACACGAAGAGACTCCGCGTGCCACAAAGCAAACCCCATCGCCTCTTTTGGAATCGAACTTCTCCGGAAGCAGAGTTGCTGCTCGACGCCACTCGTCCGTTCTTTCACCCTTGTCACCATCGCGGAGGTTCTTGCATGAGTTCACCAACCATCGCTTCCGGAAACCAAGTTTTGGGATCAGGCCGAGCCGTGCCGTTGAGCTGGGTCCTGTTGCTGGCGCTGCTGGTGCATGGCCCGCTTCTGCTCATGCAGCTTCCACTCGACTCCTACGACGCCCACCTGCATCAGTTCTTTGCCGCGCACTACGCCCAGCACTGGTTCAATCCTTGGAATGAAAAGTGGTTCACGGGGTTTTCGCAGACCACCTATCCGCCGCTCGAGCAGCAATGGATGGCGCTCTTTTCTCACATCATGGGATTGAATCTGGCATACATGCTGGTCCAGCTCATCGCGATTCTTTTGCTGCCCATCGGCGTGTACCGCTATGCGCGCATCTGGGTCAGCGACCGCGCCGCCAGTTATGCGGCAGTTGGCAGCGTGCTGCTGGGCTCGCTCGCTTTCCTGGTCTATCAGGCCGGACAGCTCTCCACCACCTGGGCCGCGCCGCTCTACCTGAACGCCTTGCCGTACTTCTATTCCTGGTCGCGCGAGGGTAAGTGGCGTTCCCTGGTGAAAGGCCTCGCGCTGATTCTGGCAGCGGCGAGCGCCCACCACGTGACGCTGCTCTTCGGCAGCGTGCTGTTCGCCCTGCCGATCCTGCTCACCGCCATCCTGGATCGGAAGCGTGATGGCGTCAACTCCAGCCCGGGCGGTGTCATCGCCCGCGGGTTCATCTTCGGCATGCTCTCGGCCCTCGGCGTCGGACTCGTGCTTCTGCCTTACTGGCTTGCGCTGTACCACAACCCGATCAAGCAGATGCCCATTCCGCACGCCAGTCGCGAGAATTTCCTGTCAAGCCTTGCTTTGGGGCTCAACTATTTCATTATTCCCTGGGGAGCCATGCTGTTGGCCATGCCGTATTTCTTCGTAAAAGGCCTCAGTGAATCCAGGCTGCGCCCGTTGTTCCTCGGATTCTGGTTAACCACGATCTTCGGGCTGGGCGGGACTACTCCCGTACCGCGCATATTGCTGGGGCGCGCCTTTGAGGTCTTGACGTTTGAACGCTTTACCTTTTGGGCCAGCTTGATGGCTCTTCCTTTCGTGGGACTCCTGGCCCAAAGCCTCATCGATCGCTTCGGACGCAAAGCCGCACTCAGCATGGGGGCACTGGCAGGTTTCACGATGGCCATGGCCGTGTCCTGGCCCATCTATCATCCCATGCACGACCTCGCCTTCAGCACGAGCGAAGTGGTCTCGTTCCTCAACCGCGACGGCCATGATCGTTTCCGTTATCTGACGCTCGGCTTCGGCAGCAAGATCTCCGAAGTGGGCACCTACGCCAATGCTTCGAGCGTGGACGGCGAATACAACTCCGCACGCCTGCTGCCGGAGATGACGCAGTACGGCTCCGCCCAGTTGACGAACTCGAAGTTTTATGGGACCAACGGGATGGAGTCGCTGCGCGCAGTCCTGAAACACGCCGACCAGTACGGGCTGAAATGGATTTTTGTCCGCGATCCGTATTATGAACCGCTTCTGGCTTTCGCCGGCTGGCGCAAGCAGGAGATCTACGACCGCGGCAACGTCAGCTTGTGGGTGAAAGACGGCATTCCACCTGCGCGGAAAACATACTTCGGGACACCACCCACCGCAATGGAAGGCATTCTGTGGGGTACGCTCCCCATCGGCAGCAGCATCCTTTCGCTGATCCTGGTTCTGGTGATTCCGGACAAGCGCCGCTTCGCCGAAACCGTGACATTTCCCGCAGCTGTCATCGATGCGGAGCCTGTTCTCAGGAAGGTGCGCTCATGAAATATCTTCTGGCTATTGCCTTCGCGGTTCTCACCGTCGTATTGATCGCGGCGGGATCGGCGCACCAGAGCAGCACGGCGCCGGCGTCCACACCGGAGGGCGCGGTGCAGTCCATGTTCAACAATGTTCAGACGCACAACTGGAAAGCAGCGTATTCCTACGTAGCCGCTGCCAGCAACGTTGACGCCGGCAGCTTCCAGCGCGACCTGCAAGGACGCTACAGCAGCTTGAAAACTTACTCGCAACTGGAAACCATCAACACCCGGGTGCTGCACGAGAACGACAACGAAGCTTTGGTGCGCACGGAGTTGAAGTATTCGACCGCCGTCGGGGCCTTCTATGAGACGCGCGACCTTAAGATCATCCGCGACGACGCCGCATGGAAAGTCCTGTGGCAAGGCGAAAAAGAAGCCAGCGTTCCGCCGCAGGTGATTCCGGTGAATTACCTGCGCTGGGACATCATCTATCGCGGCGCCGGCGATGACTGGGGGGCGCAAAATGTCGAGAATCCCCACGTGCGCATTCTCTCCATGAATCCCATCGAGAACGTCGGCGGCATCATCATCCTGGGAGAGATCGAAAATGAAGACACCGTGCCGGCGTTCGTATCCGTGAGCGCCACGCTGGTCAATAAGAGCGGACAAGATGTGGCCCAGGAGAGCAGCTTCGACAAGACTTCGCACGTTCTCCTGCCCAAGGAGATCTCTCCTTACCGTATTGACTTTCCCAAGATGAGGCTCGCCGACTTAAAATCAGTGCGCATGAAGCCCGACTCCATGCTCGTGCCGGCTGCCGCCGATCCCGTGATCGCCGTGCTTCATCAGCGCGTGGAGAAGAACGACAAGGGGCGCACCGTTCTCCGCGGCGAGCTGCTCAATGAAAGCGGGCAGACGGTGAACATCCCACACGTGCTGGCCACGTTCTATGACGCGTCCGGCAAAATCATCTGGGTCTCCGACGGTTACGTGGACCATGCCCTTCTGCCGCAGACACCGCAAACCTTTGCCGTTGACCTGCGCGATGACTTGGCTGCGCAAGTCCACAGCTATCGCGTAACCGTGAATCAATACAGCCTTACCCGCGGAGAATAGCGATGCGCAAGGTTTCATTTTTGGCGCTCATCATCGCCACGCTTCCCGTTCTTGTGCAGGCCGCCGACCTCCGTGTTCCCTTGAGTTCTGCGGCCGGACAACCCATGACTGTCGGCATTACGGGCACCGGCGACGGCGTGCTGTACTTGATTGGACCGGCACACATCATCAAGCGCTCAGTGCGCCTGGACCGCGAGACAAGCGTCGTCATTAAGGGAGAAGAGCTACGCACCTCGGGACGATGGATCGCCGTCTTGCGGAGCGGCGACAGCTCGCAAACTCAGGTCTTCTGGGTCACGCCGGCAAAGCCGGAGAACTTAAGCTTCCTGGCGCGGCCCTCACGCGTCCCGGTCGACCGTCGCGGCGTGATCAGCGGTATGGCCTTCGTCTTCGATGCCTACCAGAACTTCGTGCTGCAACCGGCGCCGGTCGCCTTTAGCCTCTCGGTTGGGGGCTCCTCTGCTTCCCAGACCGTGACAAGCCGCAACGGTGTGGCCTGGGTCAGCAGTTCTTCAGCGCGCAAAGCCGGTCCTGCGCAGTTCGTGGCTACGCTGGGAGAAACCTCGGTGCGCCGCGTCGTGCAACAGGTGGCTTCCGATCCCTGCAACCTGCGCATCCACGTCGTCCAGCAGGGTAAGAGCGGCGTAGTGGTGGAAACCGATCCCGTCCGCGACTGCACGGGCAATCCGGTCCCTGACGGCACGATCGTGACCTTTACCCAGACCGATTCCGCGGGGCGCAGCACCGTGGATGCGCGCATCCGCAAAGGAATTGCCCGCGCTGAATTGCCCACTGCCGGCGACGCTCAGATCGCCGTGGCCGCGGGCGTGGTGCTAGGTAACGAACTGCACGTAGGAGGCAGAAAATGAAACTCGTGCGTGCCGTGTGGTTGATGATCTCTGTGCTGCTCTTGCTTTACGGGGTACCGATTCTCCGTCAAATCTTCGCAGATACCAAACCTGCCGTGCAGCTCAACGCGGATCGCGCAGCTCCACGCCAGGTCGATGAAGGCGTGCAGCAGGCCATCGCGCGCGACTATGCAGCCGCCTGGCAGACGCTGGAAGCCGCCGTGAACGCAAACCAGCCCGCAGCGCTTAATGAGTATTTTGTTGGCTTGGCGCTGGACAAACTGACAGGACGCATTCGCGACCAGCAATCCCTCGGCTTGAGGACGCGCATCATCGACCGCGGCCATAAGGTCGACGCTCTTTTCTATTCTGTTGACGGCTCGGCCATGGAACTCAGAGATACGGCCAGCATCGAGACACAAATCCTGGAGGGCAACACTGTCATCCACAGCGACAACGCCCAGGTACAGTATTACGTGGTGATGACCGGAGCTGAAGATCACTGGAAAGTCAGAGTCTTGGAAAGTATTCCCACCAAGGCGGATTGACCGAAGAAGCTAATTGCCGATGAGAACGAAGTTGCCTTCGCTGTCTTTAAGGATGGCGTGCTCGCCCCAGTGTTCCTTCTTAGGCGGTTGCTGAAACTCCACGCCTTTCGCTTTCAACTCTTCGTACGTCGTCTGAACATTATCAGCCACGAACACAGCAGCCGGCATTTTGCCCGGCGCGTGATTGGCTGTCTTGAACAACACGACTAGCGTCTCGGCTCCGGGAACCTGCAGTTCGATCCACCGCGAATCGCCCATAGGTTGATCGGTAAAAACCTTAAGTCCCAGTTTCTTGGTGTAGAACTCCAGGGCGCGGGCTTGGTCCTGTACGGGGACAGTGGTGAATTTGATGCGCTTTAACATGCTTTCTCTTGCCTCCACGACCGACCATGCCACACGCCGTCAAGCCTGTAAAGGAGCTTGAAAACCGCTATAGCGGTAACTACTATAGCCGCATGGCCACTTTCCACCTCGATGAGTACGTTGCCGACGTCCTGCTGCGCGACCTGGTGGGCCACGACCACAG